>JAIXPT010000066.1 GCA_027486095.1 Planctomycetaceae bacterium | reverse complement strand
GGCCGCTTCGACCTCGATCGCGAGGCCGTGGTGCCGGCCGTCGTCCAGCAGATTCGCGACGAACTGGGCCGCCTCGTCTGCTCGCAGACCGATGCCGACCCGCGCGGGGCGCTCGCGGCGGCGTTCGAAACACTGGGGGCGACGACCGCGGCGAAGGTGCTCTGGCTCGTCAGCGATTTTCGCGCCGCAAATTGGAAGGCGGCCGACGAGACGGCCGAGCTGCTCGGGCGCATGGCGGCTGCGGGCGTCGAGATCCGGCTCGTCGATTGCGCGGCCGAAGGCACCGCCGGGAATCTTTCGATCGAGCGGCTCGAGGTGGCCGGCGGCGTGCCCGCCACGGGCGTGGTGCTGCCCGTGGAGGTGGCCGTGCGCAACGACTCCGACCGGCCCGCGCGCGGCGTGACGGTGGAGCTGCACGAAGACGGGGCCGATCGCCCGGGTACGAGGATCGACGACATCCCGGCCGGCGGCGTGGCCGTGCAGCGGTTCGACGTGCGGTTTCCCCAGCCCGGCAGCCACGTGATCGACGCGCGGCTGCCGGCCGACGCGGTGCCGGCCGACAACCTGCGGGCGACGGTGGTCGATGTGGCCGAGCGCATCGACGTGCTCGTGATCGACGGCGATCCGCAGGGTGGCGCCCGCACCGGCGACGCCTTCTATCTGGCCACGGCGCTCGCGCCTGGCGCCGGCGCTCCGACGGGCCTGCGGCCGCGGATCGAGGCCCCTCGTGCCCTGGCCACGCTCGATCTCGCCGCATTCGACTGCGTGTGGCTGCTCGACGTGGCCCAGCTCGATCAGCCCGAGATCGCGGCGCTCGAAGCGTTCGTGAAGGCGGGCGGAAGCGCCGTGTTTTTCGGCGGCCCGCGCACGCGCGTCGACGTGGTGAATGGCAGGCTCCATCGCGCGGGGGCGGGCCTCTATCCGGTGCCGCTGGCGGGAGCGGTCGATCTCGGCGGCGCCGCCACGGCCGACATTCCAGACGTGCGGGTGGAAGACCATCCGGTGGTGGCGGTGCTCTCCGGCCAGCGGAATCCGCTGCTCGACGCCGTGCGGATCGAGCGGTATCTCGCGGTGGAACGCGGCTACGAGCCGCCTGCCGGCGACGGGCTTCGCCGGCTGCTCTCGCTCCGCAATGGCGCGCCGCTCGTGGTCGAGCGGCCCTTCGGCGCGGGGCTCGTGGCCGCGGTGCTCACGACGGCGGCCCCGGTGTGGAACAACTGGGCCCGCGGCAACCCCAGCTGGGTCGTCGTGATGCTCGAACTCGAGAGCCATCTGGCCGCGGCGCGGCGCCGGGCGGCGGTGCTCGAGGTGGGCGCTCCCTTGGAGGTGGTGCTCGATCCGGTCGGCGACGAGCACGAGGTTGACGTGCTCGTGCCGCCGCAGGGCACGCTCGTGCATCAGACTGCCGCGCTCGGGGACGATGGCCGGCTCACGGCCCGCCTTCCCACCACGACGGCCGGCGCCTATGTCGCCCGGTGGAAGCGGCTCGATGGCACCGAGCGCGAGCGGGCGTTCGCCGTCAACGTGGCGGCCGACGAGGGGCGGCTGGAGCGGATCGGCCGCGACCGGCTCGACCGCACGCTCGCGGGGATTCCGTTTCGCTACGAAACCGCGGCCGACCTCGAGCCCGGCTCGGGCGCGCTCGCCGGCGTGTCGCTCGTTCATCCGCTGCTGTATGCCCTGCTCGCGATTCTCGTCGTCGAACAGATCGTCTCGTATTCCGCGAGCTACCACCTGCCGAGCCGTCGGCCTGCAGCCTGATACGTGCCCGCCGACCACCGTCATTCAGCATCCATGCCGATCCGCATTCCGAGTCTGATCCCGCCGCCGCTCCTGCCGCCACTCTTGGCCACTACCGAAGAGGTGCAGCATCGGATCACGAGCGCGGTCGTGGAGGGCTTCTCCCAGTGGTGGCAGATGCCGCTGTTCGTGGCGGTGCTCGTGGCGCTCGCCGCGTTCGTGATCTGGATGGTTCGGCGCGATGCGGCGGAATTGCCGCGCGGCGTGGGCGCGGTGCTCGCGGCCTTGCGGCTCGGGGCGTTCGCGGCGCTCGCCGCCGCCTATCTCGATTTCGAGCGCACGGCCGAGCACGAGGTGCGGTTTCCCTCGCGGGTTGCGGTGGTCGTCGATACGAGCGCCAGCATGACGATCGACGACGGGCTCGCCCGCGCCGAAGGCGGCGACGCATCGCGGGCCGCGCGGGCTCTCGAAATCCTGGAGCCGGGCGGGCTGCTCGCAGCGCTCGGTGACACGCACGAGGTCTCGCTGTGGCGGTTCGACGCCGATGCCGAGCCGCTCGCGGTGCTGCCGGCCCGGCGCGAGCCGGCGCCCGGCGAAGCCGTGCCCGCGGCTGAAGCCGCCGCTGCGTGGCACGAGCGGCTCGTGCCGCGTGGCTTCGAGACGCGGCTGGGCGAGACGCTCGCCCAAGTGATCGACCAGGAGCCTCCGGGCGTGTTGGCGGGCGTGATCGTGCTGTCGGACGGCGCCAACAACGCGGGGCTCGATCCGGCCGCGGCCACGGCGGCTCTCACCCGGAGCCGCGTGCCGGTGCATGCGATAGGCATCGGCTCCGAGGTGCTGCCGCCCAACGTGCGGGTGGCCGATGTGCTCGCGCCGGCCCGTGTGTTTCCCGGCGACCGGTTCTCCGTGACGGGCTATCTGCAGGCGCAGGGGCTCGCCGGACGGACGGTGCGGGTGGAACTCGCCGAGGCCGCGGCAGGCGGAGCGGCCCGCGTGATCGAGGCGGCCGACGTGGTGCTGGGGGCCGACGGCGCGCTGGCGACGGCGCGGTTCGACGTGCCCGGCCTCGAGGCGGCCGGTCGGCGGGAGCTCGTGATCCGGGTTGCCGCGCCGGCCGAGGATCGAACGCCGGCCGACGACATGCAGCTCGCCGAGGTCGAGGTGGTCGATCGGATCACGCAGGTGCTCCTCATGGCC
>JAIXPT010000245.1 GCA_027486095.1 Planctomycetaceae bacterium | reverse complement strand
TGGGTGGTGCAATACGAGATCAGCGACCCCGAGCAATATCTCTACAACCACCGCGAGCCCGGCCCCACGCTCCGCGACCTCTCCGAGAGCGTGATGCGCGAGGTGGTGGGCGACCGCACGGTGGATGAAGTGCTCACGATCGGCCGGCAGGGCATCGAGAACGAGGCGATCGCCAAGCTCTCTGCACTCTGCGAAACCCTCCACATGGGCCTGCGGGTTCAGCAGGTGCAGCTCAAGAACGTGCATCCGCCGACGGCCGTGCAGCAGGCCTTCGAAGAGGTGAACCGCGCCCAGCAAGAGCGCGAGCAGATGATCAACCAGGCCAACGGCGAATACAACAAGGTCGTGCCCCGGGCCAGCGGCGAGGCCCAGAAGCAGCTCAGCGAGGCGGAGGGCTATGCCACGAAGCGAGTCAACGAAGCCGAGGGCGACGTGGCCCGATTCAAGGCGCTCCTCGAACAATATGAAAAGGCCCCCGCCGTGACGCGGCAGCGGCTCTATCTCGAGGCGATCGGTGAGGTGCTGCCGCAGCTTGGCGGCAAGGTGATCCTCGACGCCGACGCCAAACAGTTTTTGCCGCTCATGAATCTGCCGGCGACGGTGCCGCAGCCCCAGCCCCCAGGCCCCGCCCGGAGGTCGCAGCCATGAGCCCGCTGCCGATCAACCATCCCCTGATCGTGGCGCTGCGCCGCGTGGCCGACTGGATCGTATCGCCATTGGGGGCGTTTCTGGCGGTGCTCGCCGCCATCGGCCTTTTCGGCTGCGCGTACACCGTCGATCAGACCGAGCAGGTGGTGCTCACGCAGTTTGGCCGGCCGATCGGCGAGCCGATCAACGCCGCCGCATCGCGGTCGGGTGCCGGCCTGCACTTCAAGCTGCCGTTCGTCCAGACGGCCAACCGGTTCGAGAAGCGGATTCTCGAATGGGACGGCCCGCCGGGCGAGATGACCACCCGCGACAAGCTGTTCGTCGTGGTGGATACGTTCGCCCGCTGGCGGATCGCCGATCCGCTCAAGTATTTCCAGAGCCTGCGCGACGAGCGCAGCGCCCTCTCCCGCCTCGACGACATCATCGGCAGCGAGACGCGAAACGTGGTCGCCCGCCACGACCTGATCGAACTCGTGCGGTCCGACAAAGATCGCAAGCCCGAGCGCGATGCCGCCCTCGCCGACGCCGGGGCGGGCGGCCTGCCGCCGATCCGCTTCGGCCGCGAGGCGCTCGAGAAAGAGATCCTCGCCGCAGCGATGCAGAAGGTGGGCATCTGGGGGATCGAACTGCTCGACGTGCGCGTGAAGCGGATCAATTACAAGAGCGGCGTGATCGAGAAGATCTACGACCGCATGATGTCGGAGCGGCTGCAGATCGCCGAACGCTTCCGCTCGGAGGGGGCCGGCGAGGCGGCGAAAATCCAGGGCCGCAAGGAGAAAGATCTGCGGCGGATCGAATCAGAAGCCTACCGCAAGGTGCAGGAGCTCACGGGTGCGGCCGACGCCAAGGCCTCGGAGATCTACGCCCGGGCCTACACGGCCAGCCCGCTGGCGGCCGATTTCTACGCCTTCACGAAGACGCTCGACACCTATCGGGAAACGCTCGGCCGCGATTCCACGCTGATCCTCACCACCGAGAGCGACCTCTTCCGGCTCCTCAAAGAGGTCGAGCCGTAGCGCCGGGCACCGTCTGGTTCGTCGCGGCTGAAGTCGCCATACTTTTCGCTGCTGGCCATTTATTGCACCGAAGAGGATTTCATGCGTCGCGTCGCGCTATGCCTGACCCTCGTGGCGTTGTCGTCGATGGGCATTGCCGGCCCATCGGCGGCCACGGCGAGCCAGCCGGGCGGGAGATCCCGGCAGCGGCCCGCGAATCCCCCCGAGCTCAAGCGGCTCGAGGCCAAGATGGAGGAGGTGCGCGAGACATTCCTCCGCGACACCAATCAGCTGATCAAGTCGTTTGAGGATGCCGGCCAATACGACCGCGCGAAGGTGCTCCTCGAGGCGCTCCAGAAGCTCGATCCCCAGAACGACGTGGTCAAGACGAAGCTCACCGAGCTCGAAGACAGGATCCTCGATGCCGGTGAATTCGAGGTGAGCCTCGACCTCGGGAAATCGTGGCAGCCGATCGGGGCGGTCGAAAGGGGCAAGCCGGTGCGGATCCAGGTCTCGGGCGACTACAAGCTCGTCACGAGCATCGAGGCCGGCCCGGATGGCGCGCCGAGCGCCAATCCCGCCGAAGACCTGATCCCGCACGTGCCGTTCGGCGCCGTGATGGGCGTGATCGCCGCCGCCGACGCGGCCGACCGCCAGGCGTCCGACAAGCAGCCCCGCCCGTTCACCGTCGGCAGCCAGTATGAAAAACCAGCCGACCGCGACGGCGTGTTGTTCCTCAAGGTCAACGTGCCGCCCGGGGCCAAGTGCACTGGCCGCCTGACCGCGCTCGTGAGCGGTGCCGCAAAGCCCTGAGGAAAAACGTGGCTCATGGAATTCCACGGCTTCACGACCGGGCTCTTGATCATCCTCGGCGGTATCGTGGCTGCGATCTCGCTCGTGGCCCTCGTGCGCTCGGTGTTCGAAAAGGAGCTCCTCCAGCAGGCCCACGACATCACGGGCAATCTGCTCTCCGTGGTGGGCACGCTGTATGCCGTCTTGCTCGGCCTGATCGTGGTGGATTCGCTCGTGCATTTCGAGCATGCGATCGATGTCGTACAGAAGGAATCGAACGCGCTGGCCGACATCTTTCTCCTGGCGGGCAGGCTCCCGGCCGATCCGCGCGCACGGGTCCAGGAGCTCTGCAAGGAGTATGCCCACCGGGTGGTCGAGGACGAGTGGCCGCGCATGGCGCAGGCTCAGGCCAGCCCGCAGGCCCGGAAGCTCGCCTTCGATCTGGTGAAGAGCCTCGACGGTTTCGAGCCCGTAGCCGAATCGGAAAAGGCCGTCTTCCCGATGCTCCTCGAGCAGCTGCGGCAACTCTGGGACTACCGCCGTGAACGGATCGGCACCGCGGAATACGGCGTGCCGGCGGTCGAGTGGTTCGTGCTCATTCTCGGGGGAGCGGTCACGATTCTTTTCGCGGGCCTGTTCCGCACCCAGAGCGTGACTCTGCAGCGGTTCTTGACGGCGCTGGCAGCGCTCCTCATCGGGCTCAACCTCTATCTGATCTCTCTCTTTGGCTACCCGTTCTCCGGCGAGCTCACGGTATCGAGCCGCCCCTTCCAGGTGGATATCGCGATCTTCGAGGGCCGCCACGAAGATCTGCCATTGCGGACAACCGCGCCGGACACACGATGATCCCCGTGCCCCTGCGGTAGAATCCCGCCACCTACGGGCCCGTAGCTCAGTGGTTAGAGCAGGGGACTCATAATCCCTTGGTCGTGTGTTCGAATCACACCGGGCCTACTGTGCTTGCAATGCGTGCGTCCCATGCGACCGCTGCCGTGGTCACAATCCTTCCGCCCGCCACCGCGCCTCGACGACATCCGCCATCTCCCGAGCCTGCTCCTCCAGTTCCTCGAGGAGTTCGACATCGTCGGCATCGCTTGCTCGCCGCGCGAGGAAGAGCAGGTAGTTGGCCTCGTTCCGCCACGCCTTGAGCCAATCAGGGCGGGTCGAGACAGGCCGGTAGATCAGGCTTTCGAGCCGCAGGAATTCATCGCCGGAGAGCGTCATCGCTGCCGAGTGTAGCGAGCCTCTCGTGCCCCCGACATCACGCCCTCACGGCCTGCGACCGTGTCGCCTCGTCGCGAGGCGTTCAAAACCGCCAGCCGAGGCCCGAGTCTGCGAAGTAGGCCGCTGCATCCTGCGTGAGGCCCCAGCCCATGCGGCAGCCGATCTCGAGATTCGGCGTGATCATGAAGTGCGTGCCGGGGCCGACGAAGGGGCGCACTTTCTCGTCTTCGAGCCCATCACTCCAGCTGCCGAACCACTCGGCGTGCACCTCCCAGCGCTCAGTGACCGGCATCCGGAGCACGGCCGAAGGTAGCCATTTGTTGAAGAGCCCCTCGGCACTGTCGGCGAGCACGTAGCGGATAGCCGCATCGAATCGCCATGCCTGGGCAAGCTCCCCGCCGAATACCTCCCAGCCGAATACATAAGTGACCGCCGGTTCCGTGCCCCACACGTCCCCCGAGAGGGGCGTGAATGCCTCGACAATCGCGCTGCTGCGCGGCACCCAGCCGCTCTGCTCCGACACCAGCGCCTTGAAGCCATACAACACGTTGGATTCCGAGGCGAGTTCTTCGCCCTCGACACCCTCGCCCGTTTCGACGGCCGACACGACGCTGCCCCCTGAGCCCGCTTCGTAATTCACGCCGAATCGCCACTCGAAACGCTCGCGCACCCCGAGCCGGATGAGCAGCTCTGGAAAGCTGTTCGTGGCGGGCGTGCCGCGGTTGTCGATGAACGCGTACGACGCCTCCGTGACGACTCGGCCCACGGCCACCGGCCGGGTGGCCGGGGTGAAGGCATCGCGGTCTGTGTCGAGTTCCCGGAACTCCTGTCCACAGGCCGCCGCCCCGGCAACAGCCGTCGCCAGCACGATCGCGTGTCGTAGTCTCCGGCTCGTCGGCATTGGGCTTCCGGTCACGAGACGCCGATCGCAGTCCATCCCTCGATCCCCAGTGTTTCGACCAGTTCACGGCTCGGATTGGAGCGGAAGGCCGCCAGGCTCGTAAAACTGGGAGGCCGCGGCAAGCTGCGGTCACCCCCGGAGCGCCGTCATGCGGGGAGCTTCGCCGCGAGCCAGGCCTTGTAGCCGCCCACGATGTCGTGGACGTTGCGGCGGCCGAGCTTCTGCAGCAGGCTGGCGGCGATCGCAGAGCGGTAGCCACCTTCGCAGTGCACGGCCACCGGTCGGCCGGCGGGAATCTCGCCGATCCGCTCGTCAAGATGCGCGAGCGGGATGTTGAGGCTCCCCTCGATGTGCCCGCCTGCATGCTCCGCCTCGCTCCGCACGTCAACCACGATCGGCGCCGCCCCGGCGTCGGGCCGCCGGCCGGCAAGCCATTCTGCGAGGGCCGGGGCCGTGATCCGGGCCGTGCGTTCCACGAGATCGTCGCGGGTAGCCAGCGCGTTCATGCCGCCGGCGAGGTAGCCGGCCACGTTGTCGAGGCCGATCCGACCGAGCCGCATCACGGCCTCGGCAGCGGGATCGTCGCCTCCGCTCGGCCCGCCTTCCTCCGCGATCACCACGATCGGCTTGTCGTGGGAGAGCATCGACCCCGCCCACGTGGCGTATTTGCCGTTCAAAGCAATGTTGAGAGCCCCACGCAGGTGGCCACCTTCGAAATCGATGCCGTCGCGGACGTCGAGCAGCTGTGCTCCCGACTTCTCGAGCTCGAGCACCTCGGCGAGCGACAAGGGCTTGAGGGTCTTCTCCATCGCCGTATCCAGCGA
>JAIXPT010000181.1 GCA_027486095.1 Planctomycetaceae bacterium | reverse complement strand
GGGTGCGGCATGCTCGTGGAGACGGAGCGCCACCTGCACGTGGCGCAGGAAGTGTTCGCCGAGGTTCCCCGGCTGGCTGGCAACGTCGTCTTCGACGTCCACACCGCCGTGCTGATGCGCGAAAACGGCGTGCGGGCCATCTACACCAACGACACCCACTTCAAGCGGTTTCCGTTCATCGAAGTGATGGATCCGTTGAGGAAGCCGTGACGGTGACGCGGCCTGCGGAAAACCGCGCTACGAGCGGTGCCGGGCGCGTGAGACACGGCGGCCGCGCCATTGGCTCGGCGACACGCCGTAGCAGCGTTTGAAGGCCACGCTCATGTATTCGGCGTGGCGAAACCCACACTGGCCGGCGATTTCTTCCAGCGAGAGATCAGACTGGGCGAGGAGCTGCTCGACCCGGGCGAACTGCACCCGCACGATCTCTTCGTGGGGCGTCCGGCCGAGCTGCTCGACGAACTGCCCGTCGAGCCAGCGGCGGCTCGCGCGGATGTGTGCGGCGACATCGCGCACACGGATGCCCCGCGTGGCATTCTCGTGGATAAACCGCACGGCGCGGCCGAGGATCGTGCCGTCGTCGGAGGGAGGTGTTCCGTAGTTCGCAGGCGGCGCGTGCGTCGGTGGCAGCCAACCGGTGATCATCGCCGTGCCTCCGGCCGAGAGATGGCCTTCGAGACCAGGGCCGGCCGCGCCGCCGAGGCGAGCACCTCGATGTCGTCCACATACTGGCCGCAGCGGCTGGCCACGTCGGCATCTTCTGCCGGCCGATACTCCGTGAGGCAGTGGAGCAGGAGATAGCGGGCCCCTTCGGGAGCCGTGACGGTGACGGCGAACCGCTGCCATGTGGCGGGATCGGCGTCGATCCGCTCCTGCGCCTGCGCGGTCGCCACGGCCACCGGGTTTTTCTGGGCCGCCTCGAACTGCGTGCGCCAGTCAGGGCCCAGATCCCGGGGGTGCGTGTCGGTGGCGATCGCGCTGATCCAACACTGCCGCGGACCGCCTGCGGTGCTGCAGCCGTTGAAGCAGGCGGAAACATCGATCCGCACGTCGCGGCTGCCGGCCGCCGCCCGCACCGCGTCGAGGTCGAGAATCCGCCAGATCTCCGCGGCCGCTCCGCGCCACGTCGCCCCCTGCGGTCCGGACGAAAGAAACTTGAGCATCTTGTCGCCCGACTGCGGCACGACGCCATATTCGGGCCCGACGACCAGGCTCTCGTCGCCGCCCCACACGTCGAGCCGATCGGGCAGATTTCGCCGCTCGGGCGCGGGCGGCCGCTCGAAGCCCTCGTGGTGGACGACCACCCCGGGCGGCGTGCGCCCGAGCAGGCCCGAATAGGCGAAGGCGAGCGACGTGACGACGGAGCCAAGGCCGCAGCCGCCCGCCACGAGCAGCGCCGTGCCGAGGGCGATGCCGCCGCGGAGCCAGGCCGTGCGGCCGGCTCGCAGCGACGGCGCCGTGAATTGAGGCAGGCCAGGTGACACGTCGGCCGCGTCATCTGCCGCGAATTCGATCTTCGCCGCCTCGTGGAGCATCCCGTGGAGCGAGGCCCGCCGCCAGAACTCATGGCGGGCTTCGAGCGACTCCAGGAGAGCCACCTCCAGTTCCGCCAGTTCGACGTCGTCGATCGTGCCGTTGAGCCACGCATCGATCAGATGGGTGAGGTGGTCGCGCATCATTGAATCACTCCTGTTCCGTCCGCGGCGAGCTTTGCCGCCATGCAATCGCGAAGCGCATCGCGAGCCTTGAGGAGCGCCGTGTTCACGCCCCCCACCGATCTGCCCAGGGCCGTGGCGATTTCGCTCGGCCCCTGCTCGAGGTAATACCGCAGGCGGATTAGCTCCCGGGACCGCGGCGGCAGGTGCTTCAGGCACTCGAGCAAGAGCGGCAGCCGCGCCTGGCCGAGGTCGGGGCCGATCTCGGCGATGGGGATCGAGGCGGCGAGCGACTCGACCACGGCCGGCGAAAACCGCTTGGCCGTCCGGCGGTGTTCCAGCACCTTGAGCCGCGCGATCGCGCAGGCCCAGGCCACGAAGTTGGTGTCGGGCTCGAAGTCGGCCGCCTTGGCCGTGACGGTCAGGAATGTTTCCTGCACGACGTCGTCGGCCGCGGCGAAGTCGCCGGTGAGGGCGATCGCGAAGGCGCGCACGGCCGACTGGTGCCGCACGAATAGTTGTTGAACCGTGGCAACACGCGAATCGGTCATTGAACAGCTCCCCAAGAAATGACGCGGTGTCCCGAAAACTCACCCTCGCCCCGATCGGAATAGGGGCGATTATCTTCCGTCGGCACGCGCCTCGGGCTTTTAGCGGGGAGCATCCTCTCGGCTCACGCCTCGGGCTTCCGATGGGGGAAGAACCGGAGGTTTTTGGCAAAACCCTCGACAAATCGACTCGTGGCTTCCCATTTCCCGCTGATAATCGAGCAGGATTTTCTCATCTCGTCGCGGAGATCGATGGTCATGTCTGGTGCTCGAAACCGTGTCCTTCGCCACATCTTGGTGCTCGCCATTGCCCTGCTGGGGGCAACCGCCCCACGGGCAGACACATCCGCGCTGGCGGGTGAGGTCGTGAGCAGCGTCGATGTGGCGCCGGTGTGGGCCGGGCACCCGGTCGGCTTCGCCCTGCTCACGCACGAGGGCCGGCAATATGTGGGCTTCTATGCAGCCGACCGCCGTCTCACGGTCGCGGCCCGCGCGCTCGGCAGCGACGCCTGGGATTTTTTCCGGCTGCCGTCGGAGCGGAGCGAGCCACCGCGGTTTGGCCGGCCCGAGACGTCGGCCGTGCTCGGCTGGGACAGCCACAACTCGATCGTGATGACTGCCGACTCGGCCGGCCACCTGCACCTCGCGGGCAACATGCACTGCAATCCGCTCACCTATTGGCGCACCCGCGAGCCGGGCGAGATCAAATCGTTCGAGCAGGTGAAGACGATGGTGGGCCGCGACGAGGAGCGCTGCACGTATCCGGTGTTTCTCACGCTCGCCGACGGCCGGCTCGTGTTTCAATATCGCTCGGGCAAGAGCGGTGACGGCAGCACGTTTCTCAACATCTACGACGTCGAGTCGCGGGCGTGGCGGCGGCTCGTGGACGCTCCCGTCTTCGACGGCGAGGGGCGGCGCAATGCCTATCCGCTCGCGCCCGTGGCCGGGCCCGACGGGATGTTTCACCT
>JAIXPT010000236.1 GCA_027486095.1 Planctomycetaceae bacterium | reverse complement strand
TCGCTCGACATGCTCGGCATGCACGGCAGCGTGTATGCGAATTACGCCGTCGATCAGGCCGATTTGCTGCTCGCGATCGGCGTCCGCTTCGACGACCGCGTCACGGGCAAGGTGAGCGAATTCGCCCAGCACGGCTTCATCGTGCATATCGACGTCGATCCCTCGGAGATCAACAAAAACAAGCTCGTGCACATCCCGATCGTGGCCGACGTCGAAGACGCCCTCCACGCCCTCAACAAGATCGTCGAGAAGCCCACGGCGAGCCTCGAGCCCTGGCACGCCCAGATCGCCGAGTGGAAGAAGGAAGATCCCTTTTCATACGACACGAAGTATCCGGGCATCCTCGCCCAGGAAGCAATTCAGACGCTCTCGCGGCTCACGGCCGACCGCGAGACGGTGATCACGGTGGGCGTGGGGCAGCACCAGATGTGGGCGGCGCAGTTCTACAAGTTTCGCGAGCCGCGCACGTGGCTCTCATCGAGCGGCCTGGGCACGATGGGCTTCGGCCTGCCCGCGGCCATGGGGGCGAAGGTGGGCCGGCCCGATGCGCTCGTCGTGGATATCGACGGCGACGGCAGCATCCTCATGAACATCCAAGAGCTCGCCACCTGCCGCACCGAAGACATCCCGGTGAAGGTGTTGCTCTTGAACAACCAACACCTCGGCATGGTGGTGCAGTGGGAAGACCGCTTCTTCAAGGGCAACCGCGCCCACACCTACCTCGGCCCCGTCGATCACCCCGAAGCCTGCGGCCAGGGTGATGGCATCTCGCCCGACAATCGCTACCCTGATTTCGTGGCGATCGCGAAGGGCTTCGGCTGGCAGGCCGAAACGATCTCGGCGAAGGAGGATCTCGAGCCCGCCCTCACGCGGCTCATCGACGCGAAGGGCCCCGCGATTCTCGACGTGCAGGTGCCCTACCAGGAGCACGTGCTGCCGATGATCCCGAGCGGCATGACCGTCCGCGACTTGATCAAGAAGTAGGACACGGAGGACAGGCTTCAGCCTGTCGCTCCAGGGGAAGCTCGGGCTTCCAGTGACGAAGGGTCTGGCCAGCCACCAGCCGGATTGGGCGAGTCGAGTCGCATCAGCACACTTGCCATGCATCCATCGCTTGCAGGTACGCTTTCCCGTGAATGACGCCTCCCGCCACGTCCGATATCGCCGGGCTTGCCGCGCTTTCCGACGAAGCGCTCGCCTCCCAGGCCGCCCGTGAAGGGTCGGATGGCGCTGCGTTCACGGCGCTCATGGAGCGCTATCGAGAGCGGGTGTGGCGGGTCTGCTGGCGGCTGATGGGCACGCAGCACGATGCGGAAGACGCCGCGCAGGAGGTGTTCGTGCGGCTGTTCTTCGAGCGGGCGAAATTTGCCGGCCGCTCGCGCTACTCGACATGGCTGCATGGCGTGGCGCTCCGCACCTGCCTGATGCTGCGCCGGTCGCGATCGCGCCGGCGGCGGCGCGAGGGGCCGGGCGAGGCCGAGCAGATCGATGCCCATGCCGATCGGCAGCCGGCGGTGGCCGCGGCCGTCGATGCGGGCCACGACATGACGAAGTTGCTCGCCGGCCTCGACGAGGAGGATCGCGCGCTCGTGCTCATGAAGTTTGCCGAAGGACACGACTACGATGAACTGGCCGAGATCTTCGGTTCCACGGCCGCCGCGCTGCGCATGCGGGTGAGCCGGATTCGGGCCCGACTGGCGGAGGAGAAACGATGAGCGCTTCGGAACGGCCCCAGGATGCCCACGGACGCGAGCCTTTGAATCCCCCGGACTCGGCGGAGCACGCGGATTCGCCAGAGCCAGTGGATCCGCTGGAGCGATTGGCCACACTCGCGGTGCCGCCGGTGCCGCCTGCGCCGACTTTTACGGCCGGCGTGCGGCGCAAGCTGCATCCGCGGCTCCTCGCGCTGCACATTCTCCAATTCGCGTTCGGGGCGACGGCCTGGGCCCTCGTGCACATGGCCGCCGCACTGGGGGCGGCGTTCCGCTACACGCTGACCGGCACCTGGCCGGAGCGGAGAAAACGCCGCTGAAAACAGGGGAGAAAAATTTTTTGTTGCGCGGTGGTGGCCGCCGGCAACTCATCTTCTGGCGGCCGTGACGGTCGTCGCTGACAAGACACTCGCCGGTGTGGCGCCGGCGCAGCGGAAAGGGTTCGGAAGTCCAAGGAAGGGTTTCACGAGGAGATTTGATGAACGATTTCACGCAGGTTGGGCAGACGGCGGCTGAGACCGTCAATGTTTCGAAGCAGGCGCTCGTCGATAGCTTCACCCAGGCATGGAGCCAGGTGATCCTGCTCGCGCCGAAGGTGGTGGCGATGGCGGTGGTGCTCGTGGTGGGCTACGTGGTGGCCCGCTGGGTGGGCAGCGTGATCGCCGTGGTGAGCGAGAAGATCGGGCTGCAGACGGCCGCCGAGAAGAGCGGCCTCGCGCAGAGCATGACCGACGTCGGCATCCGCCGGCCGCTCCCGACGATCGTCGGCGGCATCGTGTTCTGGCTCTTGATGTGCGTGTTCACGATGGCGGCGTTCAACATCCTCGGCCTCGACAGCATCTCGAATGCGATGGGCGAGGTGGTGAACTACATCCCGCGGCTGCTCGTGGCGACGGTGGTGGTGGTGATCGGCCTCTTGGCGGCGACCTTCCTCCGCGG
>JAIXPT010000261.1 GCA_027486095.1 Planctomycetaceae bacterium | reverse complement strand
GCGTTGAAGTTTACGAGCGGAAAGTAGTTGGCCGTAAACGTCCAGTCGTCGGTGGGCCGCCATTCGAGGGCCGGCGGCAGGCCGAGCTTGGCCTCGAAGCGATCGCTCGGCCGCCACACATAGGCGATGCCCGGCAGCGGGTAGGGGAGCTGCGACGTGGGCGAATAAAAGATGCTGTAGCTCCATTCGTCGTCGCCGCGGGCCGCGGGGCGGTTGTAGAAGCCGACGGTCATGAGCGTGAGGTCGCGGCCGGCGGCGTAAGGCCGGTCGCTCGCGGAGCCAAACAAAAAGTTGCCACCGATCGAGCCGCCGTCGTCGAGCGGCCTCACATGCATGAAGCCCGTCTCGATGAGCCAGAGCTGGCTGGGCACGGGCAGGCCCGAGTCGGGGAGCACGGCGTCGGTGACGAGCTCGAGCCGACCAAACTTCCCGATCGCGAGCCACAGCGGCTTCCCCTCGGCCGGCACGCCGATCGGCGTGGCCACCCGCGCAAACTCCGCATTCATGGCGAGCGTGGCATCCTGCCCGCCGACATTCACGGCCGGCGCCCAAAACGCCCCGAGCGACACGGGCGCCGAAGACCCGAAGGGCGGGCCACCACGGCGGCGGCGCGGCGTGGCGGCATCGGGATCGACATCGGAGATCGGTTCGTTGGCAAACGTGTCTTCCTCGAGGTTGAAATCGATCGGGGGAAGCAGGGCCAAGCGTTCGTCGGCGCTGACGGGCGGCGACGCGGGCGTGGCCGGTGCCGGCGGCTCGGCACGCGCAACCACGGCGACAGCGATCACCGCGAGTGCGGACATAACCAGCAACAGCGCGGTGTCCCCGGGCTTCCGCCCGGGGCTTCGTGGGGAGCGCACAATCCTGTCCCCCGACCCCAAAAAGCCCGGAGCGGAAGCGACGGGACCAGCGCAGCGGCCACCCTCGCTTCTCGACAACGCTCTTCTGGATCGCTGGGGCACGGGCCGGCTCCTGGCCCCGAGGCGGGGGCGGGAGGTTGTACTGGCCCGTCAGATCGGGAGTAACCGCAAAAGTCGGCATGCGCTGTTGCGCTTTGGCTCGCCCGCAGCCCGCTCAACACCCCGCAGGCGTGCTTTCCGCCTGAATCTCCCGCCTGAGTTCTCGTGGTAATCTTCTAATCGCGGAGAATGCAGCGCCGGCTGCCATCCGATTCCTTGCGGCAGGAGGCTTTTCATGGACGTCGTCATCCTCTGCGGTGGCCAAGGCGCCCGCATGCGCGAGGAGACGGAATACCGCCCCAAGCCGATGGTGGAGGTAGGCGGCCGGCCGCTCCTCTGGCACATCATGCGGCTCTTTGGCCATCACGGCCTCAATCGCTTCGTGCTCTGCCTCGGCTACAAGGGGAGCATGATCAAGGACTATTTCCTCAACTACGAGGCGATGACGCAGGACTGCACCGTCGCGGTTGGCGGCCGGCGGCAGGTCTGGTACCACGGCAACGGCGAACCCTTCGACTTCGAGGTCACGCTCGCCGACACGGGCGTCGACACGATGACGGGCGGCCGCGTGAAGCGGGTCGAGCAGCACGTGAAGGGCGACAACTTCCTGGTCACCTACGGCGACGGCCTCTCGAACGTCGACATCAAGCAGCTCCTCGCCTTTCACCAGTCCCATGGCAAACTCGCCACCGTCACGACCGTGCAGCCTGTTTCCCGATTCGGGATCACGATGATCGACGGGCAATCGCGAGTGACGAGCTTTTCGGAGAAGCCGAAGGTGGAGGGCTGGGTGAGCGCGGGATTCTTCGTGTTCAACAGGAAGATCTTCGACTACCTCGACGGCAGCGACACGCAGATTCTCGAGACCGTGCCGTTGGAACGGCTCGCGGCTGAGGGCCAGCTCATGGCCTATAAGCACGACGGCTTTTTCTTCCCGGTCGACACGTATCGCGACTACCTCTACGTCAACGACCTCTGGAAAGACGGCGAAGCCGCCTGGAAGGTGTGGTGATGGCGATCGGAGAGGGCCTGCGAGGCAAGCGCGTGTTCGTCACGGGCCACACGGGCTTCAAGGGCTCATGGCTCGTGATGCTCCTGCATCGGGCCGGGGCCCACGTCACAGGCTATTCGCTCAAGCCGCCCACGAATCCCTCGCTCTTCGAGGCGGCAAAGGTGCGCGATCTCGTCGAGAGCCATCACGAGGCCGACATCCGCGACACGGCGCGGCTCACCGCGGCCGTGAAAGCCTCGCAGCCCGACGTCGTCATGCACCTTGCGGCCCAGCCGCTCGTGCGGCTTTCTCATCGCGACCCGCTCGAAACTTTTTCGACGAACGTGGTCGGTACGGCATCGGTGCTCGATGCGGTGCGCGGGCTGAACAGCCCATGCGGCGTCATCGTGGTCACGAGCGACAAGTGCTACGAGCCGCACGACGACGGCCGGCCCCACGATGAATCCGACCCGATGGGTGGCCGCGATCCCTATAGTGCGAGCAAGGGGGCTGCGGAACTGGTGGCGGCTGCGTATCGCCGCAGCTATTTCCCGAGCGAGCGGCTCACCGCACATGGCGTACAACTGGCGACGGTGCGGGCGGGCAACGTGATCGGCGGCGGCGACTGGGCCGAAGACCGGATCGTCACCGACATCGTGCGGCATCTCGTCGCAGGCCGGCCCGTGCCGGTGCGAAACCCGGCGGCGATTCGCCCCTGGCAACACGTCCTCGAGCCGCTCTCGGGCTACCTTGCCCTGGCTGAGGGGATGCTCGCTGAGCCCAGCCCGCGCTGGTGCACCGGCTGGAATTTCGGGCCGGCGGCGGGCGGCGACATCACCGTCCGCGAGCTTGCCGAGATCTTCATCAAAGCCTGGGGCTCCGGCTCCTGGGAAGATGTGCACGACCCGCGGGCTCCGATCGAGACGCATGCCCTGCGGCTCGCGATCGACAAGGCCATCGCCGATCTGCCGTGGCGGCCCCAGCTCGACGCCCACGAGGCGATCCGCCGCACGGCCGCCTGGTTTAGTACGTTCACGACCGCCCCCACCTCCGCGAGGTCGCTCTGCGAGGCGGATATCGAGGCCTACGAGTCGCTGAGTAAGGCGTGCTTTCCTTCGGATACAATCGAAGCGGCCGGGTAATCACTACACGTCTGCCGCTTCATTTCCGCTTCCGCTCGGAAAAATCCTATGACACTCGTCATCGAAGCTGAACCAGTTCCGCTGGCGGCCGACGCCGACGGCGTCTATCGCGTTGCAGGCACCCGTGTGACGCTCGATACACTCGTCGCCGCCTATCAAGAAGGGGGAACCCCTGAAGAGATGGTGGATCAGTATCCGTCCCTCAAACTTGATCACATCTACGCGGTCATTGGCTACTACCTAAGGCATCGCGAGCAGGTCGCTTCCTATCTAGCCAGACGAGCAGCCATGGCAGCAGAGGTTCGATCTGCTAGCGAGAAGGCGTGGCCGCCGCACGGGATCCGAGATCGCCTGATGGCCCGCCGTATCTCGGGCGGGCAATAGCGGCCATGCTGTCGTTCCTCGCCGACGAGAACTTCAATAACGACATCGTCCGCGGGGTGCGACGGCGGAACCCGGGGATCGGCATTCTGCGGGCGCAGGATGTCGGCTTATCTGGAGAAGCTGATCCTGTCGTCCTGGAATGGTCGGCCGAGAACGCGGTTGCGGTCCTGACACACGATGTTGCCACGATGACCAAATATGCTCACGAACGCATCGCAGCCGGCAGGAAAATGCCCGGGCTGTTTGAAATCAGCCGCTCGGTTCAGATTGGAATTGCGATCGAGCATATCGTCTTGGTTGCCACGTGCAGCCTTGATGGCGAGTGGGAAGGCCGGGTCGTCTACTTACCGCTGAAATAGACGCGCACATGGACGGAAATACATTGAAACCCCTGCCTTCCGGCCGCACTGCCGAGAGTGTTCGCGGCGAAATCCGTACGCTCGTTGCCGAGTATTGCCGGCTGGCGTTTCCCGAGCGGCCGTTCGCTGCCGGGCAGGCCGTGCCCGTGGCCGGCCGGGTGTTCGACGAGAAGGAGGTCGAGCACCTCGTCGATAGTTCGCTCGACTTCTGGCTCACGACGGGCCGGTTCGCGGAGGAATTCGAAAAGCGGTTTGCGTCACGCGTGGGCACGCGGTGCGCGAGCCTCGTGAACTCGGGATCGAGCGCCAATCTGCTCGCCCTCACGGCCCTCACGTCGCACAAGCTCCTCGACGAGCAATTGAAGCCCGGCGACGAGGTGATCACCGTCGCTGCGGGTTTCCCCACGACGGTGAACCCGATCCTGCAAAACAACCTCGTGCCGGTGTTCGTGGATGTCGAGCATCCCGAGAAGCATGCCACCTACAACATCGACGTAAACCGCCTGGAGGCGGCCAAGAGCGACAAGACGCGGGCCGTCATGCTCGCCCACACGCTCGGCAACCCGTTCGACTGCGTGGCCGTCGCTGACTTCTGCAAGCGGCACGACCTCTGGCTCGTGGAGGATTGCTGCGACGCGCTTGGGGCCACATTTAAAGGCAGGCACGTCGGGCAGTTTGGCGACGTGGCCACGTGCAGCTTCTATCCGGCCCACCACATGACGATGGGCGAGGGGGGCATCGTGTTCACCGATTCGCCGAAGCTCGAAAAGCTCGTGGAGAGCTTCCGCGACTGGGGCCGCGACTGCTGGTGCGAGCCCGGCCACGACGACACCTGCGGCAAGCGGTTCGACTGGCAGCTCGGCGACCTGCCGCACGGTTACGACCACAAATACATCTATTCCCACATCGGCTACAACCTGAAACTCACCGACATGCAGGCGGCCGTCGGCGTGGCCCAACTCGACAAGCTCGACGGCTTCATCGCAGCCCGGCGGAAAAACTTCGCCCGCCTCCGGGCCGGCCTCGCCCCGCTTGAAGACGTGTTCGTGCTCCCCGACGCGACGCCGGGCTCGGAGCCGAGCTGGTTCGGCTTTCCGCTCTCCGTGCGGCCGACGGCGAAGTTCAACCGTCGCGACCTCGTCCGCCATCTCGACGAAAAGAAGATCGGCACGCGTCAACTCTTCGGCGGCAACCTTCTCCGGCAGCCGGCCTATCACGGCAAGCCGCAGCGGGTGGCCGGCGACCTGCCCGGCGCCGACTACATCATGCGGCACACACTCTGGCTGGGTGTCTACCCGGGCCTGACCGACGCCCACATCGACCACGTGGTCTCCACGATTTCACAATTCGTCCGCCAGTAGGACAGGCTTCAGCCTGTCACGTCCTTCGACACTATCAGCCTGTCTTTCAGATGCCCACCCACCCGATCATCGCCGAAGCCATTCGCGGCGTGCTCTCCCGCACGCAGGCGTTGTTTTTTGCGTTGTGGGCTTTGGCGTGCAGCGCGTCGGCAGGAGCGCACCAACCTGAAAGTCCAACGCTACAATTCACGCGTCCATCGCGAGAAATTCTTGTCCGCCGCGACTCATCACCTGCGACGAAGACCCACGACCACACAAGCCTCCTCCAAGCGGCGCTTGATAACACCGAGTGCGTGGTCAGAATCCCAGCGGGGCTCTACGTCGTTTCCCAGCCTTTGAAGATTCGCTCACGGACGTGGGTCGATGCCGACCCGGCGGCGGTCATCCAGTTAGCCGATGGAGCCGGCCGCGATGCCTCTTCGTTTCTGCTGACAAACGCAGACCCTGCGAATAGCAACCACGACATCGTCATCGAGGGCGGAATATGGGACGGCAACAACGCCGCAAATCCGCGCAAGCGTGAATACCACGGTCGTTCCTACGGAGGCGTCGCCGTCAGCTTTGTGAACGTCCGCGGGCTCATCCTCCGCAACTTGACGATTCGCAATCCGGAATCATTTTCTATACGGCTGGGCGAGGTTGAAGACTTTCTCATAGAGACAATCCGCTTCGACCAATCTGCGCCCCGCCCAAACCAAGACGGCGTCCACGTCGGCGGCCTGTGCCGGCGCGGGGTAATTCGGAATCTGAGCGTCGCCTCCGCGTCCGGCACGCACGACGACATGGTAGCGATCAACGCCGACGACGACGTGGAGCGACCATTCAACGTCGGCCTGAAATGCGGCGATATCAGTGACATCCTCGTCCAGAATCTGGAGTCCCCGGATGCCTACACGTTCGTGCGATTATTGAGCTACGAGCACGCGATCTCGAACGTCGTCATTCAGCGGGTTCGTGGCGGCTTCCGTACGAATGCCATCAACGCCGATCGCTGGCGCTTTCCGGCGGGTCATGGAAACCTCAGGGGCATAGCGATCGAAGACGTTGTCGTTCGCAAGACGGGGCCCAAGCCCGACCCTTGTGTCCTTATTCAGTCGGCTTGCACTGACGTTTCTCTTCGGAGCATTCGGCGAGAAGGCCCTGAAGCATCGCCCTTCCACACACTTGTGCTCGACAATGGTCGATCCAATACTCTTCGAGGCTTTGCCGAGCCGGAACCCGCCGAAACCAGCGTGCACGGCGTGTTCACGATTCCCTCAGGCAATATTGATCGGCTTTCAGTTCAGTCTGCAGAGAAAGTCTTGCCTCGACCATGACCACGACCTCGACCGGCACTCGCGTGATTGATTCGAACTCCACGGACTCACGCCTGCCAGGTGCTCAGACATTCGCCATCACCGGGGCGACTGGCTACCTCGGCAGCCATCTCGCGCGTCGGCTTCATCAATGCGGCCACCACGTCGTCGTCCTGAAACGATCCCGATCCAATGTCGCGAGAATCGCGGATATTCTCCCGGATCTAGCCAGTTATGACATCGACGTCCAGCCGTTTGACGCCATCTTCAAAGAACAACACATCAGCGGCATTCTCCACTGCGCCACCGATTATGGCCGTAAGGATATCTCCAGGGCTTCAATCATCGAAGCGAACCTGGTTCTACCACTTCGACTCCTGGAGACCGCCATTCAGCACGGCACGCCGTTCTTCGTCAACACCGATACCGTGCTTGATAAACGCGTGTCCGCGTATTCTCTTTCCAAGCGGCAGTTTCGCGACTGGCTCGCGACGCTATCGACGTCGATTCGCGGGATTAACGTTGCACTCGAGCATTTCTACGGACCAGGAGATGACGCCACAAAGTTCGTCGGCGAAATGCTTCGCCGCCTGCTGGGTGGCGACCCCCGCATCGCACTGACCCCCGGCGAGCAGCAGCGGGACTTTGTTTACATCGATGACGTCGTCGATGCGTTCACGCTGATACTCGCACACCATGTGAACCCGGTGCGGCCCGCCGGCCCGCCTCCCCCCCCTACCGCTTCACTCGACTGTTATGAAATTGGATCGGGCCAGCCTGTTTCGATTCGGGAGTTCATGACCTTGCTTCGCCGCCTTGCGGGCCAGAACCACGTGGCCTTGGATTTTGGCGCGATTCCTTACCGCGATAATGAAGTCATGAATTCTCAGGCCCGGATCACCCCGCTCCTGTCGCTTGGTTGGAAGCCGAGGGTCAGCCTGGAGGAGGGCTTGCACCGCACCCTCGTGTTTGAGCACTCGCGGATTCGGAGTGAACACCGATGCGATACCTAATCACCGGTGGTTGTGGCTTCCTCGGCTGCAATCTTGCCCACGAAGCAATCCGTCGCGGCGAGTCGGTTACGGTGATCGACAACCTAAGCCGCGTCGGCGCGGCCGACAATCTCACCTGGCTACGAACTGCCGGGGATTTCCGGTTTGCGCATGTGGACATGCGGTGTGCGGATGATGTGAGTCGAGTGATTGCCGCAGAGCAGCCGGATCGTATTTTTCACCTGGCTGGCCAAGTGGCCATGACTACGTCGCTGTCTGCCCCGCGCCATGACTTCGAGGTCAACGTCGTCGGCGGACACAATCTTCTCGAGGCAGTCCGCCGCCACGCCCATGAAGCAACCATCATCTACTCTTCCACAAACAAGGTGTATGGCGACCTGGAATCCCTACGATACGAGGAACAGCCGAAGAGATATTCCGCGATCGACTTTCCTCGAGGCTTTGACGAATCGTTGCCGCTTCATTTCTGCTCCCCTTATGGCTGCTCCAAGGGAAGCGTGGATCAATACATGCTCGACTACGCCCGCATGTTCGGGCTGAATACGATCGTGTTTCGGCACTCGTCCGTGTTCGGAGTCCGCCAGTTCAGCACGTTCGACCAGGGCTGGATCGGGTGGTTCGTAAAGCAGGCACTCCGTGCCCGAAGCGAACCAGGAGTGGAGCCCTTTACCATTTCCGGCAACGGCAAGCAGGTCAGGGATGTGCTTTTCGTCGACGACCTGGTCCGCTGCTACTTCGCTGCAGCCGACCATGTCGAGGCTGCGCGGGGCAAGCCGTTCAACATCGGGGGCGGGATACGTAACAGCCTGTCTCTTCTGGAACTGTTTGAACTACTTGAACAGGAACTTGGGGTAAAGTTGTCATTTCAGTGCCTGCCCTGGCGACAGAGCGACCAGAAGGTATTTGTCGCCGACACTTCGCTGGCGGAGTCAACATTTGGCTGGCGACCCAGCACGGGGACGCTTGATGGCGTTGGCAGAATGATCACGTGGATGGAGCATCAAGGTGCCTGATGTTGATCTGTCGGTCGTCGTGCCTGCCTATTTGGAGGAAGAGAATCTCCGCCTTCTTCTTCCACGATTGACCCGCACTCTTGAATCGCTTGGCCTTCGATGGGAAGTCGTTGTCGTTGAGACGATGCGGCCGATGGACAAGACGGCCGACGCGTGCGTTGAGAATGGATGCACATGCATTGCCCGAGAAGGTGGCGACTCATTTGGCGACGCCGTCCGCACCGGGATTCGGAGGTCTCGCGGCGACCGCGTGGTTTTCATGGACGCCGACGGCTCTCATCCGCCCGAATTCATCGAGGACTTGTGGCGTCATCGCGGCGACGCTGATGTCATCATTGCTTCGCGTTACGCTCCCGGGGGCGTGACGGAAAACAGTTGGTCCCTCGTGCTCATGAGCCGGCTGCTCAATCTTTCCTACTCATGGATTCTCGGACTCAATTGTTTTGATGTATCGAACAGCTTCAAGCTTTACCACGGAGATTCGCTGCGACGACTATCGCTGAATTGCAATCATTTCGATATCGTCGAGGAGATTCTTTGTCGACTTGTACACGATCGCCCGCCGGCGACCATCAAAGAGATTCCCGCGACGTTTAAGAAACGCATGTTTGGTGAAACAAAGCGCAATCTTGTCGTATTCGTTGCCAGCTATCTATACACGATGATTCGCCTGAGACGCATGCTTCCCCGCCGTCATAAGTGACAAGCCCCCCTGAAGATCTACGCCATAGCGCCTCGATGAAACCGGCCGCCGCCTTACAGCCGCACTTACGATTCAGCGCTAACGCTCTCGCTAGGCTGCGGGCGACAGCGACAAGCGACTCTTTTCGTGTCCTCTGGCTTGTAGTTGAAGTGACGGCACTTCTCGTGCTGGTTGCCGCAATCCTGGTATTCGGAAACCGCCACTTTGGCGGCTTCGACCAGAGTGTCGTCGTCGGAGCTGCGTACCGGTTCTGGGAGGGGCAGCGACCTTACAGCGATTTCGTCATGACCGTACCAGTTCTCTTCTACTTGGGTGCGGGGCTCGCGTTTTCGGTCGTGGGGGTTTCATGGTTCGCTCTGATCGTCGCGACGGCCGCCTACGCTGCGGCTACCTATTGGGCGCTGCTGTGGGGGCTCAAGCAACTTGGAGTCCATCGCATGTGGGCTGTAGCAGTTGCATTTACAGCGGAATGCCTCTCGATGATTGTTTCTGCTTATTGGTGGTACAACCCGGTAACGTCGATCACCGTGGTCTTATTTCTTGTCTTTTCTCTCTTGGTGATGCAAAGCCCGCATATTTTTGCGAGGTGGATTTCATGGACCGTAATCACTGCGATTCTGGCCCTGTCAAAGCCAAACAGTGCAGGGTTAGTAATTGCCGGATCCGCTATAGGCTTCCTGCTTCACGCTGAAGCTCGCAATAAGTTCCTTATTTTTTCTTTCATCGCCCTGATTCTGGACCTGCTGATCTTACTCGCATTCCGCCTTTCTCCGGGTGACGTATTTGCCTCATACATGGGCGCTGCGCAACGGGGATATCCTTCATGGGATCGCTTTATTCAGGATACGCCGCCTGAAATGATTGGTCTGTCACTGTTGATTATTGTTGCAACCGTGATGCCCTGGGTTTCTGCGCCCTTCGACCGGTTCACACTAATTGCCTTTGGTTGCGATAGTCAGAAGCAGACCGACGGCGGGAGAACCCTCGGGACCGCCGAGTGGCTGGTCATGATAAGCGGAGCAATCGCAGCTTTTATAGCGTTCTTCACCAATGGCGAGATGAAGGCAGTTGATCTCCCGATGCTGCTCGTACCTGTCGCAATATCGATCTTGCTCAGCAAACAAGCTGGATGGTGGCAGAAGTGTTATCTCGGCATCCTGGTGACGTTTCTCTCCCTTATAGGGCTATCCCTAGGTGCACAGCGTTATCGCGTAAAGCTAATTGGCCCAGGCGCCTTCTACCAACTCCCAGCTTGGGGCGACTTTGGTGAGTATTCGCCCTTCTTTAAATATCTAAGTGAGGGATACAACTTACATGCTGTGATGGCTGCCACGAGCGAGCTTGTTGCCATCTCACGTAACCACATCGGCCCCCGGCCGAAGGTTTTTTTTGGCCCGCGGATGGAGTTCAACTACGCGGCCTACCGCTTGGATTCGCCCCGTGGCTTACCGCTTTTTTGGCATGAGGGTGTGGGCTATCCCAACTATCTTCGAGATCGTATCGTAACCGCATTCCGTGATGCTGACTTCGATGTGTGCATCTTCTTTCGCGGAGACTTTACATACATGCCTATTGATATCCTGCTGCATCTCGAATCCACGTATCAGCGAGTGGACACGCACGCGCTCACGATTTTCTACCGCCGCAATGGGCTCGTTCCCGCAGGATTTGACCTTACACCGCGGCCGATTCCTGCATCTGTGCGCAAAATCCTTGAAAATCATGCGGCCCCCTAGTTGCAGGGCGAGGCTTGACGGAAACCCAACGCAGATGACGAAGCGGCTTACCGCGAAGCAATGAATCGCGAATCCATCATCGCCGAAGACATCCGCGGCGTGCTCTCCCGCACGCAGGCGCTCTGGCCCGACCTCAAGGGCGCCCGCGTGTTCCTCACGGGTGCCACCGGGTTCTTCGGCATTTGGCTCTTGGAAACGCTGCTGGCGGCGAATCGGGAGTTTTCGCTCGGCTGCCGAGTCATCGCGCTCTCGCGAGGCCCTGACCGCTTCGCCAAGAAAGCGCCGCACCTGGCCCACGACCCGGCCGTCACATGGGTCGCCGGCGACGTCCGCGATTTTGCGTTTCCGGCGGGCCCGGTGACGCACGTCATCCACGCGGCGACGGAATCCACGACAAACCTCAACGCCAGTGATCCGCAGGCCATGTTTGATGTCTGCGTGGAGGGAACGCGGCGGTTGCTCGCGCTGGCATCGGAAAGGAACTCGCACCGGCTGCTGTTCACAAGTTCGGGAGCGGTGTATGGCCAGCAGCCGCCAGAGCTGTCGCATGTGCCCGAAAGCTTTCGCGGCGGGCCGGACCCGCTCGACCGGAGAAGCGCGTATGCCGAGGGCAAACGCGCGGCCGAGTTTCTTTGCGGGCTCGCGGCAACGGATGGGCGACTCTCGCATGCGGCGATCGCCCGCTGTTTCGCATTTGTCGGCCCCCATCTGCCGCTCAATGTCCACTTCGCGATCGGCAACTTCATTCGCGATGCGATCAACGGCGGCCCGATTCGCGTCAACGGCGACGGCACCCCTTTTCGAAGCTATCTTTACGCGGCGGATCTTGCCGCGTGGCTGGTGACGATCCTGCTTCGCGGCACATCCGGCAAGGCCTACAACGTCGGGAGCGAGGAAGCGGTGTCGATTCGTGCTCTTGCCGAACGCGTGGCTGCGGTCGCTGAACAGGTGTGGCCGGCGCGATCTCGCTGCGATGTCGAGGTTTCCTGTTCACCGCAGCCAGGTGTGCAGCCATCCCGCTACGTACCATCCTGTACCCTGGCTCGCGAGGAACTGGGTCTGCGGGCTTCCACTTCGCTCGATCCCGCCATTCAACGCACATGTCTGTGGCACAACAGTCCTTCATGAAGGAATCGTCATGAGTTCGCCTCAAGTCACGCGCCCGGAAATCGCCCCCTGGACAACGGCTCACGACTCAGCCGCCGTGCCTCGCGGCCGCCACATCGGCATTGTTCTTCCATGCTACAACGAGGAAGCAAACATCGACGAGTTGTATGACCGGCTCACGAAGGTGTTTGCCGGCCTGCCGGACTACACGTTCGAGATGCTGTTTATCGACAATGCATCGACCGACGGCACAGTGTCGAAGATCAAGGCACTGATCGATCGAGACTCCCGGGTGAAGTTGATCGTCAACGCCCGCAATTTCGGCCACATTCGCTCGCCTTTTCATGCGATGTTGAACGCTCCCGGGGACTGCATCATCGCTATGTGCACTGACCTACAGGATCCGCCGGAACTCATACCGCAGTTTCTCGAACAGTGGCAACGCGGGACAAGCATGGTGCTTGGGCAAAAGCGTTCGAGCCAGGAGTCACCAACCTTCTTCGCCCTCCGCAGTCTGTACTACCGAGTAGTCAGGGCAATCGCGGACGTCCCCTTGCTCGAACACGTCACGGGATTTGGACTCTACGACCGGCGGGCCATCGAGATCATGCGGAGCTTTGGTGATCCCTACCCCTATGCCCGTGGCATGATCGTGGAGATTGGCCTTCCTTATGTGACGATTCCTTACGACCAGCCACTCCGCAAGCGCGGTATCACGAAGAACAACTTCTACACCTTGGTAGACATGGCGATGCTCGGGATCACGAGCCACTCGCAGTTGCCCCTGAGAGCCGCGACGATTGTCGGATTTGTACTCAGTGGTTTGTCTCTTTTCGTTGCCGTTCTTTTCCTGCTTCTGAAACTAACATTCTGGCACGCGTTGCCTGCGGGCTACGCGCCAGTGGTAATCGGGGTGTTTTTCCTGGGATCGGTGCAGATTTTCCTCATTGGGCTACTTGGCGAATACGTAGGGGCAGTACTCACACAGGTGCGAAAGCGACCGCTCGTCGTCGAACGCGAGCGAATTGGCATCTCGGAATACTCTTGAGCAACCCACTGGCACCATCACAAGATTGGTCGTGATTGCAACTGGTAGCTGGCCGTAGCAAAAAACTTTTCCGGTCGGTCGAGCACATTCACATTCGCGCGGGCCTTGCGCACCTGACGTGCTCCATAACCCCACTCCGCCAGAAAAAAAAGGGCTCCAACCCGTTCCGCCGCAGCTAAATCGTCAAGGCCATCCCCGATGACGGCGTGGGGTATCAAGCCTAAACGCGCGGCGATCGCCGCCGCTCGGTCGGGCTTCGTCTCGACAACCAGCGGATCGCTGCCGAACACGCCCACAAAGTGCTCTCCTATTCCCAGGTGCCTGAGCACCCGCTCGGCTGGATCCTGCGGCTTGTTGGTCAAAACATAGAGCGCGTGCCCCTCCCCGGAAAGCCGACCGACAAGATCCTCCACTCCAGGATAGATCCGTGTCGAAAACAGTCCGTGCGTGGAATAGTGATCACGGAAAACCGCGACTATCGCATCGAGTTGCCTCGCGGAGAGCTTCGGCATTGCCTCCGCCAGCATGCGGCGCAGCGGCGGCCCCACAAACGCTCGCCAGTCAATAGCCGGGGGGACGATGCTGCACGACTGCAAGGCGTGTTCAAGCGAGGCAACGATGCCTGCGCAACTATCCGCGAGCGTCCCGTCCAAGTCGAAGAACAGCACAAACGGAGGGGAAGGCATAGCGTTCTTCTTTACTCACGCACAGGCGCTCGCATAACGGAGAAGCCCCATCAACGACTCCTCCCTGTGCTCTGCCATCACATAAGGCAGGGCAAAAGCCTCCATTACGTCGTTGCGGAACACCCCGCTTTTTGCGGATACTCCGCCGCTGCCGCGAATCCGCCGAAAGCCTCGAATGGGAAGGTCGTTGGCGGCCTGCAGATAGTTGCTGACCATAGAGCGAATCGCCGAGCGATAGACGTGCCCAGCTGAGCAATTTTCTTCGGTAAGCCCCGTAATCCAGCCTTTGCCGCCCGTACGGCACGGATAAAGCGACAGATCGACGGCAGGGCCGGCCTCAGGATCAACCTTGGTCGCCAACGCTTCGAGGGTTGACCAAGCAATATCCCACGAATCTGCGTTGTGCGTTCCAACCTCGCACAGCATCGATGCCAATCGGGTGAGCGCTCGCCCCGCCGGCAAATGCGTCACAGTGGCAAGAAAATGATCGTCAAAATATGGCCGTAACTGAAAAGACCCGCTTTGGGCTAATGGCCACTTAGGGATCAACGCGCTCACCTGAGATCCGGTCGCGACATTCAAAGACAACTCGGCGGGCTGCAGCTCCGCACCGAGCAAAGACGCCTGCTGGTCGCCTATGGATGGCAATGCGCGCAGCGAGTGATCGCCTATCTTCCCTTTCGACCACGACGGGCGCAAGACGACGCTGGGAAGCCCTATACCGGCGATCCCGATCGCGTTGAGCACATCATCTGACCACCGCTGATTCTGCCCCGACCACAGGCCGGTTGCAGCAGCCTGCGTCACGTGCATCGGCATCTGGATGCCAAGCAATGTCTCCAGCACATAGTCAGCGATATTCGTGAGCCGCCAACGAGTCAGATCTGGGGCATGAGAACGGACCCATGACACGATGGTGGCGACAGGGTATCCCGGCTTGAGCTCGTTACCGACGGTCCACCGCAGATTGGCATCACAGGCGGCACTCACGAGCTCCCAGGTGCCATCATGCAGCGCCCGCTCATCCTGCCATGTGATGCACTCCCCTTGCCACGGCTGACCATCCTTATTCACCAGCACCGTCGAGTGCATCTGCGATGCAATGCATACGCCGGCCATGTCGGGCTCTGCTTCAAGCCGCTGCAGTATTTCCGCCCTGACCACCTGCAGGATGTCCGAAAGCTTTAGCACTCTCGATCCGGCAGGGCCGCCGGATACGAAGCCCGGCATCCGCACGCGACGGACTGCTTCCACTGAGCCGTCTTGCAGGTTCAGCAAACCGCTTTTTAGGTACGTGCCCCCTAAGTCAATTCCGAGCAAACGCATGGGGTTGGTCAAGATATTCCTGAACCCAGAGACGCAGGGCTTCATCGTAGGGCTGCGACACCACACGCAAGCCGTGAGGCGATTCTTGCAGAAGAATGAGGTTGGCGCCGGCAGCGTCTACCTTCTTGTCGGACTTTGTCGCCTCCACCAGCACATCAGCCTCTGGGGCATAGTGCATTTCAAAAGATAGATGGGTTTTGATGAACCTTCGAATCCTCGCTGCAAATCCCGCCGACAGGATTCCTTTTCGGACCGCGATATGATTGACTAGATCTATGCCCCACGCCACAGCCAGCCCATGTGGAACCTCATAAGTGGATAAGCTCTCCAGCGCATGGCCGAAGGTGTGGCCGTAATTGAGGATGCGACGAAGATCCGTCTCGAACTCGTCCTGCTCGATGATCGTGCGCTTATTTACCAGGCTGCGGCGAATCAATTCGGCGAGCTGATCGTTTCTCAACGAACTTCCGGGCGCTGCCAAGGCGTTTTCGAGGAAGGCGAAGTCCTCTTGGCTACCCGTCAGCAATAGTTTCAGGATTTCCCCGTACCCTGACTTGACGTGGATGTCATCGACACCGTCCAGAAACTCCGTCGCGATATGCACTCGCTCCGGGGCCTGGAACACGCCGAGGTGATTTTTAAAGCCGTTATGGTTGATTCCGCACTTGGCACCAATGCAACTATCGCTCATCGCAAGCAATGTCGAGGGTAGGTATGACCAGCGAATGCCGCGGTAGTAGCAGTGAGACGTGAAGGCCGCGATATCCTGAATGATCCCTCCACCGATCGCGAGCAGATGTGCTTGCTTCGTTGCCTTATTTTGCTGAAGCCATGAGGCGACTGCTGCCACACCCTCGAGTGTCTTCACTTCCTCAGTGGCATCGATCAGCATCATCGGGCGATTTGTGATCGCTGGCTGGATCACCGGCCGAAACCGCTCCCACACATTCCGATCGATCAGCACATACACGCCAGTGCAGTCGCCAAACGCCTCAACACTCTCACATACGCTCGGGTAAAACGTCGCCGAATAGTCGCCGAGGCCAGAGTGAACTGCGATAGGCTGGGGAAGCGTCGCCACAGGAGACCCGCTGTTGGTTATTGGATCGAAAAGCCACCGTCGACGACGATACTTTGGCCCGTAAGGTACGTGTTTTTGTCACTCACAAGAAATCCCACTACCTCGGCGATCTCTCTCGGTTGCGCGAGCCTGCCGATAGCCGTCATCGTCGCCAATTCCGCGATTCTTGTGGGAGAATTGTTCTGCCGCGTCAGATCGGTTTCTACAAACCCCGGGGCGACGCAATTCACCAGGACGCCGTCGCCGCCGAATTCCACGGCGGCCGTGCGCGCCAGCGCATCGAGTGCAGCCTTGCTGCAGCTATAGGCAGCTCGTCCGGGCCTCGCGAGAAAGCTGTAGCAGGAGCTGATCAGCACGATGCGCCCCCAGTTGCGTTGCTGCATTCCGGCTGCCACCCCCCGGATCAGAGGCAGGGCAGACATTGCGTTGACTTGCATTGTCTGCAGCAGCTGTTCGGAAGTGAGCTCCGTAATCGGCGTGGGGCGGTTCTCTCCCGCGCAATGAATCAATACGTCGAATGAATCCTTCGAGACTACCTCCTGGACATATTTCGTGACGCTTTGTGCATCGGCCAAATCAAGAGACTGTCGGGATGGGCAAGCCACCCGCATTCCGATCGCTCGCAGATGCTCGACTATCACGCTCCCAATACCGCGCGAACCGCCGGTGACCAGACACGCACGCATCTTCGCCTCACTCCTCGACAAGCGGAATCAGCATGTTTTCCCGCAACTCGGCCCGCGACAGAAAAGGCCACAGGTCTTCAAGGGGCGACGACACCATCCGGCCATCGGGTAAACGCCGAGACGCAAGTTTGGGGGAAAAATTCTGCATCAGATCCAAGATGACTTCGCAGATCAGGCTGGAACGTGCCAAGATGCACTTCGTGATCTCGGGCTGCAAGTCGGCGTGGGTCGATATCCGGCTATATGGCATCCCATATGCCGAAGCCAGTTTTTCGAAATCCGGAAACCCAAGGCCGCTCTCTTCGCCGCAGCCGACGATATTGTCGGGAAAATAGTTCTGCTGGGTCTGCCGAATCGAATGGTACCCTTTGTTGTTGAGAACAAAAATCTTAACTGGCAGATCATGCGTTGCGATCGTCTGCAGTTCCTGCAGATTCATTTGAATCGAGCCGTCACCCGCAAGGCAGATCACTGGGCGATCCGGCACAGCAATCGCCGCCCCTACGGCGCCTGGCAGGTCATACCCCATCGGGGCGCTGCCGCTATTGGTGTATAGCCGCTGACCACGCCTGAGATAAGCGGCCTGAAAACTGGTGACGCAAGCCGTACCGTCGCCTGTCACAACGACGGCATCGTCGGCCAGGCTCTCGAAAAGCGACTCCATGAAAACGTATGGATTCACAGGCCCGCTTGTCGTGCGATATTCGGCCAGCACCACCGGATACTTGGCGACCCTCTCGCGACACCACGCCAAGTATTCCGCGTGGGCCTTCGTTGGTCCTGGATACTGCACGCGTCGCGCCGTTTCAAAGAAGTCCTGAAGCGATGCGCAGATCGGGTGCGAGATATGGAGCGTCGGCTTCCGTAGCTCCGCCTCATCGACATCGACCATGGTGATTTCGGCAACTCGCGCGAAGGCCTTCCAGTTGTAACTGACCTGCCGCACATTGAGCCGGGAGCCGAGCACCAGAAGAAAGTCGCTGTTCTGGACCGTCCAGTTTCCAGCCCGATCGCCGACGGATCCCGGACGACCGCAGTACAACGGATGGTCGTTCCAAATCACGTCGTGGGCATTCCAGCCGCTCGTGACGGGAATACCGAGGCGTTCTGCGAGTTCGATGAACGCTTGGTGACGATCCGAAAGCCTGACGCCCGCGCCGGCAAGGATGGCAGGCCGTTGGGCACGCTGAAGTCGCTCAAAACACGATTGAATCAATCGCGGAAGGTCATTGTTTGTGGGTGCTGGGGCTGGCGAAAACCCCGGCAAGCTTTCTGGGTCGATCTGTGCTGCCTGAACATCGATGGGGATGTCGAGCCATACTGGCCCCGGTCGTCCCGACAAACATTCGTGCCAAGCTTTCTCAAGGTGAAATCTGATTGTTTGAGGATCGGTGACCAGTTCCGCGTACTTGGCGATGGGCTTTACCATCGCGACGATGTCGACCTCCTGATCTCCGAGTTGCCGTAAAGGTAGCTCCGTAAGGCAGGCAATCGTCTCACGCTTCACCTGGCCCGACAGAACGAACATCGCACACGAGTCAACGTGCGCACCAAACACGCCCGTCAACGCATTCGTTCCTCCTGGACCGGTTGTGACATTGACTGCTGCCACCCTGCCTGAGACCCGGAAATAACTCTCCGCAGCCATGGCACACGCTTGTTCATGATGGCAGGCGACGTACCCGATCGATTTCGAGCGGCCAAACGCATCATTCAGATGCATCGCGCCGCCGCCAGTCACGAGAAAGACGTGCCGCACGCCTCGATCGGCGAGAAATTGCACGCAGTAGTCCGCGAGACGCATCACATACCCTCTGCCATCACTGTTCACCCAAGCACCGCACGAAGAGAGATCACAGCCCCCTTTGCATGATGATGCCCTTCAGCTGCTCGGTGTAGGCGTAGGCACTATCGATCGCGTCAATCGTGATCGGCTGATCTTTCGCCACGGGCCGCTGGAGCGTCTCGCCTGCCATCAACTCCCGGCAAGACACCTGCCCCTTCTGCAGCGGAATCGCCAGATACAGATCGTCGCCCATCGTCTCGTGGTCGATGACATACCCCTCCGGTAAATCCCGCTTGGCATAGACGCCGCGGACGAGCGCGTCGAGATATTCGATCTCCTTGTCTGGCGGACGTCGCTTTTGGTCGGGGCTGCCGCCGCACATGTTCTTGGCCCGAGTGTAGGCCTTGAACCACGTGTCGACCTGCTCCGGCAACGAGCAATACGGCGACACCTTGATGCCGTCGGCATCGATGTCGATGTGCCGCTCGAACGTTCTCGCCCCTTTGGCATACGCGATCAGCATCGACGCTTGCCAGTCGGCATGCTCGTGGGTGGAAAGGCCGATCACGTGACCGGGGTACCGGGTTTTTAGATAGTCCACCTGGTTGAGCTCGAGTTCGTCCTCTTCGGTGGGGTAGAGCGACACGCAATGGTTGATCGCCAAGGGGATGTTGCGCCGCTCGAAGAAGGCGACAAGGTCGTCGGTGTCTTTCTGCGATGTGCCGCCGGTCGAGACGATCACCGGCCGCTTCGTCGCGGCGATCTTTTCGATCAGCACCCAGTCGTTCATGTCGGAACTGGCGATCTTGATGATCGGGATGCCCAACTCGGCACAGAGATCGACCGACGCCTCGTCAAACGGTGTGGCCATCGGGATGCAAGAGGCCTTTTTCACCGCCGTGATCAGGGTGGCGTAGTCCTCCTTCGACATCCGAGTGTCGAGCGTCTTTTTGATGTAGCGGACGTCCTGCCGGTCGCGGAAATCCTTGTGGATGAAGTTTTCGACGTCTCGAAACTGCAACTTGATGGCGGCCCGCACGTTGTTGAACCGCACGATCCGCGAGTGCTGCCGGATGATCTCCAGGCCACGCTCGAGGCTGCCCCAATGGTTGTTGGCCATTTCGAGGACGAACAAATCTTCAAACAAATCTCTGTGATTCATGGGTTGATGTGATCGCTGCTCGCAACGCCAAATGAAGGGGTCGAATACTGGGAATCCGCCACCGCCATAACCATACCACAGCCTGCCGTAGCCTCATGCCGGCTGGCCGTGGTACGGAGTTTCGTTGCCCGTGGATCATGCGGTACGATCCCGAGGCTACAGATCTCACTGCCTCGTGCCGGAGACAGGCATGAATGACCTTTCCTGGAGAACCGCAGGCATCCGCTGGTGGCCGTTCGCGGCCCTGCTTGGGCTTGTGTTCCTCGCGTGGTGCGGCTCGACGGCCATCTGGTCGCCTGCTGGCTTGGGGCGGCCAGCTGTGTATGTCGAAGATCCCAGCAGGTCTGACATCGTCGCCGTCTACGCGGGGCTCAAGGCCAACACCGCCGGCGAAGCCACCCCCTTCTCCTGGAAAACCGTCTCCCGGCTCAACGCCCCCTTCACCGCCAACTGGACCGACTGGCCGAGCCTCGACGAGCTCCACGGCCTCGCCCTCCTGATCCTCGCCAACCTGTTCGGCGTGTTCGGAGGGCTCAACGCCGCGCTGCTTCTTGGCCATCTCCTGGCCGCCGGCACATTCTACTTTGTCGCCCGCGTGAGCGGCACGTCGCAGCTCTGGTCATTTGTGGGCGGCCTCGCCTACGGCCTCGCTCCCTTCATCTTCGCCCAGTCGCCACACCACTCTGCCGTCGCATGGGCCTGGCACGTGCCGCTCTTCACGCTCGTGTGGCGATGGGTGGCCACCGATCCCGGGCTCGAGCGCGGCACGCCACGGTTTCGACAGGCACTGGGCATCGGCTTTCTCACTGGCCTGCTCAACGTCTACTACACGAACATCCTCTGCCAGCTCACGCTCGTCGG
>JAIXPT010000234.1 GCA_027486095.1 Planctomycetaceae bacterium | reverse complement strand
TCGTACGACTGGGCGAGCGAGTATCCCGATTCCGACGACGATCGCAGTCGCCCGTCGGCGGCCCGGATCGACGAGGCCTCCGATCGCTACCTCGATGCGATGGCCAACATGCAGGAGCGGCCCGAGACGCTCTGCAATCATCTCCACGACCAGCTTTCCAACTACGACCTCTCGGGCCCCGAGCGGCAGGCGGCCGACAAGATCATCTACAACCTCGACGCCAACGGCTACCTGCCGATGCCGCTCGAAGACCTCGTGGATCTGGAGGGCCCCCCGGATCGGGCCACGCAGATGGCCCTCCTCGAAAAGGCGCTCGGCGTCGTGCAGGGAATGGACCCGCTCGGCGTAGCCGCCCGCGACCTGCGGGAGTGCCTGCTGCTGCAGATTCGCTCCGACCTGCCCCGGGCTCGCCAGCTGCGCCGGCTCGTGAGCGAGCATCTCGAAGATCTGGCCGGCAACCGCCTGCCGCTCATCGAGCGGAAGACGGGCTACACGATCCCGGAGATCGAGCGGCTCCGCGAGCAGCTGCACTCGCTGAACCCCAAGCCGGGGGCGATCTTCTCGGTGCCGTTCGTGCCGGCCGTGAAGCCCGACGTGTTCGTCGAGCAGCAGGCCGACGGCTGGAAAGTGCGGCTCGAAGACGTCGATCTGCCCAACCTGCGGATCAGCCCGCTCTACCGGCAGATGCTCCTCTCGCCCGAGACCGATCCGGCCACCCGCGACTACATCAAGCGCAAGATCAACGCGGCCCAGTGGCTGATCGAGGCGATCGAGCAACGCCGGGCGACGCTCCTCAAGACAGCCCAGGCGATCGTGGATCATCAGACACGGTTCCTCACCGAGGGCCCCGAGGCGATCGAGCCGCTCAAGATGCAGCAGATCGCCGATCGGATCGGGATGCACGTGACGACCGTCAGCCGGGCGGTGGACGACAAATGGCTCCAGACGCCGCGCGGCCTCTACCCGCTGCGGCGGTTCTTCGTGGGGGGCACGGTCAGCGCCGACGGCGACGAGGTGGCCTGGGACACGGTGCGGCTCAAGCTTCAGGAGATCATCGACCACGAGCCGAAAGACGAGCCCTACAGCGACGACGCCCTCGTCGAAGAACTCGGCAAGGCCGGGATCACGGTGGCTCGCCGCACCGTCACCAAGTATCGCAAGGCGATGGACATTCCGAGTTCCCGCCAGCGGCGGGATTGGAAGCTGCCCCGGGGCGGGCAGCCTGCCGAATAGATGGCCGCGCCGCCTTGCCGGTTTGACACGGGCGGCCGTAGGATGCCGCTCCCTCCCTCGAGATCACGCCATGCGTTGCCCGTTTTGCCGAGCCGACAACGACCGCGTCATCGATTCACGTGCCGGTGACGACGGCTCCTCGATCCGCCGCCGGCGGGAGTGCGTTGGCTGCCGGCGCCGATTCACGACCTACGAGCGGGTGGAGCGGCAGCTGCTTTCGGTCGTCAAAAAAGGCGGCGAGCGCGAGCCCTTCGACCGCGACAAGATCAAGCGCGGCCTCGCCAAGGCCTGCTGGAAGCGGCCCGTGAGCGAGGACGACATCGAGCGCGTCGTGACGGCCCTCGAAGCGGAGCTCTATGGCACCTATGAAACCGACGTGCCCAGCCGCGTGCTCGGCGAGCGGCTGATGGAGCTCCTGCGCAGCCTCGACCAGGTGGCCTTCGTGCGATTCGCGAGCGTCTACCGCGAGTTTCAAGACGTGCGCGACTTCGTGGAAGAACTCGGCCCGATTCTTGCTTCACAGAAACCCTGAGCATCCGGCTCAGGTTTCCTTGGCGACCTCCGGTCGCTGGAGTGAACCCGGGCTTCCAGCCCTGGAGTAATCCCCGCGGACCCCACCCGTCTTCTCCTCGACGTGGACGGCGGTGATCGACATGCCGGGGTCGATCGACTTCGCCATGTCGTAGATCGCGAGCACCGCGGCCGACACGGCGACGAGCGCCTCCATCTCGACGCCCGTCCGCGCCGTGGCCCGCACGACGGACTCGATGACGACCGCATCGGGCTCGAAGCCGATCGCGATATCCACCGCGTCGAGCGGCAGCGGATGGCAGAGCGGCACGATCTCGCTCGTCTTCTTGGCGGCCATGATCCCGGCGAGACGGGCCGTGGCCACGGCGTCGCCCTTCTCGAGCGAGCCGGCCTGAATCCGCCGAATCGTCTCGGCCTGCGCCACGAGCCTGCCCGACGCCCGCGCCGTGCGCAACGACACGGGCTTCGCACCGACGTCGATCATGCGAAGGCTGCTATGGCTGTTGCTCATGCGCGGGAGTATAGCTGAGGCATCGTGGCTGGCGCCGGCTCGGGGTTACCCCGTACCGTCTCGCCGGACGTTCGCCTCCGCCGGAAGCCCGAGGCGTAAGCCGAGAGGATGCCTGGATTGCGTACAGCCGCGCGTATTCCCTTCGGCTCACGCCTCGGGCTTCCTCTGAGGAGGCAGGGGTAACGCCGAGCCGCCTCCGACGTAGCGACAGGCCTCCAGGCCTGTCGATCGACAGAGCTGGAGCTCTGTCGCTACAGCGCTCAGAACGTTCGGCCGAGACGGTCGGTGGGCACACGCGGAAGGAGGGAGTCCTTGAGGAC
>JAIXPT010000452.1 GCA_027486095.1 Planctomycetaceae bacterium | reverse complement strand
TTCGAGCGGGCGAAGCCCGATTCGACACAGCCGAAGCCGAGGTTCATGAAGAACACAAGCATGCCGCACACGAGCACCCAGACGGTGTCGGCGGCCATCCAGAGCTTCGGCACCATCTCTTCAACGGACGGCGGCGTCGGAGCGGCAGGGGCAGCGGCAGCCTGCGAAGATTCCTCGGCGAAACAAACGCCACCATCAAACCACGCTACACCGAGGGCTACGCAGAGCGCACCCCACCACACAAGACAAGACGACGAACGCATCGTGCGACTCCAGAAGGGATACCATCGTCGGAAGGGGGCGCCTCCGCAGCACCGCAACCCTCCGTGCATCAGGGACGTCCTGACTGCCTCGAAACTTTCTCTACGACGATCGAAGCAAAGCCCGTGCCAAAATTTCCCCAAGCCAGCAGCCCCCCCCTCGTGGCCCGGCTTCACACGCTGAATTTTGGGCTTTTACGCCTGTTTCCAGCGTTTGGGGCCGTGCCTGTTTCCGAGCGGACACCTGGGATTTTTGCACCTGCGCCGCCGGGGCCCGGTTTGAGGGCATCCGCGTGCTCAGGAAACAGGCATGATCCCGCCTGCCTCACCACCCGTCCGCAGGAAGCCCGAGGCGTGAGCCGCAGGGAATACGATAAGCAGCGCGTTTTCCCCGACATCCTCTCGGCTTACGCCTCGGGCTTCCAGTCACCGACTCTCACCACACGCTGAGGCGCCATGATCAATTCGCTCACCGATCTCGCCGGCGATCGGCCGGCGCTCGTCGCCCGCCTCGCGGCAGCCTTCCCCGGTAGTGTTCAGGGCCACGCGCTCGAAACTGCGGCCCGCCTCCCCATCCGCGGCGGGCGGCAGGCGGCCCTGGCGCAGCTCGCCACCATCGACCCCGTCGCCTATGCCACGACCCGCAACCACGTGGGCGGCGCGGTGACGAAGCTCTCGCCCTGGATCCGCCACGGCGTGCTCGCGCTCGCCGAGGTCCGCGATGCGGCGCTCGCCCGCGCCCGGGTGCCCGAGGATGCGACGAAGCTCGTGTCGGAACTCGGCTGGCGCGACTACTGGAGGCAGGTCTATGCCGCACTCGGGAACGCCATCCGTCGCGACATCGAACCGCCGGCCATGCGACGCCGGGGCGGACAGCCACTCGACCACATGCCCGACGACGTGCTCACGGCCACAACGGGCCACGCCTGCATCGACGCCTTCGTCCGCACGCTGCACGACACAGGCTGGCTCCATAACCACGAGCGCATGTGGCTGGCCTCGTGGCTCGTGCACACCCGTGGCGTGCGTTGGCAGACGGGCGCCGATTGGTTTTTGGAACACCTGCTCGATGCTGATCCGGCCAGCAACCATCTTTCGTGGCAGTGGGTCGCGGGCACGTTTTCCGCGAAGCCCTACCTCTTCAATCGTGAGAATCTCGAAACCTTCACGGCCGGCGCGCACTGCCCGACCTGCCCGGTGCGCGGCCGCTGCGATGTCGAGGGCACCTACGACGACCTCACCGCCCGCATCTTCGCACCGGCCGGCGGCAGCCCCGACCGCCCGCCCCTGCGGATCTCCCCTGCCGCGCCATGGCGGCCCGGCCGTGATATGGCGCGGCCGCGCCGCCCGCTCGTGTGGCTCACGCTCGACACGCTCGCCACCACGAGCCCGGCTGCGCTTGCCTGGCCCGAGCAGCCGCGGGTGTTCGTCGTCGATCCAGACTGGCTTGCCGGCGAACGGCCCACGCTCAAACGGCTGGTGTTCATCAGCGAGTGCCTCGCCGAGGTGCCGGGCGTGGAGATCCACCTCGGCGATCCGGCCGCCGTGCTTCTCGCCCGCGCCACGGCCCTCGGCTGCGATGGGATCGCCGTCGCCGACACGCCCTGCCCGCGCGTCCGCCGGCATGCCGACACGCTCGGTGGCTCACTGCCTGTCGTGGTGGAGCCGTGGCCGAGATTCTGCCGGCCCGAGGGCGTGCGCGATCTCGGGCGGTTCTCGCGTTATTGGTCGAAAGTCGGCGCCTCGGCGCTCGTGCCCACCGCCCAGCAACGCTGAGCCGCACACGATGGCGGGGCACACGTTCGAGCTGCGGCAGGCCTACAAGAGCCCGAGCGACTCGACCCAGCGGCAGAGTTCCTCGGCGGGCGCTCCGTCGCCCAGCACCTCCGGCAGCACGCCCACCTGATACCCGGATTCATCGAGCGTGGCCCGATCCGCATCCACTTTCGGCGGCCCGCCAGTGAGCGGCACCCCGAAGATCACCCAGCGGCTCCGCCCCGGCTCCGTGGGCTCGATCGCCGCCTGACGCGGGAGGCCGGCATCGAGGAGGGCCACGCCGCGCACCGCCGGCCCCAGCGCCTCGGCCACCAGCCACGCGAACGTGCCGCCCGGGCCGCGGCCGGCCACGGCGATGCGCGAGTCGTCGATGGGCCGCTTGGCCCGCAACGAATCGAGCGCGCGGGCCAGGGCCCGAATATCGTCCCTGCCCCAACGCTGCGTGTCGGCCGCGGTGGGGAGCACGATCGCGACGCGATGGCGGGCCGCTGCCTCCAGCCACGGTTCGGCCGCCCGCAAACCGGCGGCTCCCTCGGCAACGCCGGGCGGCGGGCCGCAGTAGACAAGCACGCCCAGCGGCCCGGCATTCGCGTCGGGCAGCACGACCAGCGGCGGCCGGGCAAGCTCCGCCGCCTCGAGCCGCTCGACGGTCGCCCGCCCGAGCGGCTCGGGCAGCGGCACGGCATCGGCGGGCACGACGTCGGGCAGGGCCGCGGCCACGAGATCGACCGTGCGCTCCGTCGCGCCGCGCCGCAGCGTGACGGCAAGCGTGCTCCCGGCCTCCAAGCCCCCGATCGCGCCGGCGAGCAACGCCGCCGAATCGATCGCCTGCCGCGCACCATCGGCCGCGGCGATCGCCACCACCCGGTCGCCACGCTCCACGCCTGCCTCAGCCGCCGGCCCATCGGGCCACACCCATGCGACCTCGACGCCGGAGCCAGGGGCGCCTTCCTGGGCTGCGGTCCGCGCCGGCACGGCGCCGATCATCGGCCGCCGCCAGGGTGGCAGCGATGCCGCGAGCGTGGCCTGCAGGGCGACCTCCTCGCGGCCTTGGCCGCCGCGCCGCTCCACGACCAGAGCGAGCGTGTCGCCGGCATACTTCGGAGCGAGCACGTTGCGGAGCTCGGCGATGCGCGTCACCGGCCGCCCCTCCGCCGCAATGATCGTGTCGCCCGTGCGCAGGCCCGCCTTGGCCGCCGGCGAGCCGGCCCGGCAGGTGGCGACGGTGGCGGGCGCCGTAAACGGATCGCGGGCGGCATACCCGATGCCGAGAATGCCCGGCACCAGCGTGCGGCCGTCTTGGAGCTCTGGCAGCACGCGCAGAATGTCGGCGAGCGGCACGGCGAACCCGATCCCGGCGTCGTAGAGCTCCGTGCCCGACGTCATGCCGGCCGTGTCGGCGGGCAGCGGCGCGAGGATGCCGATCACCCGGCCACGAATGTCGATGAGCGGGCCGCCGTAGTTCGCCGGCGAAACCGAAGCATCGGTCTGCACGGCCTTGCCCCAGGCCCGGCTCGTTGCGGAGAGCACGCCGACGGCGACACTCGGGCTCGCGAGATCCCAGGTGCGGCCCACGGCAAGTGTCCACTGGCCCACGGCGAGCTCCTCGCGGGGCGCGACCTCGGGCACCACGAGGTCGGCGGCCGCCGCCTCCACGTCGAGGAGCACGAGCCCGCGCGACAGATCGCGGCCGACCACCCGCCCCGCCGCGCGGCGGCCACTCGGCAGCACGACGATCGCCTGCGGCACGTCTTTCGGCACCGCGAACGACGTGGTCATCACCCGGCCGGCGGCGACCACCGTGCCCGTGGACGGGCCCGCCGCCGGAGCGGCTTCCGCCGCCGCGCCCACCTCGGCCGCCGACATGCCGACCGGCTCGATGCGGACCACGGCCCCGGCCACGCGGGCCACCGCCGCCTTGAAGGCCTCCTCCTCGAAACCGCTCGGATCATCGGCGGCGCAGGCCAGCGGCCCGCAGCCCAGCGCGGCGGCCACGAGGGCGCACGCGATGCTCACGATCCGCCGCGCGTGGGTCATCGGCGCCCTCCGGCGGGCCGGGGCCCGAGGTCGCAATCGACGAGCGCGCCCCGCCGCACCACCGTGACGCGCACCGGATCGCCTTCCGGCACCAGGGCGAGTGCCTGCCGAACCGCCGCCCGCGAGGCCACGGCCCGGCCGCTAACCGCGACGAGCAGATCATCCGGAACGAGCCCGGCCCGCGCGGCCGCCGATCCGGCGTTCACCGATTCGACGAACGGCGGCGTCTTGTCGAGGAGATCGGGCACGAGCACGACGCCGAGCACGAGCGGATCGAACGCCGTCGCCGCATCCGCCGGTGGCGGGGCGATGGTCTCCCCCGCGGCCATCTGCCGGTAGCTCGTGGCCACCTCGGCGGCCGGCAGGGCGTAGTTGAGCCACACGCCGCTCGTCGCCGACCGCAACTCCTTGCCGAGAATGCCCACGAGCCGACCCTGCCGGTCCACGAGCGCGCCCCCGGGCGAGCCCGGATTGTTGGTGGTGCAGTCGAGAATGTAGACGTCGCCCTGAAAGGGGGCCTCGTAGGCTCCGCGCCGCGCGGCCAGGGGGACGAAGGCGGCGATCACGCCCTGCTGCACGCTCACCCGCTCGTCGCCCACCGCGACTCCGAAGAGGTTTGAGAGCGCGAAGATCCGGCTGCCCACCGCGAGCGGCGCCGCTTCGTCGATCACGAAGGCCGGCAACTCCTCCCCCTCGATTTCGAGCAGGGCGAGCTCGCGCTGCGGGTCGATGCCCCGGAGCGTCGCCTGATACCGCCGGCCGTCGTCGAGCACGCAGTCGATCGCCTCGGCATCGAGCACCGTGCTCATCACGGTGACGACATGCCCAGCGGGCGAGACGAGCACGCCGCTCTGGTAGGCCTCGAGCCCCCGGACACCGCCCGCGCCATACACCTTCACCACCCTGCGCGCCGCCGCCGCGATCGTTTCGCCGGGGCTGAAGGCCATCGCCCGCACCACGGCAGCGCTTTCGAGCATCAAGACCAGCATCGCCGCGCCGATTCGGGCGGCGCGTGGGCCCCACGGCGACCATCCGCACCACCTGCCTCGTGTCATGAGGTTTCTCCGGCGGGCTGCGGGACGGCGGGCTCGAAGCGGATTTCGTCGATCTGAAACGTGCCGAAGCGCGAGTCGCCATGCCGCACCTCGATGACCGCGGGCAGGCAGGGCGGACCATCGGGCCGTGGCGTCAGTCTCACGTCGCACGGGTCGGCGTCGGGCACGGGCCACAGCTCGATGCCGATCACGCCGCCGTCGGCGGCCACGGCGAAGCGGGCCTCCACGGCCGCGGCGGCCGTCTCGAGCACGTCCACGAGATCCGGGCTGGCAAACTCCCCGAGGGCGGCCGGATCGCGCGGCTGCGTGCCCCAGTAGCTCGTGCGGCCGAGCTGTGCCGGGCCGGTGAGCAGCAGGCGGCGCCAGAGCAGGAGCGCCGCCAGCATGCCGCCACTGCCGGGTGGGCCTGGATCGGCGTCCAATTCGCCGGTGGCATCCACTTCGGACGTGCCTGTGGGCAGATCGATCACGCCGCGAGTGTCGGACAGCTCGATGCGAAACGCCCCGCCGGAGTCGAGCCGGCCGCTCATCACCCACACGCCGGCCGTCGCCGCCGAGGCCGCCGACGCCGCGATGCCGGCCGCCACCCGATCGCGCTCGAGCACGTTGAAATGGTGGTTCGTGAATCCGCTGCGGGCCTCGTAGAGACCCTTCACGGCCTCGGGGAGCGTCGCCGGCGTGGGCCGGGGCGCGGGCGGCGCTCCATCCGGCTTCGGCCCCTGCGGCTCGGCTTCCTCGGCGGCGACGATCTGGGCGAGCTCCGTCGGCCGGTGCAGGCCCGCGAGCCGCACCACGGCTTCCATGCGCCGGCCCGCCCGGCGAAACACGACGGGCACCCGCCAGCCGGCAGGCAGGGTGCCGAGCATGTTCTTGAGCGCGTTCACCGTGCGCACCGGCCTGCCGGCGAGCGACACGATCTCGTCGTCATAGCGGAGCCCGCGCCGGTAGGCATCGGACGATTCGAGGATGTCGGAGATCACCACGCGGCCGTCCTCGTCGGTGGCGACGGTGGCCCCGAGCGTGGCGTGATCGACGAGCCTTCCGCCCTTCAAGAAGCCGAGGAAGTTTCGCAACTGATTGGCCGAGATCGCGTAGCCCACGCCCACGTTCACCCGGCCGCGCTTCTCGAACGACGCCCGGCCGTTCACGCCGATCAGCCGGCCGCGGGCATCGAACAGGCCACCCCCCGAGTTTCCCGGGTTGATCGCCGCATCGACCTGCAGGCAGTCGGCATATTCGAGGATCGTGCCGGCGGGAAACTGATAGCGATGCACTCCCGACACGATCCCCACGCTGATCGAAGGCTTGAGGTCGGTGGCGAGCAAAAATGGATTGCCGGCCGCGAAGCAGAAGTCGCCCACCTCCACGAGGTCGCTGTCGGTGAGCTCCGCGCAGGGAAAGTCGTCGCGACCGACGAGCTTCACGAGCGCGACATCTCCGGTGGGATCGAGCCCCACCAGGATGGCATCGTGGATGCGGCCATCGGAGAGGCCGCACTTCATGGCCACGCCGGCCGGCTGCACGACGTGAAAATTGGTGAGTGCGTAGCCATCGGGGCTGATGAGCACGCCCGATCCACCGCCGGCTTCGCCTGCAAAAATCGCGACAGCCGCCCGCGCGCCTCTGGCGATGGCCTCGATCCGCGATTGCTCCGCGGCGAGCACCGGCTCGGGAACCTCGGCCGCGAGCGCTCGGGCGGAGGGCAAGACAGCGATCATGGCCACCGCGCTCACGCGGCAGAGCCACCGGAAACCAGGCTGGGGGGTGCGCCTCATTGTTCGATCGCCGGCTCCTCGAACCGCACCGTGCCGGCGAGCGCCCCCGCGGGGCCGAAATCCACCGTGATGCCGAGCCGGCGACCGCCCGTGACGTCGATCGCCACCGGCAGCGGCTCGCCGCCCGACACCATCTGCTCGAACACCCGCCGGTCGTCCACGGTGATCGTCACCTGCGCCGGGCCAACGCCGGCCCCGGGGGAGAGCGCCGTGCGAAATCGGCGGGCACCGGGAGGAATCCGCCACACCGCGACGGTGCGTGGCCGCACGACGAGCCCTGGCTTCGCATGCCTGGCATCCGCCGCCACGGGCCGCGGTGCGAACGCGGCGGCCAGCTCCTCGACCCGGGCGAGCGCGCTAAAGAAGGGCTCGACCGCGAGCTTTTCCGGGGCCACGTCGGCCAACAAGGTCGTGCGGCCGGCGGCGTAGTCGATGCGCAGGAGCGCCTCGGCCGGCACGAGCGTGCGGCGATCCGCGGCGGCAGCGTCGAGCAGCAGGCCCGCCGGAGTCCAGGCGACCGCATCCGCCCGCAAACGCCCGCCGACGACGTCCACGACGGTGCGGCCCAGCGGCGGCTTGTCTCCCCGCAGCCAGCGCAGCCCGACCACCTTCGCCCTCTTCACGGGGATTTTCTCGTCGTCGAGCACCACGGTCACGGTGTCGGGGCCGATCGCCGCAATCGCGCACTCCACGAATTCGAATCCATCGGCCTTGCCGATCACCACGAGATCGCTCGCCGTGCCCTCGGGCACGGCATCGAGCCACGACTCCGCCGCCGACTCGCCCTCGGCCCGCCACTGCACCGACTGCACACGGGCCAGCGGCAGTTCGACGCGGCCGATCGACCCCGTGAGCATGGCGGTGTCGCCGCTCCACGAAAACTCATCGCCAGACAGCGCCGTGCCATCCGTGAGCATGAGCCCGACGCGCCCGCGGGCTAAAGCCACGCTGTCGATACGACCGACCGCTCGCACGTGCTCGAGAGCGATCGGCTGCCCGCCGCCTGCCGTATCGGCCAGTTGCAGGGTTGCCGCGGCCACCTCCACGAGCCTGCCTTCGCGGGCCGTGTCGTCGTCGAGCTCGACGCGCACGTTCACGCCCTCCGCGACGGCCGACGTGGCGAGCCCCAGGCAGACGAGCAGCGGCACAGTCCACAGGCGCATCGGCATCCGCTCGCTCCTCGACACCGGCCGGCTACGGGGCATCCGCCCCCGCCGCGAGCCGCTTGAAATATTGCTCGATCGCCTCGCGATAGTGGGCGGGAAACTCGCGGCCGATCTGCTGGAGCGCCTCGTCGCGCTGGTGCGGCGGCAGGTTGCCCCAGCCGTCGGTGCCGCCGAGCTCGCGCCTGGTCACCTCGCCGGGGCCCTTGCCGTCGGCGATGCGGCTGTCTTCCATCGGCTTGCCCTGGCCGCCGCGCCCCGCGCCGCCGCCACCTCCGCCGCCCGACTGGCACTGCTGCTGTTGCTCTTCGAGTTTTGCGATCAGTTTGTCGAGCGACTCGATCACGCCATCCTGTACGGCCCGCGTGCGCGGGCCCGCCCTGCCCTGGTCGAGGCGGCGCGTGATGTCGCGCATCCGCCGGGCGATGTGGTCGAGCGACTCCTCTTCCAGCGCCGCGATGTCGGCCCGCAGGAGCCGCGCCACCCGCTCATACCGCACGGGAATCTCGCCGGCCCGCTCGAGCAGCCGGTCGAGCGACTCGACGGCCGCATCGGCGCTGAGCAGCCAGTGCTGGCAGGCCGCCCGGTGGAAAAGGAGCGAAGCCGGATCGACGGCCGTGGCGACATCGAGCTCGGCGAGCAACGCGAGGCCGTCGTCGAAGCGATCGCGCCGCACATATTCACGGCCCAGCCAGAGCCGCACCGCGTCGCGTGCGAAGGGATCGACCGCCGCGTCGGCCAGCCAGGCGTGGTCGGCATCGACGCTCTGCACGATCGCGGCACAGCGCGGGTCGGCCGCGGCGCAGGCCGCCATCACGCGATCCAAGAGATCGGGCGAGGCCGCATCGTCACCCCACGCCCGCCGCGCCCGGTCGCGGGCCTCGGGCAACGCCGGGCTGCCGTCGAGCCACTCGAAAAGCCGCCGCTCCACATCGGCTGCGGCCGGCACGCTCCATGAAGGCTGCCGTTCGAGATCGCGGTCGGGGCCAGCGGCCTGAACCTCCGCCCGCACCACCGCTGGCACGCCTGCCACCGCGGCGAAAAAGAGACACGCGATCGTGCGATAAGTCGATCCCATCACATCCCCATCATACCCGGCCGGCGAGCTTTCGGCGCGGAGCGGGACGGGGTGCGGGGTGGCGTGTCACCCGGTGTCCCGTCGCTGCCGCTCCGGGCTTCTTGGGGCAGCGGTAGCCCGAGGTGCGCGAGGGTTTCCAAAAAGCCCCGGGCGGAAGCCCGGGGACTCCGCGTCGCCGCGGAAACCGGATGCCATGCGGCATGGACAACGCGAAGCCCGCGGCGTGAGCCGAGTGGAGCACCGTCTCAAAAAGCCCCGGGCGGAAGCCCGGGGACTCCGCGTCGCCGCGGAAACCGGATGCCATGCGGCATGGACAACGGGATCGCGCGCCACCCGGTGTCCCGTCGCTGCCGCTCCGGGCTTGTTGGCCGCTGCGAGGTCACTCCGTGCGGCCGGTGACGATATCGTGGGCCGCCCGCTCGATCGTGCGCTGCCGTTCGGCGAGCCGCTCCAGGGCCCGCAGCAGCTCCGGCTCCTCGGCCCGCTCGACGCCGTCGGTGAGCAACTGGGCAAACCGCTTCGTGCGCGAATTCACACGCAGCTGCAGCGAGCGGATCATCTTCAGCTCGGAGATCTTGTCCACGAGCGGCTGTTCGCCCGGCTCGGCAGACCGACCCCCGGCCCCTCCCTGCTGCCGCTGCTGCTGCTCTTTCTGCGCCTTCTCGAGGGCGCCGAGCATCTCCTCGAGGTTAGCGACGAGATCCTGCACGAGGCCGCGGGTCGTCTCTCCCGCATCGCCACGGCCGAGCCGCGCCGCGGCCTGCGTGGCGTCGTCGCGCACCTGCTCGAGCGCTTCGGGAATCGCCACGGCCGAGCCGTCGTCGCGCACGAGCACGAGGGCCTTCGCGGCATCGGCGCCCACCGCCGCCTGATCGCGCCCCAGCCGCGCGGCTTCGAGCTGCCGTTCACGATCGCCAGGCGCCTGACCGGCGGCCGCTTCCGCGGCGAGCTTCTCGACACCGGCGAGCACCGCCCGCTCGGCCCGCAGCATCGCCCGCAGGCGGGCTTCGAGCTGCACGAGCAGCTTCTCCACCTCCTCCTCGCGCATCTGGCGGAGAATCTCTTCGAGCTCCGCACGGGCCGTCTCCAGTTCCTCGACGGCTTTTTCCTGCTCCGCGCGGGCCTCGCGCCGCTGCGCGTCGTCGAGCCGTTCCTTGGCCTTCTGCATCCGGCGCTTGGCCGCGTCGAGTCGTTGCCGGGTGCGGGCCGCCCGCGAGGCTTCATCGTCTCCTTCGACCGGCTTCTCGCCCGCCTCCGCCGCGCCAGACTGCCCCGCCTCGGAGCCCTCTTCGCCACCTGCGTCAGCCGCGGGCTTGCCGCCTGGCTGCGCTTGCTGCCCTTCACCCCCCTGCTGCTGTTCTCCCTTGCCCGTTTCTCCCTTGCCTGCTTCGCCTTCGCCTGCCTGCTCTTTGCCAGCGGCGGCTGCACCCGGCGGCTGATCTGCCGGCTTGTCACCCGCAGCCCCGGCTCCGGCGTCCATGCGGCGGGCGAAGCCCTCGATGTCGCGGGCCAGGGCGTCGGTCTCTTCGGCCAGCTTCGCCTGGCGGTCGGCGAGCTTGCCGCCATCGCCGCCGGCTTCGGTAGACCCCTCGATGTCGCGTTGTTTGGCGATCGCCTTGGCGACGCGGGCCAGAAACTGCTTCACCTCTTCCTTGGCCGTGGCCTGCTGCCGCTCGGTGTCGCCGGTCTCCAGCAGGCCGAGCAGCTCCTGCAGTTTCTCCACCGCCGTCGCCTGGCTCGCGCCGGCCTTCAAGAGCTGCCCTTGCTCGAGCAGCTTCACGATCACGTCGAGCCGATCACCCACCTCCTGCTCCCGGGCCTCGGCAAACACCTCGCGCAGGAGCGCCGAGCGGCGCGGGTCGCTCGCGGCGAGCAGGTCGGCGAGCCTGAGAAACGTGCGCTCGAGATCATGGAATTGCCGCGCCACCTCCTGCTCGCGCACCACCAAGGGCGGAGCCGCGGCATCCTCACCGGCTGGCTCTGCAGCCCGGGCGGCCCAGGCCAGACCAGCGGCCGCGAGGGCGACGACGCCCACCACCACCGTCGCGCGGCGACGGGCTGCGCCGAGCGAAGGAAACACGGGATCGATCAGCATGGCGAAAACCTCACGGCTGTTCGAGCGCCTCGCGGGCCCGCTGCTTCTGCCGGCGCAGTGTTTCGGCCCGAATCTCCTCCTGCGTGCGGATCAGGCCCCGCAGCTGGTCGACCACTTCGTTGAATGATTCCAGCTCCATCATCCTATCCAACACCGCCCGCATCCGGGCCACGACGGCATCGGCCGCCGGCACCACCTCCGCACGCGAGGCCCGCCGCCGACAGGCCGCCGAGAGAGCGAGCAGGTCGGTGGCTGCGATCCTGCCGAGCGGTTCGGCGATCTGCACCACGAGCCGGTTCTCGAGCTCGGGCGACAAGAGCTGGTTGTTGGCGAGCTCGTCGCGAATCAGCCGGAACGCCGTGGCGATCTCGGCTGTCTCACCGGCGGCGCGGGCGGCCGCCTCGGCCAGCCGTGCGAGGCTGTCTGCAGAGTCGTCTGCGGAGTCATCGGGCTCGGGAGCCGCCGAGTCGGAGGTGGCGAGGCGGTCGCGGCTCTGCACGAGATCGGCCACGGCACTCTCGAAACGTCGCCGCAGAATGATCTCGCGCGCCTCGAGCATCGCGAGCAGCGCCTCGGGGGCCACCACCTCGAGGCTCCACGTGTCAGACGCTCCGACATTCGGGCCGCCGGCGAGCCGGCAGCCGTCCGTGGCGGCGATGCTCACCGTGAGCCGCCGGCCTATTCCTATGCCTGTGCCGAGCGTCTCGAACCCGGCCCGCTCCGGGGCGTCCGGGGGAAATTCCACGACCGCCGCACCGGGCTGAACACGGCCGATCGGGAGCTCGACCTCGGGGCCGTCGGCGACCCGCAGCAGCACGGCAGCCGAGGCGAGGCCGTGGTCGTCGGCGATCGTGCCCACGAATGGCAGCACGGCCCGCGGCGTGACGGCGGTCGAGATCCCCGGCATGCGCACCGCCACCTGCGGCGGTGCATCGGCCACCGCCGAGAGCACGAACGAGATCGGTTCACGATTGTCGAGCCCGTCGGTGTCGGTGAGCCGCACCACGAGCGTCCGGTCGCCGGCCAGCGGGCCGATCGACGCGGTGACGCTCTGGCCGGCCTCGGCGGCTTCCCGCGTCCCCACGATCTCCTCCGCGCCGTCGGTGAGCGCCGCGATCGTCGCGGCGGCCAGCGGCTTCGTCGCGGTGCAGGCGATCTCGACCATCGACCCGGCGGGCACCTGCACGATCCGCGAAGCGGTGGCCCGCCGCCGACCCCCGCCGAGGTAGCCGGGAAGCGTGTAGCCAATCTCGAGCCGGGCAAGCCCGGGCGCATCGACCGCCACGAGCTGCAGATTGCGCAGCCGCGCATCGCCGCCGCGCACCTCGAGCGTGAGCGTCTCCGTGACGTTCTTGAGCACGTGGCCAAACGCCTGCGCGCCCTCGACGACGCCCCCGCGGGTGCCCATGCGATCGGTCCGCCACCCGCCCACCCCGCGGCTGCGGAGATCGACCACGTCGGGCACGACCCGATCGGCGGCCGCCCTCACGACCACATCGACGTCGCTGCCACGCGCCACGATGCGCCGCCCCGCCACGAACCCGTCGGCC
>JAIXPT010000173.1 GCA_027486095.1 Planctomycetaceae bacterium | reverse complement strand
TGGTCACGATCGAGATGCCGCCCCTGCGCGACCGGGCCGCCGACATCCCGGTGTTGGCGGAGCATTTTCTCCGCGCCTCGGCCGCGAAGGCGGGCCGCACGATCGACAGCTTCACGCCGGCGGCTCTCGCCGCCCTGGGCGGGCACACGTGGCCGGGCAACGTGCGCGAGCTCGAGCACGCCGTCGCCCGTGCCGTGTTTCTGGGCCGCGGCCCGCTCATCGACGTGGCCGACCTGCCCGCCGCCGTGTCGGGCTGCGGAGGAACGCTCACGCTCCCCCTCGTGGTCGGCCCGGCGGCATGCTCGCTCAAGCTGGCGCTCACGCACCCCGAGCGGCAGATGATCATCGACGCCCTCGATCGCCACGGCTGGCGTCGCGACGCCGCCGCGCGGGCGCTCGGCATCAACCGCACCACGCTCTACAAGAAGGCGAAGAGGCTGGGGATGGATCTCGCCGCGCTCACCCCGAGCGTCCACATGAGCACGCCGGCGAGCACGAGCCGGTAGACGATGAAGGGCCAGAGCGTGTGGCTCGTGAGCACGCGCAGAAGCCAGCGAATCGCGGCATAGCCGACGACCGCCGCCGTCAGCGTGCCGACGACCGCTTCGAGCGTGGCATCGGCCGACCCGAAGATCGCGGCCCGCTGCTGCCAGGCCTCGAGCAGCCCGGCCGCCGCGACGGCGGGCAACGACAAGAGAAACGAAAACCGCGCCGCGGTGGCCCGGTCGAGGCCCGTCGTCATGCCCGAGGCGATCGTGACCCCGCTCCGCGAAGTGCCCGGCACGAGGGCGAGCACCTGGGCGAGGCCCATCGTGAGGCCGTCGCGGAGCGTGATGGCGTCGAGGCCCGAGCGGCCGGAAGCATGGCGCCGGCTCCGCCGCCAGGCGAGCCACTCGGCCGCCGCCATCAGGCAGGTCGTGAACACGAGCGCCCCCGTCACCACCTCCAGCCGCCGCGCTTCGCCGCGGATCAGGTGCCGGGCCGCGAAGCCGACCGCCACGATCGGCACGGTGCCGACGATGATCAAGAGGCTCGTGCGCGACTCGGCCGTGGCCAGCGGCCGGCCGGAGCGGATGCCGGCCACGAAGCCGGCGGCGAGGCGGGCGATGTCGTGCCGCATGGCGGCGCACACGGCGGCCAGCGTGCCGCACTGGATCACCGCCGAGTAGGCCGCGCCCGGATCGTCCCAGCCGCAGAGGGCCGGCACGATGCGGAGGTGCGCGGTGCTCGAAATCGGCAGAAACTCCGTGAGCCCCTGGACGATTCCGAGCGTGATGGCTTCGACGAGCGACATGGCCGCTTCAAAATACCTTCTCGGTCGGGCATACTGTCGGGCCCGACTTTTGAACCCGGAGTTTTCACCCCCCCATGGGCGCCATGTTTCGTAACCTGAGCACGATCGGTCTCCCCCTGTCCGGACGCCCCAGCGAGCTCATCGAGCTGGCCTTGTCGTTCGGCTTCGACTCGATGGATATCGACATCGTCGATTTCGAGCAGCAGGCGGAAGTGTATGGCGTGGAGCATGCCCGGCGGCTGATGGTGAGCGCCCGGCTCAAGAGCGGCATGTTTCACCTGCCGCTCGATCTGGCCGCCCCCGACGCGGCGTTCGCCCGTGATCTCGCCCTCCTGCCCAAGCGTCTCGAGCTCGCCCACGCCACGGAGGCCCTCCGGGCGGCGGCTGCAATCGCGCCGGCCAGCGAGGAGCACTCGTTCAAGGACTTCTTCGAGCTGCACCGCACACGACTCGACACGGTGGGCGAGATGCTCGCCAAGCATGGCATCATGCTCGGCCTCGCGATTCAGCCCGAGACGGAAGCCAGCGAGGGCAAGGGCAGCCAGTTCATCAACACCTACGAAGGCCTGCTCGGCCTCGTGGCCGTGTCGCATCCGAGTGTCGGGGCGATCGTCGATTCGTGGGCCCTGCATGTGACGGGCGAAGGGCTCGACGTGATCGGCAAGGTGCCGCGGGGCCGGATCGTGGAGGTGCGCCTCTCCGACGCGCCGCGCGAGACCCGGGGCGTCGATCTGCATGCCAACCAGCGGCTGCTGCCCGGCGACACCGGCGTGATCAACACGGCGGGCGTGCTCACGCATGCCCGCGAGGCCGGCTTCGAGGGCCCGGTGACGCCGTGGGCCGACCGCTCGGCCGTCGCGGGCCGCGGCCGCGAGAAGATCGTGAAGCTCGCCGGAGATCGGATCGACGCGGTGTGGCGTGAGGCCGGCCTGCCGATCGTGCCGCGGTGGTTCATGCCGGTGGCCAAGGAAGGCGCGACGACGTTCGGCGAGCCGATCATCGCCGGCGCCGAGTAGGGAAGTAGGACAGGCTTCAGCCTGTCATGGCTCGGGGCCGCTCGGGTCGCTCTCGTTGGAAGCCCGAGGCGTAAGCCGAGAGGGTGAATCGCGTGCTGCGTCCCTTCGGCTCACGCCTCGGGCTTCCTGCCTCCGCCCGCCGGGAATAATCCGGCTCCCCTGTCCTACGCCGGCTCCCTGATCCACTTCACACGCGGTGAGCCGCCGCCGTCGGTGGCCGAGCCGCGGATGAATTCCGACACGTAACGCAGCGTTTTGCCGGGCCTGTCGGGGTCGCGAAACGAATCGCCCTTCTGCAGGATCGGCAGCTGGTCGGGCATGCCGCCGAAGGCTCGGGCCCCGGCCGCCTGGCAGGGAAACCAGTGCCCCTGCCCGGCGCCATCGACGAGGTAAAATTCCGGATAACAGTGGCCCTCCACCCACACGGTGCGGGCGGGGATGCCTTCCGCGCGGCAGAGCGCGATAAAGAGGCAGGTGAGCTCCTCGCAGTCGCCCCATCCATCGGCAAGCGCGCGGGCAGCGCCCTTCAATTCGCCGTTGCGGTATTCCACCTTCTCGCGCACCGCGTCGTACATCGCCTCGACTTTCCGCCAGCCGGTGAGGTCTTCGCCCGCCGCCTTCGCGAGCTTCACGATCTTCGGATGGCGGGTTTCGATATAGGGGCTCGGGCCGAGCGAGCCGCGGAGGGCGCGGTCGGGCTTCTCGGGCGGCACGAGCGAGGTCGTGTCGGCCGGGGCGATGATGGCGGCACGGTCGAGCGAGAAGGTCACCACCGCGCGGGCCGTCTCGCCGGCCGGCAGGTCGGGGATCTCCACGACCATCTGCTTCACGCCGCCGGGCAGCGTGCGATAGCGGAGCGACCGGACGTCGGGCGAGAGGTCCTCGGCCACGATCACCACCTTCTGCTCGGGCCAGTCGGCCGGGACGGGCAGCGTGGCGTAGATCCCCCGGCAGGGGCCGCCGTCGGCCGTCACTTCGACGCCCACCTTGAATTTCTGCTGCCGGGCGTCGCCAAGCGTGGGGCCGGCGCTCGCCTGCTCAGACTCCAGAAACTGGCCGCGGGCCGGCAGGGCGAGGCCGGCGACGACCACGGCGATGAGCCAGATGCGAGCCATATCAGTGGTATCGGCGGCGCGGCCGTGGCAAAACACTCGATTGTTCGGGGAACAGGCGGCTGTTACACTCCGGAACTCGATTTTTTGTGGCCCGCACGCCCCGTTCCTCTTACCCCGTTTACCCCCGAAACCCCACACGCATGGTCAACCGCAACCTCATCCGCGAACTTGAACTTGGAGACGAACTCGACCAGGAACTCGAACTGGCCATGGCCGGCACCGACGCCGGCGAATATTCCGTGGGCACCTCCACGCTGGCGGTGAACTCGGTGCCGATGGGGAAGGTGTTGCGGGTGGACGACGAGTTCGTGCTCGTGGACGTGGGCTACAAGAGCGAAGGCCACATCCCC
>JAIXPT010000250.1 GCA_027486095.1 Planctomycetaceae bacterium | reverse complement strand
GAGGATCTCGCGCAGCGTCGCGAGGTCGGCCTCGTCGAGCGGCACGAACACGACCGGGTCTTGGCACTGCTCGGGATCGACGAGGCGGTAGGTGACGACGCCATCCTGGCCCACCTGCGCGGCCCGGCCGTAGCCATACATCATGTTGTCTACCTTGTCGAAGAAGTCGCGGAGCGTGATCCGGGCCGGCCGTGGGCGGCGGATGTAGAAGAGCTCGATCACGTCGCGCCAGAAGTGGGGCACGAATTTTTCACCGAAATCGGCGTGGCCCACGCAGTCGCGATTGGTGCCGGCGATGAGCACCGGGAGCGTGGCGAGCGAAAGCCCGCGGTCGCGGCTGCCGCATTCGAGCGCAGTGGCGAGGTTGAGTGAGAAGTCGGCGCTGTAGCAATCGTCGAAAATCAGGATCAGGTGTCCGAGGTCGATCCCGCCGGGCCTGTCGGCTGAGCGGGTCGCGGCACCGTCGAGCAAGGCTTTCGCCAGGCTCTCGCAGGGAATCGAATAGCTCTGGATCTGCGTGGGCAGGCCGTGGCCGAGCACGACGATCGTCGTGGGAGATGCGGCGGCGGCCGCGGCGGCAACAGCGGTGAGAAAGTCGGCCGCGACCAAAGGGATCGTCTCGTCAGCCTGATCCTTCTTGAACACCGTCGCGGTCGTGCCGTAGGCCGAGGCGAGGGCCGTGATCTCTTTTGGGTCGAGGCCGCGGTCGGGATCAAGCAGGCCGACGAGGGGCCGGCCGGGAGCGATCACGGCGGTGTCGCCCGCGCCCGCCCGCTTGTCATCGATGAAGCGGGCGATGCGGACGAGCAGATTTGCCCGGGCTTCGCGGGAGAGTGATCCGATCTGCTCGGCGTGAGCCGCGGCGAGGTGATAGAGCGATGGCTCGATCTGTCGATAGTGTTTCGGCGGTATATCGAGCTTCGCGGCGACGAGCGGCGAATACTCCCGGGCAAAACTATCGAGCGACCGGGGGAATGCCGCATCCTCGGCCGAAGTGCATTGGGCTCCAAACATGACGCTCTGTGTGAGAAAAACAGCCGTTTTCATCGCCAATCGGCTAGGTCGTGCCATGGTCATGACCGATTCCGTGTTCACGGCTCCAAACCCGGGAGGGCCGACGCCTGGCGAATCCAGTCGGCCATGAGATCTTCATCGATGTGGGTGGTTTCGTAGATGTCGAAGTACCGCACATGCGGTTGCTTCGAGACACCGGGCGGCAGTGGCTTCAACTGTGCACCACGAAAAAAGGCAACCTTTACATACTTCGTCAGGCAGTGAAAGCCGAGGAAATATCCACTCTCGGCGACGCCGTAGAGCGGTGAATTCCACTTGATAGCTTTCCGGACACCGGGAACAGTTTTGCAGATGAGGCGGTCGAGGCGACGGCCCACGTCGCGCTTCCAGCCTGGCATCGCCGCGATGTACGTCTTCACGGGTGCCGGGCCATCGCCCTTGGCGATCTGCGGGTTGCCGCCAGCTAACAAGACGACCTTGGCAGTCTTTTTCCGCATCTGCGTTTTCCTGTGATGAACGGTCTTCCTACCGGGCTCTTGTCTGGGAAGCGACTCGTGGCGCAAGCCAAGGCCGAGAAAAAAACAGATCCGCCCGCAAGGAAGCCAAGTGCAGCTGCTACGGCAAGAATATTCCCGACACCAACATCTGTAAAAAAATTGACGGAGAGCATGGCAACCGCCATGGCCGCAAAGGCAAACGCCAGAGCCCCACTTTCAGCAGCAGCACGAATTACATGATTCATAGGTGTTGGCGAACTGGTCATTCTACGCCCCTGCAGAATACTCCCGGCTTGCCGGATATCGCTCAGCGAGCAAGGCGGGGTATCGACCGTGAGTGTCGCCGGCAACGACGGTTCGATCAACTTCCGTTTTCGAGTGATGTGGTGTTATCCAGGCATATCAGCTCGATAACGTCCCTGCGCGGCCTCTGCATCCTGCACGAGCCAGGTGCCTGCTTTTTTGTGGAGCAGAATCTTCACACCCATGAGCACCGTGCCCGGCGTCCCCGAGCAGGCAGGCGGCGACCAGCGGCAGAGAAGACTCGAAAAACATGCCGGCAATCGTAGCTCTCCGTCAGCAAAAGCCATCCGTGGCCGTTGTTCACTCGGCCGATTGCTCGAAACGCCGTGGCTCTCTGCAGGTGGGCAGGCGTCGCTTTCTGCGGCGGGTGGGCAATGCCGCGAGCAGGGCTTCGCGGTGGCCGGGCCGATGCCCCCTGCTTGACGGCATGAGTACATGCGTATAGTGTACTGGCGTATAGAACTTTCGTGGAGGCGTGGCCGTGGTCACCGGTGGGCTGCTTGAAAAGGTGTTGCAGGCGGGCGATTTCGCTGGTTTTTCGGCGGGCTGGCAGCGGGGCGACGTGGTGCCGACGGGGTTCGGGCCGCTCGATCGGCTTCTGCCTGCCGGCGGCGTGCGCCGCGGCGGCCTCGTGGAGTGGCTTTCGGGCAGCGAGGCAGCGGGGGCGGCCACGCTCGCTTCTGCGGTGGCCTGCAGGCTGGCGGAGGAGAGAGGGCGGGCCGGCGATGCGGCGGCCACCATCGTCGTCGTCGATCGCACCGGGCGGTTTCATCCACCGGCCGTGCTCGGATGGCTCGAGCGCGGCAGAGCCGGTGGGCGGCCACCCGCGCGGCTCGTCGTGGCTCGGCCGGCCCACGACGCCGACGAAGTGTGGGCGATCGATCAGGCACTGCGCTGCCGTGGCGTGGCGGCCGTGCTGGCCTGGCCGGGTCGCATCCATTCCACGGCCATGCGTCGTTGGCAGTTGGCGGCGCGGGCGAGCCTCGCCGTGGGCATGTTCATGCGGCCGCTCACGGCCAGCCGTGAGCCGAGCTGGGCGGAGGCGCGGATTGCCGTGACGGCGCAGCCGGGCGGCAGCCTGTCTGTGCGCCGGCTGCGGCTCTCGCTCGCGGGCGGGCCGTGGGCCAGCCATGTTCAGGCTCATGAGCGAGCGGTCGAAATCGGCCTCGATCTCGCGCGGGGCTGTGCTGCTGCCGCCGGTCACCTGCCATCCGTGCAGCCGTTTCCAATGCCGTGCATTTTCGAACGGGAGCAGATGGCATGCCGCGCATCATGACGATCTGGCTGCCGCGCTGGCCAGTGCAGCGTCGCCTCGTCGAAAATCCTGCATTGCGCAAAGTGCCGGTGTTCGTCTGTCGGCGCGAACGGCGTGGCGTGATGACGATCATGTCGTGGGCGTGGGCGCTGCCGCCCTGGATGGAGGCGGCGCGTGCCGGCCGGCGTTCCCCGACGCTGCAGATTCCAGCCGGCATGTCATTGGCGGAAGGGATGGCCGTGCTCGCGCTCGCCCACGGATCGCGGGCCTGCCATATGGCGGAGGTCGATCAAGATGATCCTGCCGTCGATCGGGCGGCGCTCGAGCGGCTGGCGCGCCACAGCCGGAGGTTCGCGCCGATCGTGGCGCTGGAGGATGCCGAACGGCCCGAATCCATTCATGTCGATGTGACGGGGACGGCCGGATTTTTCGGGGGCGAGGCGGCGCTGGCCCGCACGGCCGTGTGGACGCTCGCCGCGCGAGGCATCCATGCCCGGGTCGCCATCGCCGACACGCCATCGGCAGCCTGGGCGGCTGCCCGCCACACCGAGCGGCTCGGCCAGCGGCACGCGGCGCCGCCCCAGCGGCGCCGGCGATTTGCCATCGTGCCGCCGGGAGAGCAGGCCACGGCCCTGGCGGCGCTGCCGGCCGCGGCGCTCCGGCTCGATGCCGCCGTGCTCGCGGCGCTTCGCGAGGTGGGTGTCGATTCGATCGGTGGCGTGCTCGGGCTGTCGCGAAAGAGCCTGGCTTCCAGATTCGCGCCCGCCCTCGCCCTGCGGCTGGCTCAGTTCACAGGCGCCCGTGCCGAGCCCCTCCTGCCGGCCTTCGGCGCGGAGCTGCCGCAGGCGACGCACGCCTTCGATGTTCCAATGTCGCTGCGGGAGATGGGCGAAGATATGGTCGCAGCCATCCTCGAACGGCTCGTGGGGCGGTGCGTGGCGCCGCTGGCCGCGCGGGGGGAGGGAATCACCTCGCTGCAGGTGCGGCTCGAACGGCGGGCAGATGCCGGCGCGCAGGAGCCCTGCCCTCCGGTCGTGATCGATGTCGGGCTGTATCGTCCCTCGATCGCCGTGCGCCACGTCGTGGATCTCGTCCGGCTGCGGATGTCGCGCGTGCGGCTGCCGCGGGAGATCGAAGGGATTGCCGTGGAAGTGGTGGCGGCCGCCCCGGCCGTCTGCCGGCAGCGCACGCTCTTCTCGGGAGAGAGCGAATCGGCGGCGGCGGAAGTCGGGATGCTGTTCGACCGGCTCGCCGGCAGGCTCGGTGCCAAGGCGGTGTTCGAACCGCGCCTGGTTCGCGATGCGCAGCCCGAGCACGCCTGGGTGGGCATGCCGCCGGCTGGCGAACCGCCGCGCACGGCGGCGCCTTCGAGGCAGCCGGTTGTGCCGGCGGAGCGGCGGCCGGCCTGGCTATTGCCGCGGCCGGTGTCGCTCGACGTATTGGCGATGGTGCCGGCCGTGGCCGATGCCGGCCGGCCACCGGTGCGGTTTCGATGTGGCGGCGAGGTGCACGACGTGGCGTCGGCCCATGGGCCTGAGCGCATCGAAACGGCATGGTGGCGTGGGCCGATCGTGCGGCGCGATTACTACGTGGTCGAGACGCATTCCGGCGGGCGGTTCTGGATCTTTCGGAGGCTGAAGGACGGGGCCTGGTTTCTCCACGGAGTGTTTGCCTGATGAAATCGCGATATGCCGAATTGCATTGCACGAGCAACTTTTCATTGCTGCGTGGTGCGTCACATCCGGAAGAGCTCGTGCAGGCGGCCGCCGCGCTCGGCTACGACGCGCTGGCGATCACCGATCGGGGCACGCTCGCCGGCATCGTGCGGGCACACGGTGCGGCGAAGCAGGCCGGGCTGAAGCTCGTCGTCGGCGCGCACCTGGAGCCGTGCGACGCCGCGCCGCTGGTCGTCTGGGCTGCCGACCGGCTGGGCTATACGAACCTTTGCCGGCTGCTCACCCGTGGCTTCGCGCGGGCCGCCGAGGAAGGCGGCGACGGCACGACGGGGCGAGCTGTGTTCACGTTTGACGACATCGCCACCCATTCAGCCGGTCTGTTGGCGGGCGTGCCGCTGGCCGCGATCGAGGAGGGCATGTCGGACACGGCCTGCGAGCACCTCGCCCACTGGCGCGGCGTGTTCGACGACCGGCTCTGGGCGCTGGCCGAGGTGGCGCTCGCAGGAGACGACGACGATCGTCTGGAAGCCTTTGCTCGCGTGGCCCGGCAGGCCGGCGTGCCCGTGGCCGCGGCCGGCGACGTGCGCTATCACGAGCGGGCCCGGCTTGCCCTGGCCGATGTGCTCGCCGCCGTGCGGCTCGGCAGCACGGTCGATGCGATCCGCGGCCAATTGCTCGCCAACGGCGAGCGGCACCTGCACGAGCGGCGGCGGATCGCCGAGCGGTTCGCCGCCCTGCCCGGTGCGATCGAGCGCACCGTCGAGATCGCCGGGCGCTGTACGTTCTCGCTCGATGAGCTGAAATACGACTACCCCGAGGCCAGCGTGCCACCGGGCCGCACGGCCCGCGAGCACCTCGCACACCTCGCCTGGAAGGGGGCCGCGCAGCGCTATCCGGATGGAATTCCGGATAAGGTCCGTGAGCTCGTCGCCCACGAGCTCACGCTCGTCGCCGAGCTCGGCTACGAGGCCTACTTCCTCACCGTGTTCGACATCGTGCGGTTTGCCCGCCGTCGCGGCATCCTCTGCCAGGGCCGTGGTTCGGCGGCGAATTCGGCCATCTGCTATTGCCTCGGCATCACGTCGGTCGATCCGGCACGGATGAACGTGCTCTTCGAGCGGTTCGTGAGCCGCGAGCGGCGCGAGGCCCCCGACATCGACATCGACTTCGAGCACGAACGCCGCGAAGAGGTGCTGCAATATATTTACACCACCTACGGACGCACGCGGGCGGCCATGACGGCCGAGGTGATCTCGTATCGGCTGCGTTCGGCGGTTCGTGACGTCGCCAAAGCGCTCGATTTTTCGCTCGATCGCGTCGATCGGCTGGCCGAGGCGATCGATGTGGGCGACGGCGTGGAAGACCTGCCGACGCGGCTGGCCGAAGCGGGGCTCGACCCGGCGAGCGATGCCTGCACGAGGCTCGTGACGCTCGTGGGGCAGCTCATCGGCTTTCCACGCCATCTGGGGCAGCATGTCGGCGGCATGGTGATGACCCGCGGCGAGCTCTGCGATCTGGTGCCGATCCAGCCGGCTGCAATGGAAGGCCGCACGATCGTGCAGTGGGATAAAAACGATCTCGACGAGCTCGGCATTCTGAAGGTCGATTGCCTCGCCCTCGGCATGCTGTCGGCGATCCATCGGGCGTTCGATCTCGTGGCGGAGGCGGGTGGGCCATCGCTCACGCTCGCGACGGTGCCGGCCGAGGATCCGGCCGTCTACGAGATGATCTGCCGCGCCGACACGGTGGGGGTGTTTCAGATCGAGAGCCGGGCACAGATGAGCATGCTGCCCAGGCTCAAGCCGCGCTGCTTCTACGACCTCGTGATCGAGGTGGCGATCGTGCGGCCCGGGCCGATTCAGGGCGACATGGTGCATCCCTATTTGCGCCGGCG
>JAIXPT010000153.1 GCA_027486095.1 Planctomycetaceae bacterium | reverse complement strand
GCGATCCGCACGCACGAGCGCATGGTGAGCGGCGGCGCATCGAACCAGGAGCTGTGGTGCGAGGGCTCGCGGTTTCAGACCGAGACGCTCGAGCAGCCGATGGAGACGTGCGTCACGGTCACGTGGATGAATCTCTGCGACCAGCTGCTGCGGCTGACCGGCGACAGCCGGTGGGCGGATGAATTCGAACTCTCGCTCTACAACGCCCTGGCCAGTGCGATGACGCCGGATGGCCGGTGGTGGTCATACTTTTCGCCATTGGCCGGGCAGCGGGTGCCGAGCCACTTTCAGCATGCCGACGTGGGCCTGAGCTGCTGCGTGGCCAACGGCCCGCGCGGGCTCTTGGTGGCCCCGCGGGTGGCGGTGATGCCCGGCAAGGGCGGGATCGCGGTCAATCTGTTCTGTGCGGGCACGGCCGCGATCACGCTGGCCGACGGCACGGATGTCGAGATTTCCCAGGAGACCGACTACCCTCGCGGCGACACCGTCGTGATCCGCGTCGTGCCTGCCACGCCCGCGCAGTTCCCGCTGCGTGTGCGGATCCCGGCCTGGAGCGCTCGTACCGCCATGACGGTCAACGGTGCGCCCGTCGAGGTCGCGCCGGGCCGCTATGCCGTGATCGAGCGGGAGTGGGCTCGCGGGGATGTCGTCACGGTCACGTTCGACATGCGGGGCCGTGCGATTCCCGCGCCAAGCGGCGCCCCGCAGCTGGCCGTGATGCGCGGTCCGATCGTACTGGCCTTAGACGACCGCCTCACCGACCGGGCGGATGTGGCCGTGCGGCTCGTGAGCGATGAAAACGGCTTCGTGGAGTTGCAGCCCACCGACGACGTGCCGGAGGGCGTGTGGATAGCCTACCGGGTGCCGTTCGAGGTGCGGCCCACGCACTTCTTCAAGCACCATCGGATGTGGCTCGGCATGTGCGACTACGCCTCCGCCGGCAACCGCTGGAACAGCGAGAATCGGTTTCGCACGTGGCTGCCGCAGCCGCTCTTCCTGGCGGACCCGTATCCTCGCGACACCTGGAAACTCATGGTTCCCGAGCGTGAAGACTGCCCCACCGTCGAGCAATTCATCAGCGACGACGAGCTGGTGGGCGAGCCGGCGCGCCGGTCGCCGTAGCGGGCGGCTCGTCGGCAGGGTGCTGCAGCCGCGCCCGCAGCTGCGAGGGAGCATAGCCATTCGCCTTCATGATCGCCCGGCGCATGCCGTCGTAACTGCAAAACCCGGCCGCGGTGACGATGCTGGTGATCGGAAGGTTGGTTTCGGCGAGGAGCTGTTCCGCCCTGGCGACCCGGCATTCCCGAATCGCGTCGCGAATGGTGCGATTCAGGCAGCGATGAAAACGCCGCTCCAGTGAACGTGCCGAGAGCCCGAGCCGACGGGCCAACCGCCGGACGGTGAGTTCGGCATGGCTCTCGGTCCAGATGATCCGCAGGGCCTCGGTGACATGGCGGTCGTTCGCGGCAGGAATGCTGAGGCTCCGCGAGATTTTGTTCGGAACGCGTGGAGACTGCGACTCCTTCGCGAGCAGGGCGAGGATTTCAAGCACGTGCGCCGCCAGCATGTGCCCTTCCCCGTCCGCTACGTCATGAACGTGCCGAACCGTTTTCTCAAAGCTTGCAAGCAGGAGCCCGGCCTGCTTCGGCTGCAGCAACGGCTTCTGCGCAGTGAAAAATTGCTTTGCGATCAGGCGATCGACATGCTCGCCACTGAAGGCGACCCACCATTCCGTCCACCCCGTCGCTGGCGAAGGGCGATAGCGGTGCCACATGCCGGGAAATAGAAGCAGCGCCGTGCCTGCGGTGACGGGCTGTTCGCCGGTCACCAGCGACTCGAACACACCCTCGCCCTCCGAGATCCAGACGATCGAGAATTCGGGCAGTGTGCGGCCGCGCGACCACGAAAAGCCATACAGCTCTGGATGCCCCGCCGGCGGATAGGGATCGCCCGCGCGGATGCGCGCGGCCCCCGCGCCGCTGACTTGCAGCCCCCAATCGATGTCGCGCTGCCGAGGCGGCAGATAGCGAAAGGTCGCATCTCGCATGCGGCCGGTTATAGAATGGGGGATCGAAAGGCCGTTAGCCTTCCGTTGCGCCGCTAGCACACCATTGCGCATTGCGATGAGCTCCTCTCCCTACGAAAAACTGGCCTGGGACCGGCACTTTCGCCGCGGCCACGCCATCCAGGCGCTTTTTCAGCCGCGGCAACTGGAGTATCCGGTCCACGACCACCAATTCATCGAGGTCATGGTCGTGGTGGGCGGGTCGTGCCTGCATCGCACGGTGCTCGGCCCCGGGCGGCTCCAGCGGGGCGATGCCTTCTTGTTCCGTCCCGGGGCCTGGCACGGCTTCACCAACTGCCGTTCGCTGGCCATCTACAACTGCGGGTTTGACCTCGCGATCCTGGGCCGCGAGCTCGCGTGGATGATCGACGACCCGAGCCTGGGGCGGCTGTTGTGGGCGCTGCCGCTCGCGGCGGCGCAGCGCGGCCTCGTGCAGATGCGGCTCTCCGCAGCCGATCTCGCGGAGGCTGTGCGCGTGCTCGATGCCCTGTGTGCGTTGAGCGACTTTGAATACACCTCCTACCGGGCAGACCATACGGGGCTCTTGAGCCAGTTGCTCGGGCTCCTCGCCCGCACACTTCCCGCGCCGCCCCGCCGCAAGCGCTCCGCCCCGCCGCAGCACGCCATCCAGGAAGCCCTGCGTCTGATCGACGGCGACCCAGCGTATCCCTGGTCTCTTCCCGAACTTTCTGCCCGGCTGGCAATCACACCGCCCGCGCTCGTGCGCCGGTTTCATGCGGTCGCCGGCCTGCCCCCCATGGCCTACGTCGCCCGCCGGCGGCTGGAACTGGCAACAGGATGGCTCACGAACTCCGACCTCTCGATCGGCGAGATCGGCAACCGCGTGGGATGGCCCGATGCCAACTACTTCACGCGGCGATTTCGGGGGATGTTCGGCATGAGCCCCACCGCCTACCGGCACCGCTTCGGCACGGGCGCTCAGCCGCATTCGACAGGCTAGAGTCTGACGACAGGCTGCAGCCTGTCCTACAGTTCGCCCTTCACGGCGAGTTCGTGGAAGTAGTGCCCGACCTTCTTCTGGTTTTTGAGGAGCCAGTCGATCGAGGGCTCGTTGGCCATGGCCTTGGCGATCGCCCTGAGCGTCGCCTCGCGGTGCGTCTTGAACAGCACCTCGTGGTCGATCTTCGTCTTCGCCTCGGCCGCCGAGGGATCGAGCCACACCGCCACGATGATCCCGATGTCGTTGACCTTGTTCTTGGGGATGTGTCCCTCGCGCACGCTGTCGAGCACGGCGTTGGCGATCGCCGCCTGCACGGTGCCCATCAAGATATTCGTGTAGCGGGCGTTGGGGGCGGTGTATTTGCTCACCATCAGCGTGGCCGGCCGCACCTGCACGTCGCTGTTCAAAATCGCCCACACGCGCGTATGCCCCTTCACCTGGTCGCCGATCAGGTTCGCGATCGCGTAGCCCACCGGGCCGTCGAGTTCGCCGATCACCACTTCCGGCTCCGCCGCGCTCCAGGCCTCGTCGGCCTCCACGAGCGCCTCGCCTGTTTTCATCACGATCTTCTTGCCGGCCATGGGGATTCTCCTGGGGGATCTCGTGGGGGTTGGCCTGGGAGTGTACCCGTTCCGGATATGACGCGCCTGCGGCTTCTATGAGCACACGCCCCATCGCAGTGTGAATCGCCCCCGCCCGGTCGATCCCAATCCCGGGGAGTGATTCAAGAGGGGTGGGGGCGTCATCCACATCACGGAGACAGCGTGCAATGAATGTCTTCCACTCCGGGGTCCTGTTGTGCGTTGTCACGACCGTAGTCCTTCCGAGCCTGCCGCCCCGCTGCGATGCAGCCGAGGCCGACTTCTACGTGTCGGGCATCGTCGGTTCGTCGTTCGCAACGCTCACCGACAGCTACCACGACAACTACGCCGGCAGTGACGGCAGCATCGACGGATCGCTGTTCACAGCGGGCGGCGCCGCCGGCTACGGGATCGACCGAGAAAACGGTCGCCTGCGCCTCGAAGTCGAGGGCCGTGGCCGCGACGTGCTCTCGACGCAGGCCGGAATCATCGATCCGGGCTTCTCGGACACCGCTGCATGGAGGGTCAGCAACGGCTGGTCGGTGCTCGCGAACGTGTGGCGCGACGTCAACCTCACTGAGAAAGTCGCCCTCTACGCTGGCGGCGGCATTGGCGGCGGCGGCTACGACTACAGCCTTGACAATCAACTGACCGCCGGCCCCTTCACGGAAACATGGACTGCATCTGCGAGCGTGGCGACGTTCGCATGGCAGGCCGGTGGCGGCGCGATCTATCGCATCTCAGACCGGATCGAGTTTGACGTCAGCTACCGATTTTACGCGACCGAGCAAGTCGATACACCCGTCTTCCTCACGCCGGTGAGCGGGCCGCCGCCTGTGCCGAGCGGGCTGTCGGTGCTGCACGGATTCTCGGCGAGCGAGATGCTCTTCAGCCTGCGGATCTACGAGCCCTTCCGCGGCCTGCGCCGCTGATCATGGCGCCCCCCCGAAACACCGACAGGCTGAAGCCTGTCCTACGGGACGCGGGCGACGATCCTCAAGGGCCCACCACTGCCGCCGGCGATCTTCATGGGGAGCGCCGCGACGAACGCCCCGGTGTCGGGCAGGCGATCGAGCGCGGCCACGTTTTCGAAGATCGGCACGTTGGCCCCGCAGAAGGCCACGTGGGCGCCAAACAGCGTCGAGGGGCCATGGTCGATGCTCGCGGTGTCGATCCCGATCGCCTTGATCCGCCGGTGCTCCACGAGCCACTTCGCCGCCAGCGGCGAGACGCCGGGAAACCGCAGCTCGGCGACGGCGGCCGGCCCCGTCGCCGCGGTGCCGAGGTAGGCCGTGCGATCGGCCCACTTGTTGCTCCAGCCGGTGCGCACGAGCACGATCACGTCTACGAGCTGCCGGCCGTGGGCCTTCTCCCACGCCACGAGGTCGTCGGGCGAAACCTCATACGCTGGATCGGCTGCACACTTCGCCGACACGTCCACGACGACGGCGTCTCCCACGAGCCGCTCGACTGGGATCGCATCGCTCGTCTGGCCGGTGGCGGAAAAATGCCGCGGGGCGTCGAGATGCGTGCCGCCATGCTCGGCCGTCGTGAACCGATTGGCGGCGTAGTAATAGCCTTTGGCCGTCGGGCCGTTGGTGCCCGCGTCGAACTCGAAGCCCTTTTCAGTCGGCCAATAGATCGTGGCCGCGTCGAAGGCGTGCGTGAGATCGATCCATGTGCCGGGCTCCGCGGCGCTGGCGATCGCACACGCCGTCGCGACGAATGTCGCCGCAACGACTCTCACGGCGCGTCACCATCGACGTCGGTCTTCGGGCTGGCCTTGGCATCGCCCTTGCCCGCCTTGTCGTCCACGCGCACGAGCACCATCTGCTCCACCTTGCCGTTGCCACCCTTGCCGTCGTCGCGATGCACGAGGATCGTCGTCTGCTTGCCGAGCAAGTTCGTCAGCCCGGCCTCGTAGATCGGTGTTTTTTTGTCGCCGATCGTCCAGGCCGCCTTCTGCGACTTTTTCTCGACCTTGCCCGTGACATTTTGCGTGGAGTCGGAGACGGCGTCGTAATACGTGCCGCGGATCAGGCCCGTCTTGTCGATCGCGAGGGAAAGAAACGTGCTCGGGTTCGTCTCTTCGGAGCGGGCGAGGGCAAAGACACCGAGCGGCCGCCATTGGTCGTCGGCGGCGATCTTGGCATCGGCCCCGCCCTGGGCGGCGAGCGCGGCCGCCTGCTGGGCGTATTCGGCGGCCGTGCCCACCCGCTCGCCCTGCACGTATACACCGTCGTCTTGGTAGCAGACGTTCGTGCCGTAGTTGTAGGCCACGGGCGCGCCGTAGCCGCCCCAGCCGGCGAGCTCGCTCCACGCGAGGCCCGTGAGCAGCCCCGCGCCCATGCCCCAGCCGAAGCCGCCCCACCACGCGCCGGGCCACCAGGCCCCGAAGTGGGCGCCATACCATCCGCGGCCGCCATACCAGCCGCCGTTGTAGAAGTTGTTGCGCACGATGTTGCCGCGGTTCACGAGCGTGGTGGCCGAATAGGGCCGCACGGCGCCGCGGGCGAGGCCGTCGCGGGCGAGCGCGTCTTTGCCCACACCGCGATCGAGCCCCTGATTGGCGATCCGCTGGAAGTCGGCCTTCGAGAGCGTGTGCTCGCCGGCGAAGTGGCCGCCCTCGAGGCCGCCGAGATCGCGGGCACCGTCGAGGCCTCGGCCGGCGTCGAGGCCCCGGCCGGCGTCCAGCGTTCGCCCGCCGTCGAACCCACGCGCGCCGTCAAATCCACGCGCGCCGTCGAAATCGCGGCCGCCGCCCATCCCGCCCGGCATCGAGTGTGTGCCGCCGCCACCGTAGCCGCCCATGTGGCCACCGCCCCCGCCGAATCCCCCGCCGTGGCCGCCGCCGCCGCCGTGGGCATGGGCGATCGAGGTGCCGTGGTTGAGCGCGAGCGCGAGGAGGGCGAGGAGCGTCGTGAAGTGGCGGGGCATGGTGAGGTTCCTCGATGAGTTCGACAGAGCTGGAGCTCTGTCGCTACGGGGTCAGACAGAGCTGGAGCTCTGTCGCTACGTCGGTCAGTTTTTTGTAGCGACAGGCCTCCAGGCCTGTCGGTGTCGGCATGCTTCGACAGCCCTGGAGCTGTTTCGCTACTTGCGTTTGAAATGCAACGGGGGATTGTCGGGGAGCGGTTGGCCGTCGAGCGAGCGGTCGATCGATTGGAGCGTAAACCGGCCTTCGCCGCCGGGCACGATCACCTGCGTCCATTGGACGCGGCCGATGCCGTCGGCGGGCGTGCCTGTGAGCGTGCGATCGAATGCCGTGCCATCGCTCACGATCACGCCCTCTGCCCGTGCGCCCGTCGAATCGAAGAGCCACGAGCGCACCTGGCCTGTCGCCCGGTCGGCATGGATCAGGTCGAGCGTCTCGATCGCCGCCCCCTGCTTGGGCACGATCTTCATCCGGCCGACCAAGGCCTGGCCGCCGATCGCCTTTTCGTAGGTGGCGGTCACCGCAGTGCCCTCCTTCGCGTCGGTCGCCTGCCATGCGCCCACGAGCCAGCCGAGCTCATCGAGCGCTGCCGCGGGGCTCGGGGCCACGAGCGATTCGCCGAGCCGCCAACTGCCGTCTTCGAGCACGCGCAGGCTCTCGAAGGGCGTTTCGACCGGCCTCTCACCGGGCTTCTTTGTGAAGGCGAGCGTGCCGCGCACGCGCGCGAGCGGCCCGGCCAGTTGTTCGACCTGGCTCACGTTCACCGCCAGCTTCGCCTGCGGATGCCGTTCGAGCCAGCCACGAATCGAGGCCACGATCGCGTCGCGGCCCACGACACGGGCCCCGCCCTCCACGAGCTCGGCTCGCTCGGTCCATTGAGAGGAGAGCGCCTTGTAGTCGCGCGTGTTGTACGCCTCGGCGTAGGCCGCCGACGCCTTCCGCACCTCGGCCTCGACGTCGTCGGCTGCCGCCGCGAAGCCCGGCATGCAAACCATCATCGCCGCCACCCAAGAAACCCGTCTCATGCTCTCCTCGTCGTATCGGCCTGCAGCCGCATCTCGGCGTGCGGCATGCGGCCAGCATACGGCAACGCTCCGGCCCATGCAGCAAACGGGTCGTGCAGCGCATGCCGACAAGACCCACTCCGTTGAGGGGATCCATGCGTGTGCAACGCGGTTCCGCGGATAGCGGTCGTGTCGAAGGAGTGCGGCGCGCGGCTGGCCACGAAAAAAAACCGCGCCCATCGACGATCTCGAAAACAGGCCGGCAGTCACCCCCGCGTCACTGCCATGATCACCAGAGGCACACTGCTCCTTCTTCCCACCGTCGTCGCCGCCCTGTCCGTCTCGCTCCCCGATGCGGCCCACGCCCGAAGCCAGACCGGCTTCGACCCGCGGGTCGTCACGTTCGGCGCGGAGCGCGAACAGATCAAGAGCACGCCGATCGAGCAACGGCCCTACCGCCCGCTCCACGTCTACGGCAACTCCGTCCGCCGCCGCCAGACGCGGCGGTAGGCCACGTAGCGACAGGCCTCCAGGCCGTGCCACATTCGACAGAGCTGGAGCTCTGTCGCTACGAGAGGCACGAGGCCCGGAGGGCCGGGTTCGTGCCCGCGGGCGGAGGCCCGCCAAGCGACGGACGGCACGATGCCGTACCGTCGCGTAAAGACAGCACTGGAGCTCCGTCGCTACGGTGTCGGATGCCGGGCCGCATTGTGTAGCGACGGGCCTCCAGGCCTGTCGGATGCCGGCCACATTCGACAGAGCTGGAGCTCTGTCGCTACGTGTGTTTTCGCTACGTGCTCTGTCCCTACGACACGCGTTCGACGCGGCTCAGGCCGTGCACGCGGTATTCGCCGCCGCCCGGCTGCTCGAAGCATTGGTAGCGGCTGCGGAGCCGCGGGCCCAGGCGAAACACCTGCCCCGTCTCCACGCGAAACACGCTGCCTGGCGGCAGGTCTTCCACCCGCTGCCGCCCGGGCTCGGGGCCGTCGTATTTCGCGAGCGCGAGCACGAGCCCACGGTCGCTGCAGCTCGCTGCGGCTGGGTTGTGCATGAAGCGTGCGAGTGCCGCCGTGACGTCGTCGGGCAGGAGCGACGCCTCCACGAACGGCTCGAGAATCGTGCCAAACTCCCGCTTCCATTCGCGGCCGTGCGGCGGATAGCGGCGCACGCGGTGCCGCAGCTTTTCCCAGGTCGTCACATGGGCGATCTCGTGGAGCAGCGTCGTCAGAAACGCGTAGGGATTGAGGTTGTCATTGACGGTGATCCGGTGGTGCGTGCGGCCGCGGCCGGGCGGCCGATGATCGCCGAGCTTCGTGCGGCGCGGTCGGGCGAGCATCACGATCACCCGCCGGCCTGCGAGCAATTCGTGCACGCGGCTCTGCGTGCCCTGCGGCACCTTCTCGATCCACCCATCCATGGGCCTGGCTCGCATCCGAATCACCCTAGCTGCGTTTGCGAAACAGCATGAACTCGTTGCCCTCCGGATCGACGCACATCGCCAGGTGCGGCGGCTCGCCATTTTCGGGCTCGGGCTCGCGCGTGAGCGTGCCGCCGGCGGCCACGACATCATGGGCCGCCGCCACCACGTCGGGCACCTGAAAGCTGATGCCCGTCCAGGTGCGCTTGCCCTCGCCGCCAGAGTGGATGCCGATCACGGATCCGAGGATCTCCACCTCGGCGATCACGCTATTGTGCTTGAGCACGCGGCCGCCGCAGAGGTCGCGGTAAAACTTCACGGCCCGCTCCATGTCGGCCGCCCAGATCACGTATTTCACACGTTCGATATGCATGCTCCGGAGTATACGCTCGGCCACGGAAATCGACCGCGCCGGCGCTGGCCCTGCCTGCCGGCAGGTAGAATCACCTGCATGGCTGACGCATCCCACATGCTTGCCGAAATCCCGTTTCCGGACGCCCGTGCGGTCGTCGCGGCAGATGCGAATCGCTTCCAGGCTCTGCCGCCTCGCGAGCGCTGGCAGCGGCTCTTTGCTCTGCGAGCCTGGGGAAGGCGTCAGAGCGACTCCCGTCCGGTCGCGCCGCGGGAGTCTCCTGCCGAGATCCGCTGGCAGGAAATTCAGCGGGAGTTGTTTGCGCGTCATGCCAGATGAGTCTCATCTCCCACCGGATGCCCTCGAAGCCGCGCTGGCGGACGTGATCGAGGTGCTCACTGCCACCGGCACGAGCTATGCGTTGATCGGTGGGCTCGCCACCGGCTTCCGATCTCGCCCGCGATACACCCAAGACATTGACGTCTTGCTCGACGTGCCGCGGATCAGACTGCCCGACCTGCTCGAACGACTACGGGCGCGGCGATTCGAATTCGACCTGCCTGCAGTCATCGCGGAGTTTCAACAGCATCACCTCGCCGTCCTGTGGCGCGGTGACGTGCGGCTCGACTGGCTCGCGCCGGTGTTGCCCGCTTATCGCCACGTGCTCGACACTGCGAGCAATGAGCAGGGCCCGGCCGGCCTGATCCGTGTCGCCACGGCCGAGGGTCTGATCCTCATGAAATTGCTGGCGTATCGACTTCAGGATCAGGCCGATATCGAGGCGCTCGTCGCCGCCAACCGTGGCACCATCGACCTCGAGTGGATTCGGCGTGAATGGGAGTCAATTTTCTCGACGGATGATCCCCGGTGGCGCTGGCTTGAGGGGCAGATCGCAAGCGGGTGATGCGGCTCGCGGTCAGCGGATCTCGCGCGTCGGGATCTGGAGCATCGGGATCTGCGTGTCGCTGACGTCGTGGGCTTGAAACCAGGCCTCGATCGTGGCCGCCTCGCGGGCCGAGGGCGGGGGCGGCGTCTCGTCGCGGAGCGTGCGGCCGTCGAGCCGCCAGCGCGGGCCGAAATGATAGACGGCGTAGTACATGGTCTTCGCCTTGACCACGTTCACGCGGCCGCAGCGGCAGGCCTCGTAAAACATCCGGTGCACCTGCTGCCAGGGCCGGCTGCGGTCCACGCAGGCCACGTC
>JAIXPT010000169.1 GCA_027486095.1 Planctomycetaceae bacterium | reverse complement strand
CTTCGCTTTCGCCATCCATGGCTGCGCTCGCTCCCACAGCCCGCTCGAGGGGATGGGCAGCCCCGAGCCTCCCCTTTACCTGATTGAGTTGAGGAGGCTTCGGGCTCCCCGTGTCCTGGAGCAGGCGTATGCAGGCAAGCGCAGCCATGGATGGCGCAGCGCAGCCGGAGTCGAGTGAACGGAGGCCTGGAGGGCCGCAGTGAACGTCCGGCGACGGGATACGGGGAGCCCGAAGCCGGCGCGGGCGCGTCAAAGTGACAGCCTGAAGCCTGTCCTACCGGGCTTCGGTGCTCATGATCTGGCCGTCGATCACCACGCCCGTGCAGTGCGTCGTGTATTCGAAGGGGTCGCCGTCGAAGATCCCCACGTCGGCGTCCTTGCCGACTTCGAGCGAGCCCACACGGTCGGCCACGCCGATGATGCGGGCGGCGTCGATCGTGATCGCGGCGAGAGCCTCGGTGAAGGCGAGCCCATGGGCGGCGGCGACGCCGGCTTCGAAGAGCACGACCCTGGTTTTCGGCACGTACGACTCGTAGCCGCTCTGGAGCGCGATCGGGATTCCCGCCTTCTTGAGCGTCGCTGCGGTCTCGAAGCTGAGGTTCTCTGTTTCGCCGCCGCCGCCCGCGCGGCGCATCGTGGGGTGCACGATCACCGGCACGCCGGCCGCCTTGATGCGGTCGGCCACGAGATAGGCCTCGGCGGCGGAGTCGAGGACGATGCGAATCTTGAATTCATCGGCCAGCCGCAAGGCCGAGGCGATGTCGTGGGCCCGGTCGGCCGTGACGAGAAGCGGCCGGGTGCCGGCGAGCACGTCGGCGAGGGCGTCGAGCCGGAGGTCGCGGTCGGGGCGCTTCGTGTCGTCGGCCAGCTCCCGCTTGCGCATGTATTCCCGAGCCTTGACGAGCTCGGCCCGCAGCATGGCGACGGCCTTGCTGCGGGTGCCGGGTGATTTCTTGTCGGCGCCGTCGCCTGTGGTGCGGGCCGCGTCCCCGAGCGTCGCCGCCACCATCGCCACGGGAGCGACCACGGCTGCATCGGCCGTGGTGCCCGCGAGCTTCACCACCATGGTCTGGCCTGACACGAGCGCTCCGGGCGCGTGGCCGGTGTGGATCGTGGTCACGCCAAACCCACGAAGCCACTCGATGAGCCGCTCCTGCGGGTTGTAGGCATCGATGGCCCGCAGCTCCGGCTGGATCGCATCGACGGCGTCGAGCTGGTCTTGGTCTTGCGGCTGATTGAGATAGCCGCTCAGGCCGACGACACTGTGGGCATCGACGAGGCCGGGTGTCACCACGGCCCCGTGCAGCTCCTGGGCGCCCGGCGGAACGGGCGTCGCGGCGGCGGGCCCGATGGCCCGGATTTTTCCTCCCTCGACCACGACGACGCCGTCAGTGATAGGAGCCCCCGCCATCGTGTGCACGATTTCGCCGCGGATCGCGAGGGGCTGGGCGGCGATGAGGCCGCGGGCTGTCAGCCCGAACACCAGGCACGCGGCGAGCATGCCGAATCGACGATGCGGGGCGAACAGGCGCGGCGTCATCGGGCGGCTCCCACCTTCGTCGGGCCGTTGCAGCACGATTCGGCCCGCTGATCGCGGCTGGCCCCGAAGCCGCCGACGGCGAACAGCCGGTCTTCGGGATCGTTGCGGTCGAACACCTGCCGGCCGGCGACGAACGTCTGCAACACCTTGGTCTGGGAGCTCAGCGGGTCGCCCGACAGCACGACGAGGTCGGCATCCTTGCCCACGGCGAGGGAGCCGATCCGGTCGTGCAGCCCGAGCATCGTGGCCCCGGCGAGCGTGAGCGATTCGAGCGCTTTCTCGCGTGACATGCCGGCCCGCATCGCGAGCGCCGCCGTGCGCAGGAAGAGCCGCGAGTCGGTGACGGGGTCGTCGGTGTGGAGGGCGCAGGGCACGCCGGCCTCTTCGAGCACCGCCCCGGTCACGAGCGAGAAGTCGGCCGCCTCGATCTTGCCTCCCGGGCTGTCGAGCACGATCACCGAGCAGCCCACGCCCGACCGCGCGATCTCCGGGGCCACCTTCCAGGCCTCGCTCACGTGGTGCAGCACGGCCTCGAAGCCGAACTCCTCACGCAGCCGCAGCACCGTGATGATGTCGTCGGCCCGGTGGCAGTGATGGTGCACGATCCGCCGCTTTTCGAGGACCTCCACGAGGGTCTCGAGTTCGAGGTCGCGATCGGGGAGCTTCTCCGGATCACCGGCGGCCTTCGCGAGCTTGTCGCGGTAGGCGAGTGCCTTGATGAACTTCTGCCGGACCAGGGCCGCCGATTTGCCGCGGGTGCCTGGGAAGGGCGGATCCTTCTGCGAATTCGTGCCGTTGGCCATCTTGAGGCCGCCCAGCACCCGGCCCGCGGCATCGCGATACACGAGGTCGTCGATCGTGGCGGCTCGGTGCAGCTTGACATACACCGTCTGCCCGCTCGCCAAGTGCCCCGAACCAGGCATGATGTTGAGCGTGGTGAGGCCCCCGGCCAGGCACTTGCGGAAGCCGGCATCGAACACGTTGATCGAGTCGAGAATGCGGACGTCGGGCTGCACGGGGCCGCTCGCATCGCCTCCCTGCCCGCCCCCCACGTGGCTATGGGTATCGACGAGGCCCGGCATGATCACGAGGCCGCCCGCCTCGACCCGCGTCGCCCCGGCCGGGATCGCGATCGCCTCGACGGGGCCCAGCGCCGCGATCGTGCCGCCGCGAATCACGAGCGTGCCCGCGGCGATCTCGGGCTGCCCGATCGGAATCAGTCGGGCGCCGACGAACGCCGTGCAGGGGTCGGTAGCCCACGCCCCAGCCATGGGCCCGACGGTGAGCGCGACGACGAGAACGGCGAACCAGAGTGATTGCACCGTCCGATTATCGGCGGGATTCAGCAGCCCGCACAAGTGCCCGGGCGGTCTCGACCGCCCGCAGCTTCGCGTCGATCGCATCGTCGCCGGTCGCCGCTTCGCCGGCCACCTTCGCCAGATCGGCCCTGGCGGCGGCCACATCGACCTTTTCGACAGGCAAGGCCCGCTGTGTGATCACCGTGACCTGGTCGTGCGCCACTTCCACGAAGCCGCCCTCGACGAACAACCTGCGGACCGCATCAACAGGCCCCCCCTGCTCGCCCACGATCCGCACCTCACCCGCCCCGAGGCGGCCGATGAAGGGAGAGTGGCCGTGGGCCACGCCCTGCAGCCCGTCGAACAGCGGCAGAGTCACCGACCGCGCGTGGGTGTCGAGGCTGGTCTGTTCGGGCGTGACGATCACGCACCGTACGGCGTCGGTCTGTTGTTGCTTGGCCATCATACGTCGTTCGCTCGGAGTCGTGGGGATCAGGCTTTGGCGGCCATCTTTTTGGCCTGTTCTTCGGCCTGCTCGATCGGGCCGACGTACATGAACGCCTGCTCGGGCAGGTGGTCCCACTTGCCGTCGGCGATCTCCTCGAACGAGCGGATCGTGTCGGCGAGGCTCGTGATCTCACCAGGCTTGCCGGTGAACACCTCGGCCACGAGGAACGGCTGCGAGAGAAACCGCTCCATCCGGCGGGCCCGATGAACCACGAGTTTGTCTTCCTCGGAAAGCTCGTCCACACCGAGGATCGCGATGATGTCTTGCAGCTCGCGATACCGCTGCAGCGTCCGCTGCACGCGGCGGGCGATCTTGTAGTGACGCTCGCCGACGTATTGCGGATCGAGAATCCGGCTCGACGAGGCGAGCGGATCGACGGCGGGGTAGATGCCCTTCTCGGAGATCGACCGCTCCAGATAGAGGAAGGCGTCGAGATTGCCGAACGCGGTGGCCGGGGCCGGGTCGGTCGGATCGTCGGCGGGCACATACACGGCCTGTACGCTCGTGATCGCCCCCTTCGACGTGCTCGTGATCCGCTCCTGCAGGGCGCCCATCTCCGTGGCCAGCGTCGGCTGATAGCCCACCGCACTGGGCATGCGGCCCAAAAGCGCGCTGACCTCGCTGCCCGCCTGCGAGAAGCGGAAGATGTTGTCCACGAAGAGCAGCGTGTCGGCGCCGGTCGTGTCGCGAAAATACTCGGCCATCGTCAGAGCCGATAGCGCCACGCGAAGGCGGGCTCCCGGCGGCTCGTTCATCTGGCCGAACACCATGCACGTTTGTTCGATGACGCTCCTGCCCGTGTCGCCGATCTTCGCCTCCTGCATCTCGAGCCACAGGTCGGTACCCTCGCGCGTCCGTTCGCCGACGCCTGCGAACACCGAATAGCCGCCGTGGGCAGATGCGATGCGGGCGATCAGCTCGGTAAGGATCACCGTCTTGCCGAGACCGGCACCGCCGAAGAGGCCGGCCTTGCCGCCGCGGACGAACGGCGTTAGCAGGTCGATCACCTTGATGCCCGTTTCGAAGAGCTCGGTCTTCGTGGTGAGCTCCTTGACGGGTGGCGGGTCGCGGTGGATCGGCCACCGCTCCTGGCTCTCCACCGCCCCGCGGCCGTCGATAGGCTCGCCGAGCAGGTTGAACACGCGGCCGAGTGTGCCCTTGCCGACCGGCACCGAAAGCGGCGCGCCGGTGTCCACCACCTCCGCCCCGCGGGTCAGGCCGTCGGTCGAGCCGAGGGCCACGCACCGCACCTTGCCGCCGCCGAGGTGCTGCTGCACCTCGCCCACGAGGTGCAGATCGATGCCCTTCTTCGCGCTGTCGATCCGCACGGCGTTGTAGATCGCCGGGATCGAACTCTCGGGAAATTCCACGTCGAACGTGGAGCCGATGACCTGGGTGATGCTGCCGTTTGCCATTGCTATATCAGCCTTTCCTGGGAAAACTCGTTATTTTTTCAGAGCCTCGACGCCGCCGAGGATCTCCATGATTTCACCGGTGATCTGGCTTTGCCGGGCCCGGTTGTACTGCCGCGAGAGGCTCTTGATCAGGCCGCCTGCATTCTCCGTGGCCGCCTTCATGGCCACCATCCGTGCCACCTGCTCGCTCACGGCCGCGTCGAGGAAGCACTTGAAGAGCCGCGAGAGGAAGCTCGCCGGCAGAATCTCCTCGAGGATGCTCGCCGCCGAGGGATAAAAATCGTATTCGTCGGAGGCGAGCTTCGCGGCGCTGCCGGTGTCGCTCGTGCGCGGCGGCGCCAAGGGCAGCAGCGTCTCGGTGACGGCCTGCTGCCGGGCGATCGAGTCGAATTTCGTGTACACGACGTCGAGCCGATCGATGGCCCCGGCGGAATAGGCCTCGAGATAGGCCCGCCCGATCGGGGCCACGGCCGCGAATTCAGGCTTGTCTTCGAACGACGTGTATGCCTCGGCGATCTCGACGCCGCGAAACTTGAGCGCCGAAATGCCCCGCTTGCCTGACACGCTCACGTGGGCGGGCACCTGCTCGCCCTTCCACTGGCCGAGCATGGCCACGCCCTGCCGCACGACGTTGGAGTTATACCCTCCGCAGAGGCCGCGATTGCCGGTGAGCACGAG
>JAIXPT010000249.1 GCA_027486095.1 Planctomycetaceae bacterium | reverse complement strand
GACGACCGCGGCCGGCTCCCGCTGCTCGTGCCGATGAGCGAGGTGGCCGGGCGCATGAGCATCCAGGAGGGCGCGAAGTATCTCGAGCGGCCGCAGATGGGCCGGGGGATCCTTCTGGGCGGCGTGCCGGGAGTGGCCCCGGCCAACGTGCTCGTGCTGGGCGCCGGCTCGGTGGGCGCCAACGCCGCCAAGGTGGCCGCCGGCTTCGGCGCCAACATCGCGCTTCTCGACACGAACCTTGAGCGGCTGCGGTATCTCGACGACGTCACGCCGCCGAACATCGACTGCCTCTATTCCGATCGCCACACGATCCGTGAACGGCTCGGCTGGGCCGACCTCGTGATCGGCAGCGTGCTCATCCCCGGAGCGCGGGCCCCGCATCTCGTGTCGCGGGCCGATCTGGCCCTCATGAAGCCCGGGGCCGTGATCATCGACGTGGCGATCGATCAGGGCGGCTGCGTGGAGACGAGCCGGCCCACGACGCACGCCGCACCGACGTTCGTCGTGGACGACGTCGTGCACTATTGCGTCACGAACATGCCCGGCGCGGTCGGCCGCACGAGCACCTATGCCCTCTGCAATGCGACGCTGCCCTATGTCATGCAGCTCGCGGCGGGCGTCGATGGGGCCATCCGGTCGAGCCCGGCGATGCGATCGGCCGTGAACGTCTATCAGGGGCGGCTCGTGTATCGTGCCGTCGCCGACGCTTTCGGCCTGCCGTGCGAGCCATTGCCATGAGCATGCCTGTCTCCGTGCGCTGGGTGGGCGACGCCACCGGCCATCTCGAGATTCTCGACCAGACGCACCTGCCGGCGCGGCTCGATTGGCTGGCCTGCCACGATGTCGAGACGACGGTCGAGGCGATCAAGAGCCTGCGCGTGCGTGGGGCTCCCGCCATCGGGATCACCGGTGCCTACGGCCTCGTCGTCGCCGCAGGCGAAGCCGTTCGCGCTGGATTCTCTCCCGACAAGGCGCGGGCCCACGTGCTCGCGCGCGGCGAGGAGCTCGCGTCGGCCCGGCCGACGGCCGTGAACTTGCGGTGGGCCGTGGAGCGGTCGCTCGCGAAACTGGCGTCCGTTGCCTTCAGCCCGTCGGCAGCCGAGCTCGCAGCCCTGCTCCTGGCCGAGGCCCAGGCGATCCACGACGAAGATCGGCGGCTCTGCGCGGTGATCGGACGCCACGGGGCGGCGATCCTGCCCGTGGGCAACGTCCTCACGCACTGCAACACCGGCGCGCTCGCCACCGGTGGCATCGGCACGGCGCTCGGCGTGATCACGACGGCCTGGGATTCAGGCCGGCGGTTCGAGGTGTTCGCCGACGAGACACGGCCGCTCTTCCAGGGTGCCCGCCTCACGGCCTGGGAACTGGTGGAACGCGGCATTCCGGTGACCGTGGTCTGCGACGCCGCCGCCGGGCATCTGCTCGCGACGGGCCGGATCGCGGCGTGTATCGTGGGGGCCGACCGGATCACGGCCAACGGTGACACCGCCAACAAGATCGGCACCTATTCGCTCGCGGTGCTCGCCGCCGCCCACGGCGTGCCCTTTTTCGTCGCCGCCCCGTCGAGCACGTTCGACCTCGGGCTCGCCACGGGCGTTGAGATCCCGATCGAGGAACGCGGGGCCGCCGAAGTGCTCGCCCCGCTCGGCGTCCCGGCCGCGCCCACCGGCGCAAAAGCCTTCAATCCCGCCTTCGACGTCACCCCCGCCCGCCTCATCCGCGCGATCATCACCGAGCACGGCGCGATCGAGCCGGTCACACCGGAGCGCATCGCCGCGGTGTTGGCCGGGCGCGGGTGATTGCGCTTGCATCGGGGTCGAGTTGCCTGCGCCCCTCGTAGCGACAGGCCTCCAGGCCTGTCGATCGACAGAGCTGGAGCTCTGTCGCTACGGTTGAGGAGGCTCGGGGTTGCCCCTGCCATTGAGCCGGCGTCTGCAGGCAAGCGCAGCCATGGATGGCGCAGCGCAGCCGGAGTCGAGTGAGCGGAGGGCTGGAGGCCCGCAGCGAACGTCCGGCGAGATGGTAGGGGCGACCCCGAGCCGGCGCCTTTGAGAAGAGACAGGCTGAAGCCTGTCCTACGTGCCGCGGGCGAATTCGACGAAGGCGCGCACCATGGAGCCCGTGCCGCCGCCGTCGGTCCAGGGCCGCGGTTTCTCCGCGAACGCCGGGCCGGCGATGTCAACATGGGTCCACGGGATGCCGCCCACGAAGCGTTCGAGAAACTTCGCCGCCGTGATCGCACCGCCCCAGCGGCCTTCGCCCACGTTCTTGATGTCGGCGACCTCGCTTTTGATCTGGTCGTCGTAGTCGGCGTACATCGGCAACTGCCAGACCGGCTCGCCGACGGAGCGGGCGGCGGCGGCGAGGGCGTCGCAGAGCGGCTGATCGTTCGTGAACAGGCCGGCCACGTCGTAGCCGAGGGCCACCATGCACGCGCCGGTGAGGGTGGCGGCATCGATGATCTGTTTCGGGCCCAGGCCCTTGACGACGTCGAGCACGTCGGCGAGCACGATCCGGCCCTCGGCGTCGGTGTTGTGGACTTCGATGGTGGTGCCGCTACGGGCCCTGATCACGTCGCCGAGTTTGTAGGCGGCGGGGCCGGTCATGTTTTCGGCCAGGCCCACGGCGGCCACGAGATGCACCGGCAGCTTGAGGGCGGCGATCGTGGCGGCGGCCCCGAGCACGGCGGCTGCTCCGGCCATGTCGCACTTCATCGTGAGCATCGAATCGGAGGGCTTGAGCGACAGACCGCCCGAATCGAACGTCACCCCCTTGCCCACGAGCGCGAGGTCGGGCGTGCCATCCGTGCGGCCCGGGCCGCGGTAGCGGAGGATGACGAGCCGCGGCGAGCGGTGGCTGCCCCGGCCGACGGCGAGGATCGCCTGGCAGCGTTCACGGGCCAACTGGTCCTCGTCCCAGATCTCGATCTCCATGCCGGTCCGCCCGGCGATGGCCGCCGCCTCCTCGGCGAAGGTCTGGGGATACATGTCGTCGGGCGCGGTGTTGACCAGCCTGCGGGCGAGATTCACGCCGTCGCCGAGCAGAATGCCGTGCTCGACCGCTTCGGGCGGTGCACCGACCCAGATGGTCGTGCCGAACCGGGTGCGTTTTTTTTCGCCGCGGTAGAGATCCTGGCCGACCATGCCGGCGATGCCTCCCGCCACGGCCTGTTCGATCTGCCGGGTGCTCCACGTGCCGTCGGCTACGAGGGCCACCCGCGAGCGCGGCTTCGTGGAGAGGTGCCGCGTCGCGGTGGCGGCGGCTTTGTAGAGCGTGCCGGTGTCGAGATCCTCGCGCTTGCCGAGGCCCACGACGAGAAGCTGGGCGGCCCGCAGGCCCGGCGGCGCGAAGAGCGGCACGCATTCATATCGTTTGCCACTGATCGCTCCACTGCTCACGAGCCGAGACACGAGGCCACCGGCGGCGCGATCGACTTCGCCGCACGCGCCGGTGCCGGCGCCGCCTTCGGTGAGAAACAGCACGAGCACGTCGGCTTCGACGGCTTCCGGACGGGCGGCGGGATCGGTGATCACGTCGCGCACGCCGCGCAGCAATTCAAACTCGCGTGTCATGGGCAGGCCTCGAAAGAAGGTGGTCAGGCGGATCCGGCGTGTTGTACCGTTTTTTCGCACGGATGGCAGCCGGTTTCGAGCCACGGAGCGAGCATGGTCAAGAGCACGGGTAGCACCACGAGGTTGCCGACGAGGCCACCGGCCAGCGTCAGGCAGGAGAGCGCGCCGAACGACACCGTCGGGATGAAGCCGCTCGTGGTCAGGGCGAGAAATCCGACCACCAGCGCGAGCGTGGAGAACACCATCGCCCGTCCGGCGGTCTGGTGCGCCGTCTCGAG
>JAIXPT010000343.1 GCA_027486095.1 Planctomycetaceae bacterium | reverse complement strand
GCCGGACGTTCGCCTCCGCCCTCCAGGCTCCGGCTCACTCGGACCTGCCTGCGCTGCGCCATCCATGGCTGCGCTGGTCAGCTACGCCGTCTCCGGGACACGGGGAGCCCGAAGCCTCCCTCAACTGATAAGGGAAGGCGGCGGAGACGGTCGGTGCGATGCGGAAGAGCCGACGGGCAGATACGCGGCTTACACCGAGGGCACCACCACAGTTGAGAAGGGACTAGCGATCGCCCTCGGCGATGGAGCAGCGTACCGCCGGCTCCGACGACGGCTTGGGCGAGTCGAGGCCCAAGCAGCTACCGGGCCTGTCGTCCTTCGGCTCCGAATGCTGGCGTACCTCGTGCCACGCGTGAGCGCGGCAACCTAGCCCGTCTTGCGGCGTGGCAGCGATGGGAACGGTCGCGGGGAGGCTGCGGGGTGGGTGATCGAGACCGTCGGTGCGTGCTCGCTGCCGAATTTCGTGCACGAGAGGCAGTCGATGACGCGGTTGGCCACCTCTAGCGCTGCGGCGCCCGCCGCGGCGGAAACAAGCGGGGCGCGACCGGTGCGGATCGCGGCCAGAAAGTCGTCGTGCTCGCAGGCGATGGCGTTGGCATCCGGAACGGGCAGCGTCTCGCGCGGCAGCACGGCAGTGAAAAAAGCGTCCTTCAGGCCCGCGCGCTCGGCCGGCGGCACGCTCGCGGCGACGAATCGGCCGGCACGCACGTCGGGCGAGGTGCCGATCACCTCGACCGTCTTGGCGTTGAAGTCAACGGTCGCAAGCGCCGTGGCCGACCAGATCGACACCGTACGGCGCAGCACGGGGCTGATGCGCGAGGCGGTGAGATCGGCGACGAGGCCCGAGGAGAAGGTGAGCCGGGCTTTGACGGCGTCTTCGTGGCCGCCGGTCGCGGCCAGGCCGTGGGCTTCCACGTGCTCGAGCCGGCCGGGCTCGAGCGAGAGCACGAGGTCGATGTCGTGGATCATGAGATCGTGCACCACGCCGACGTCCATCGAGCGAAACGTGAACGGGGCGAGCCGGGCCGATTCGATCACCGTCGGCCGGCCGACTCGGTCCACGGCCATCCTCCAGGCGGGATTGAATCGTTCGACGTGGCCCACGGCCACGATCCGCCCGTGCCGGCGGGCCGTCGTCACGATCGAGCGGGCGTCTTCCACCTGGGCGGCGATCGGCTTCTCGACGAGCAGGTCGATGCCGGCCTCGAGCAGCGGCAACGAGACGCTCGCGTGCAGCCCGGTGGGCGCCGCCACCACGGCCGCTGCGACGCGGCCGACGAGTTCGCCCGGATCGGAATAGGCGCTGCAGCCGTGCGCGGCGGCGACGCGGGCCGCGGCCTCCGGAACGGCATCCACCACGGCCACGAGTTCCACGTCGTCGCGTCCGGCGAGCAGTCGGGCGTGGATCGTGCCCAGGTGCCCGCAGCCCACCACCGCCAGCTTCGTCTTCGTCATGCAGCCCTCCGCCGTTCCCGGGCGCGGCCGTGCCGCCCCTCGTGTTGATGAGTGAGAAAATCGAGCAGTTCCTCGACCGGCGGCACGAGCATCCCCTGCGACTGCAGGATCTCGCGGGCCGATGCCAGGCCCACCTTCGCCCGGTAGACGAGCCGATGGGCTTCGGTGACGGCGGCGATCGCATCGGCAGCAAAGCCACCGCGGCGCAGGGCCACCACGTTCACGCACCGTGGCCGTGCCGGCATCCCTTCGCAGAGCATGAAGGGGGGGATGTCGTGGAGCACGCGCGACACGCCGGCCACGAACGACCAGCCGCCGATCGTCGTCCAATGGTGCACCGCCACGGCGCCGGAGAGCGAGGCGTGGGAATGCACCCGCACGTGGCCGCCGAGCAGCGTGCCGTTGGCGATGATCACGTGATCACCGATCCGGCAGTCGTGGGCCACGTGGCAGCAGGCCATCAGGAAGTTGCCGCTGCCCACCAGCGTCTCCCCGTTCTCTTTCTCCGTCGCCCGATTGATCGTGACCCCCTCGCGGATCACGTTGTCGTCGCCGATCACGACACGGGTGGCGCTCCCTCGGTAGCTCACGTCCTGCGGCTCCGCGCCGATCACGCAATTTGGAAAGATCCGGTTGCGGGCGCCGATGCGCACGTCGCCCATGGTCGTGACGTTGTTTTCCACGACCGTGCCCGGGCCGATCACGGTGCGGCTCGAGATCACGCTGAAATGCCCGATCCGCACGCCGGGGCCCAGCACAGCCCCAGGCTCGACCACGGCCGTCGGGGCGATGGCGGGCGGCAGGGGTGCGGCGGCACCGAATCGGTGGACTGCTCGCTCGGTGGGCTCTTGCTCGTCGTCCACGCTCTCGTCCTTTCACCCCTCAGGCAGGCACGCAGGCCCCACGCCCGGCCACCGCAGCCGTGAGCCGGGTGGCGAGCGCCGCATTGAGGCGATGACCGCTGCGGTAGGCCCGCACGTGCCCTTGGATCGGCCGGCCGGCAAGCGCGAGGTCTCCCACGAGATCGAGCACCTTGTGCCGCACGCACTCGTCGGGCCATCGCAGCCGATTCTCGATCGGCCCGTCCGGCCCGAACACGACGAGATCCTGCATCGTCACGTCGAGCCCGCGGCCGGCGGCCCGCAGCCGATCGGCCTCATCGAGCGTGATGAACGTGCGGGCCGCGGCGAGCTCGCGGCGATACGAGTCGGGGGTGACTTCGATGGAAAACTCCTGCCGCCCGATCGGCCCGGCGCCGTAGTCGAGCACGTAGTCCACCGAGAGGCCGGCACACCGCGGCGGCAAGGCCTCGATCCAGGCCTCGTCGTCACCTACCCGCACGGGCTCGTGAACGACGATCGGATCCACCGGCTCGTCGAGCGCCGCCAGCCCCACCGCGTCGATCGCATCCACGAACGCCTGAGCCGAGCCATCGAGCCGGGGGAGCTCGTCGGCCGTCAGCGACACGGTGCAGCAATCGACGCCGAGCGCCGCCAGGGCGCTCAGCAGATGCTCAACCATCTCGATCTGCACGCCGTCCGCCGCGAGATTGGTGCGGGCCACCGCATCCACCCGGTTGCCGACCGTGGCCGCCATCCGGAACGCCGGCGCGACGCCGTCACGCGTGAACACCACCCCGGCACCGGGCCCAGCCGGACGAATCTCGACCGTGTTGTGCAGGCCGCTCCAGTATCCCTTGCCCGCGACGACCACGGAGCCGCGAACCGTCTGCTGCGACCGTGGGCGGCAGGTGGATTGCATGGTTGGCGACACGCGTTTCGGCGATTGACTGGATGAACTGCCCGCCGAGCCGGCGCTGCACCGCGACGGCACGACTCACCGCCGCGGCTGCTGGGCTCCACCGGCGGCCACCGCGGCACCGTTGAGCATCTTGAGCACATCGGGCGTGATGTCGATACCCGGCTCGAGATACACGATGGGCTTGGTGATCCCGCGCAGAATCTGGTTGCGATCGGAGTTGTCGACCGGCTCGCCGTCGAACCGGTGCACCACAGCGATCCGGTGCTCGCGGGCGAACTGGGCCACCGCGTTTTCGATCTCCGTATAGACTTGGAGATAGACCTTCGCCTCACGGTCCATGAAGTCCTTCTTTTGGAGCTGGGCATTGACGTTGAAATCGCCCTGCGCCTTGGCCACCTCGGCCTCGAGCTTCTTGTATTCGGGCGTGCCGACATTGAAGCCCTTGAGCTGCTCCATCAGGCCGTTGATCCG
>JAIXPT010000145.1 GCA_027486095.1 Planctomycetaceae bacterium | reverse complement strand
GCCCCGGCTCTTGTAGCTCGCGATGGAGTGGCCGTCGGGCACGCCGACGGCTTCGAGAAGGACGGGCTTGAATGCCGGCATGTCAGGTGGCCCTCGCACGGGGTTTCTCGAGCTCGGCCGCGGCGGCCTCGGGCGTCATGTTCGCAAGCAGGTCGTCGTTGGCCAGGATGCAGGGGGCGAAGTCGCAGGCCCCGAGGCACTCGGCCGGTTCGATCGTCAGGCGGCCGTCGGGGGTCGTGCCATAGGGCTCGATGCCATGTTTCTGGCAGAGATGCTCGAGCAGATGGTCGCCGCCACGCAGGGCGCACGAGACCGACCGGCAGACGAAAGCCCGCACCGTGCCGTGAGGCTTGTCCTGATGGAAAAACTGGTAGAAGGTCAGGGTGTCTTGCACCTCGGCTGGGGCGAGCCCGAGCACCTGGGCGATCTCGACGACCGCCTCCATCGGCACATGCCGCAGTTCGGCGTTGACGATGTGCAGCGCCGGCAGCGTGAGGGCCTGGCGGTTGGGATAGCGCGGCGCGAGCGCCTCGATCTTCGCCACCATCTCGTCAGTAAGCACGCGCTTGGGGGCGATCATCGGTCGAGCTCCGCGGCGATGATGTTGAGGCTGCCGAGCACGGCCACCACGTCGGAGAGCGTGTGGCCGCGGATCAGGAATGGGAACAGGGCGAAGTGCAACACGGAGGGGGGGCGGCAGCGGGCCCGATAGGCCGTGTCGTCGCCGTCGCCCACGATGTAGAAGCCGAGTTCGCCGTTGGGAGCCTCGATCGCGGCATACGACTCCTCGAACGGCACCTCGAAGCCGCGATTGGCCATCGACAGCTCGAAGTGGGAGATCGTGCCCTCGATCGACGAATAGACCTGCTGCTTGGTCGGCAGGGCCGTGCGCTGGTCGATGCCCACGTTCACCGGGCCAGCCGGCAGGTTTTCGAGGGCCTGGGCGACGATCTTCAGGCTCTCTCGCATCTCCTGCATCCGCACGAGATAGCGGGCGTAGCAGTCGCCGGCGCTTGCACAGGCTATCTGGAAGTCGAGGTCGCCGTAGGCGAGATAGGGCTCGTCTTTGCGGAGGTCGCGGGTCACGCCGCTGGCGCGGGCCACCGGACCGGTGGCGCTGCGATTGATCGCCTCGTCCTTCGTGAGCACGCCCACCCCCTTCGTGCGATCGACGAAGATGCGATTGCGGGTGAGCAGCCGCTCCATGTCGTCGAGCGTCTTGGGGAAGGTCTTGAGGAACGCCCGGATTTTTTCGATCACCAGCGGCGTGAAATCCTGTGACACGCCGCCGACGCGGGTGTAGGAATTCGTGAACCGGGCCCCGCAGAGCGTCTCGAAGATGTCGTAAATCACCTCACGCTGATAGAAGGCGTAGAGGAAAAACGTGAAGGCCCCCGTGTCGAGCCCCACGGCACCGTTCGAGAGCAGGTGGTCGCTGAGCCGGGCCAGTTCGGCCACGATCGTGCGGATGTATCGGCAGCGAGGCGTGAGCTCGATGCCGAGCAAGGTCTCGACGGCATGGTGCCACGCCACGTTGTTGGCGATCGGCGAGATGTAGTTCATCCGGTCGGTCACCGTCACATATTGGTTGAACGTGAGGTGCTCGCCGATCTTCTCGAAGCCCGAGTGCAGGTAGCCCATTTCGGGCATCGCATCGACCACCCGCTCGCCCTCGAGCTTGAGCACGAGCCGGAGCGTCGTGTGGGTGGCGGGGTGCTGCGGGCCGAAATTGAGCGTCCAGAGATAGTCTTCGCTCCGCTCGCCCGCTGCGGAATCGCGGCTGATGACGTCGAATTCGTTGGTCGCGATTGCCATAAGTAAGACAGTCTTCAGCCTGTCGCTGATTGGGGCTCAGCCGTCGTTTCGCGTGAGCACGGGGAAATTGTGGCGTTCGCCGCGGCCCTGGAGGGGATAGTCTTTCCGCAGCGGGTGGGCGGTGAACTCCTCAGGCATCACGAGCCGGCGGAGATCGGGGTGGCCTTCGAAGCGGATGCCGAAGAGATCCCAGACCTCGCGCTCCAGCCAGTTCGCACCCTCCCAGAGCGGCACCACGCTGCGGATGGAGGGGTCGGGATCGTCGAGGTAGGCCCGCACGGTGAGCCGCTGGTTGGTGGCGGTGTTGGCGAGGAGATACACGAGGCCGTAGCGGTGCTTCGCGCCTTTGTAGTCGAGATAGTCTACGCACGTGATATCGACGAGCAGGTCGAAGCCGAGCTGTTTGAGCAGCCGGAGGGCGTCCGGCGCGTCCGCGGGCCGCAGCTCAATGCGCGTCTGGCCGCGGTACACGGCAGGCTTGATCTCGCCGAACCGCTCGGCGAGCGACGCGACAATGTCATCGACGGCGGGAGGTGTGAAAGGCATGGGGTGGGCGACGGCGAGGGGCAGAAATCAGGTGCGGGGGAAGGCTGCGGCGGCCGCGAGCTCCCGCTGGAGCACGGGGTTTCGCGAGGCGTCGATCGAGAGCGGCGACGTGATCTCGACCAACGCCCGCTTGCGGGCCTGGCGGCCTGCCGTGTCGAACTCACGGCCGGTGATCGTGCCCTCCCGCTGGATCTTGTCCTGGAGATCGATGATCGCCTGGATGAGCTGCTCGGGCCGCGGCGGGCAGCCGGGCACGTACATGTCTACCGGGATGAAGCGATCGATCCCCTGCACGACGGCGTAGGTGTCGAACACGCCGCCGGTGCTCGCGCAGGCGCCCATCGAGATGCACCACTTGGGCTCGTGCATCTGCTGCCAGATGCGCTGCAGCACCGGCAGCATCTTCATCACCACGCGGCCGGCCACGATCATGAGATCGCACTGCCGCGGGCTGAATCGAAACACCTCGGCGCCGAAGCGGGCCAGATCGTGCTTGCTCGCGCCGGTGGCCATCAGCTCGATGCCGCAGCAGGCCGTGGCGAAGGGCATCGGCCAGAGGCTGTTCTTACGGCACCAGCTGGCCAGTTCGTCGAGCTTGCTGACGAACACGTTTTCGGGCAGCTCGAGCTTCGGCGAATCGTTTACCGCCATCGGAACACCCCCTTGCGCCAGTCGTAGGCGAAACCCACGATCACGAGCGCGATGAATGCCATCGCACCCGCGAACACGAGCCCGCGGGAGGAAACCAGGCCGTCGGCCACGGCCGCATCGATCCCGGTGCGGCTGCGGCTCGCCACGGCCCACGGGTAGAGAAACAAGAGCTCGACGTCGAACACCAGAAACGTGATCGCCACCAGGTGGAACCGCACGTCGAACCGCCGCCGTGTGTCGTGGACGGGGTCCATGCCGCTCTCGTAGGGCATCTCCTTCACCGCCCCCGACCGCCGGGGGCCGACGAGCTGCGCGAAAACCACCAAGCCCACCGAAACGGCGGCGGCGATCGCGACGAACAGCAGAACCGGCAGGATGGCGTCCATGGCGGGCTCGAAGGTCGGTCGGTGGGCATGCGTGGCCCCCGGGCCCCGCGGGCGCCGGACAACCACGCATGTGTGAAAATCGGCCGTAGGAAGGGACTTCGTGAAATCTGTCACGAAGTTCCAGACCAAAAAAGCCGGGTGGGCCATGCCCGCCGGCCAAGCCGTCACAACCCACAAGGTTATACAGCCCTGGCCCGCCGCCGACGAGAAGGGGCTCGTGATCCCCGCCCCAGCCTCGGTTCCCGGCCCTGCCCATCACCCGGGTCAGTCCCAGAGCCGGCTGATCAGACCGTAATAGAGCGGGATCCCGACACTGATGTTGAACGGAAACGTGACACTGAGCGAGAGGAGCTCGAAAAGGCCAGGATTCGCCTCTGGCACCGCCTGCCGCATTGCTGCCGGGACGACGATATACGACGAACTGGCGCAGAGAAGCGTAAACAACAGGGCATCTCCCTTGCCCAAGCCGAGAGCGTAGGCGAGGCCGACGCCGAGGGCGGCGTTCGCCAACGGCGCCAGAATCCCGAAGGCCACGAGCTTGGGGCCGACCTCGACGAGCTTCCCGGCCTTTCGTGCGGCGAGCATGCCGACATCAAGGAGGAACAAGAGCACGATTCCTTTGAAGATGCCCGACATGAACGGCTTCAAGCTCTCGCCCGACGTCGGTCCCGTGATCACTCCGATGACGAGGCTACCGATGAGCAACAGCACGGTGCCGTTGAAAAATGATTCATGCAGGATCGCCTTCAAGCCCGTGCGTTGTCCGCCCACGTCGCCCCGTGGTGCGAAGATCCGCACCAGCATGATGCCCATGATGACGGCGGGCGATTCCATCAGCGACATGACGGCGACCATGTACCCGCCGAATTCCACATGTTGGCGATTGAGAAATTCGGTGCCGACGACGAATGTCACGATGCTGATCGACCCATATGTGGCCGCCATCGCCGCGGCGTCGTAGACGCTGAGGATCCGGCGCAGAAAGAAGAACGTGTAGAACGGTACGACCAGCGCCATGCCCATCGCAGCCAGGATCGTGGCCCCCACTTCGGCCGTGAGACCGGCCTGGGCAAGTTTTTCTCCGCCCGTGTAGCCGATCGCCATCAGCAGGTAGGTGGAGAAGAACTTGGGCAGCGGGTAGGGCAACTCGAGGTCGGAATGAAGAAACACCGACAGGAATCCCAAGAAGAAAAATAGTGCGGCTGGGCTGAGCACATTCGCCAGGATCGTCTGGGTGTCCATGAGCGAGCAGGCCTCGGGTACGACGGATGTTTCGGCATGCGAAGCACGGTGTTGCACCCAGGTTTCGTCATCCAGCGGCTCTGCCACAAATAGATAAGACAGTCTTTGCCATAGAAAAAACGAGTCTTTTTGCGGTTGGCTTGGATCGCGATGGATTTCTATGGATCGAAGCAAATTATCTATTCGTGGTGCTGCCGGTGCGTGGCCAATAATGCGCCGGCGGCAGCGCGGAGCTGCTTCGAACGGAACCGAGGACGATCCCATGGGCGATGCGACGCGGATGACAGTAGGTGACCGCAGGCGATGGATGGCGGCCGTGGCGGCCGGTGGCGCGGTGGCTGCCGCGACCAGCAAGGCATCGCCCCCTCGGGAACCCGGCCGACTGCCCCCGCGTGATATGAACCCGCATGAGGCACTCGAATTTCTGCAGGCAGGCAACGCGCGGTTTGTCGCCGGGAAGAGTGCCGCCCCCAACCGCGACATCGAGCGGCTCCGGGAGGTGGCGCCGCGGCAGGCGCCATTCGCGGCCTTCCTCGGTTGCGCCGACTCACGCGTGCCGATCGAGATCGTCTTCGATCAGGGCTTCGGCGACCTCTTCGTGACCCGGATCGCCGGCAACGTCGCCGCGACGGAGAATATCGCGAGCCTCGAGTTCGCCACCCATGTGCTGGGTGCGAAGGTGCTCTATGTGCTTGGGCACACCTCGTGTGGCGCGGTGTCGGCGGCCGCGAAGGCCGAGCCGGTGCCAGGGCAGATCTCGGCCCTCTTTCAGCTCATTCGCCCGGCTGTCCGGGCTGCCAAGGGAGATGAGAACGTCGCGATCCAAGAAAACGTGAGGCTTCAGGCCCAGACGCTCGTCGAGGCCTCGACCGTGATCTCGGCGCTCGTGGCGGCCGGGAAGGTGCTCGTCGCCGGAGGTATCTTCGATCTCCAGACCGGGAAGGTGGAGCCCGTCGAGATCGGCTGAGCCGGTCGGGCCCGAGCAACGGCGACGAGAGGCGGCCCCGCATGGACTGGCTTAACTACCATCACCTCCTTTACTTTTGGACCGTCGCCAAGGAACGGAGTGTCTCGAAGGCCGCGGCCGCGCTGCACGTGGCTCAACCGACGATCAGCGCCCAACTGCGATCGTTGGAACGATCCTTGGGCCAGAAGCTCTTCGAGCGGCAAGGACGCCACCTGGCGCTCACCGCCGAGGGTGAAAAAGTCTACCGGTATGCCGACGAGATTTTTTCGCTCGGTCGGGAGTTGTTGCAATCGGTGAAGGGAGAGCCGCAGCACGCGCCAAAGCGATTTCGTGTCGGTGTGTCCGACGCGCTGCCGAAGCTGACCACGTATCGCCTGCTCGAGCCCGCCCTCGCGATGCAGCCGGCGTGGCGATTGCACGTGCGGATCGACAAGACGGAGCGGCTCCTGGGTGAACTGGCGTTGCATGCCCTCGACATCGTGATCGCCGACTCGCCGATGATGCCCTCGCTTCGCGTCCGCGCCTTCAGCCACCTGCTCGGTGAGACGAGCATGTCGATCTACGGGGCTGCGGGGCTTGCCCGGTCGGTCCGGCGGGGATTTCCGCGGTCGCTGCACGGGGCTCCGCTGCTGCTGCAGACGACCAACACCGCGGTGCGGCAGTCACTGGACCACTGGTTCGAGGTCCACCAGATCGAGCCCCTGATCGTCGGCGAGGTCGAGGACATGGCGATGTTGCAGACGCTAGGCGAGCACGGGCTCGGCTTGTTCGCGGCTCCCACGGTGATGCGCCGGGAGATCTGCCGGCGATACCACGTCGCTTGGGCCGGCGAACTCGACAAGGTGCGCGAAAAGTTTTATGCCATATCGATAGAACGGCGGATTACGCACCCCGCCGTGAAGTTGATCGCCGACCAGGCGAAGCAGCGACTCTTCACCTGATCCAACCCCGAGCATCCGGAACGTCATGGCCTATTCTCTCCGCAATCTCGATGCCCTCGAAGCCGAGGCGATCCACACGATCCGTGAGGTGGCCGCGGGCTTCGAGAATCCGGTCTTGCTGTATTCGATCGGCAAAGACTCGATGTGCATGCTGCACGTGGCCCGCAAGGCGTTCGCGCCCGGCCCCGTGCCCTTCGCGCTTTTGCATATCGACACGACGTGGAACTTCCGCGAGATGATCGAATTCCGCGACCGCTACTGCGCGGAGCATGGATTCAAGCTGATCGTGCACGTGAATGAAAAGGCGCTCGCCGCCGGCATGAACCCCTTCGACTACCCGAGCAGCGTCTACACGCCGACGATGAACACGCACGCTCTCATCGACGCGCTCGACACCTACCGCTTCGATGCGGCGCTGGGCGGCGGGCGGCGCGACGAGGAAAAATCGCGGGCCAAGGAGCGGGTGTTTTCATTTCGCGATGCACACCACCAGTGGAACCCGAAGAACCAGCGGCCCGAGCTCTGGGATCTCTACAACACGCGGATCAGCCGCGGCGAGAACATCCGCGTGTTTCCACTCTCCAACTGGACCGAGCTCGACATCTGGCAATACATCCACCGCGAAAAAATTCCGCTCGTGCCGCTCTACTTCGCCGCCGAGCGGCCGGTGGTCGAGCGGGAAGGGCTCTTGATCATGGTCGATGACGATCGCTTCCGGCTCGCGCCCGGCGAGGTGCCGCAGGTGAAGCGGGTGCGGTTTCGCACGATGGGTGATTATCCGCTGACCGCCGCCCACGAATCGTCGGCCGTGACGGTGCCGGAAGTGATCGAGGAGATGCTGCTCACGAAAACGAGCGAGCGGCAGGGACGGCTGATCGACAAGGACGAGGCCGGCTCGATGGAGAAGAAAAAGCGAGAAGGCTACTTTTAGCCACGGCTAAAAGTTCCCAACCGAAAAGCCCACGTAGGCGCCCCACGGGCCGACGCCCACCGTCATGCCGCCACCCTGCTTGTCGGAGAAGGGCGGCTTGCCGCCGCCCTGGCTGCGATAGGGTGAATACGTGGGAGCGCTGTTGGCCTGGGCCGCGGCGGCGGCCGCCGCCTGCGCCGTCAGCTGCCGGTTGGCCTGGGCCTGCTCCACGAGCTGCTGCCGGCCCTGGTCGAAGGCGGCCTGCTGCCGCTGGAGCGACTGCCGCTTGGTCTCGATCTTCTGGATCTCCTGCGAGAGTTCGCCGGCCGACATCTTCACCACGTCGGGGATCTCCTTGAGCACTTCGTCGCGCTTCCGGTCGGACATCGCCGAGAGATACTGCCCGACCCACGCGCGGGCGTCCTTCGCCTCGGGTGAATCCATCACCTTGAACTTGGTCTCCAGATCCTC
>JAIXPT010000116.1 GCA_027486095.1 Planctomycetaceae bacterium | reverse complement strand
GCCAAGTTCATCGAACGCGCCAGCCAAACCGGCAAGCCGCGCGGTCTGCGCTGGACCGACGTGGCCTTCGACGACGACGTCGTCTACGCCCGCGACCGCAAGTCGCGCGGGCTCAAGGCCCTCGTGGCGATCGAGGTGAGCTTCGAGGCGATCGAAGGGGGCGGCATGGAGGATGTCGAGGCCGTCTCGAACGTGCGCGCCGCCACGGCGGAGTTTCTCTACGACGGCAGCCGCTGGAAGACGGAGGGCCGCGTCTACTTCAATCTCGCCCCGACGGCGACGGTGAAGTACTTGGCCTCGGATCTCGAGCTCGTCGCCGAAGAACACGCCGCGAAGGCGTGAGTTTTGGTTTCGAGCTTCATCCGCATTTTGAGGCACCGGCTTCGGGCGGTCCATATCCACGTGGGATAGGCTTCAGCCTGTCGTGCTTCGTCGTGCCGCGCCGGCTCGGGGTTACCCCGTACCGTCTCACCGGACGTTCGCCTCCGCCCTCCTGGGCTTCGGCTCACTCGGATGTGCCTGCGCTCCGGCATCCATGCCTTCGCTGGTCACATACGCCGTCTCAACGGCAGGGGTAACCCCGAGCCTCCTCTGACGTAGCGACGGGCCTCCAGGCCTGGCGAATGCGGCTTGGATGCGACAGAGCTGGAGCTCCGTCGCCACGGAAGCCCGAGGCGTGAGCCGAAGGGAATACGCACGATTGTCGGCCACCGGGGCATCCTCTCGGCTTACGCCTCGGGCTTCCTGGGGCAGTGGCTTACGCCTCGGGCTTCCTCGTGAACCGGCTTGCCCTCGGGCTTCGGAAGCCGTCTCGGGCGAGTCGCAGCCCGCAGAGTTTGCCAGCGATGCCCAGTCTCGCGGCAAGTTCGGGAAGGCTGGAATTTCCTGCGCGGGCGGCCGGGCTCTCCGCGCGTCGGAGCGCGGCGGCTCCGATACCTGAGGCGGGAGCATGCGTGTGAGAGCAGTTGGAACACATGGGCGAGCGATTCTCGGCTGCGCGGTCGTCGCGTGGCTGGCGGGTGCTGCGCAGGCTGCGCCTGCCAGTGGCGGCCTGTTTGTGCGCGAGCGGCCCGACCCGGTCGTCGTGGCACGGGGCTATCTGAAGCAGGCCCGCGAGTGGGGCACGGCGGCGGCGAAGCTCGCAGAGAACAAGTGCGATCCGCATGCCGTGGACTTGTTCTATGCGGCCACGGAGGCGGCGTGGAACGCCGTGTGGACGTGCCCCGGGTCGCGGGAGATTCTCTGCGAGGCGGCCGAGCTCTATGCGGCCGCGCTCGAGGGGCTGCTCGAGACGGCCTGCGCGCATGGCCGGCTGACGGGGCAGGGGCTCGTGATCGGGCCGTCGTGGAAGCAGGTGGTCGTGCCGATCCAGACCAAGGCGCTCGCCATCGACGCCGCGCTCATCGAGAAGGTGGTCGCCACGCCGCCGCCCGGCGATACCCGGATCACGCGGCATCATTGCCGCGGCGGCTTCGGGCTGCCCGTCGTCGTGCGCGTGAAGGCGGGGCCGCCCGGGAGCCCGATGCAGGCGTTCGCGCCCGACCGCCAGTCGCTCGCAGCCACGGCGGTATTGCGGTTCAAGATGCCCGGCGACGAGACGTTTCTGCAGACCTTCGCCGGCCCCCTCGCCCGCGACCATGCCCCGGCGATCCTCGATCTCGCCAACCCCGTGGAGATCGCCGCCGTGCACATCGGCCAGGCCCGGCCGCTCCTCGCCGCCGATCTCACCGCGCCGCTCCTCGACGTGCTCGCAGGCACGCCGCAGGCGGGGCTGGCCGGGTTCATCCAGCCGTATGGCCGCGGCGACACGAAGGCCCGTCTCGAGTTTCTCGAGCCACATCAGCCGGGGCGGATCCCGGTGGTGTTCGTCCACGGTCTCGCGAGCGACGAGGGCACGTGGTTCGACCTGCTCAACGAGCTGCGCACGTGGCCGACCTTTCATCGCCGCTACGAGCCGTGGGTGTTTCACTACCCGACGGGCGCGGCGTTTCTGCAGCAGTCGGCGGTGCTGCGCCGCGAGCTCCAAGCGGCGGTGCGCGAGCTCGATCCGGAGGGGCGCGATCCGAGCCTGAAGCAGATGGTGCTCGTGGGGCACAGCATGGGCGGACTGCATGCGAAGATGATGGTGGTCTCGCCGGGAACATCGCTCTGGGATGCGATCTCGACCCGTCCTTTCGCCGAGATGCAGATGCGGCCCGAGGTGCGCCGCTTCGTGGCGCCGCTCTTCTTCTTCGAGCCGCTGCCGTTCGTGAAGCGGGTGGTGTTCATCGCCACGCCGCATGCCGGATCGTCGCTCGCCTCGCGGGCCACGGGGCGGGTCGCCGCGATCACGGTGCGGCAGCCGGCCGCCACGGCCGCCGTATATCAGGAGGTGCGCGACCTGAACCCCGGCGTGTTGCGCGGCGATTTCGCCACAGGACTGCCGACGACGATCGACGTGCTGGAGCCCGATTCGACCTTGCTCGAGGCGCTGCGGGTGTTGCGGCCGCCGTGTTGGGTGACGACGCACAGCGTGATCGGCACGGCGCACCAGTCGCTCACCGGCGACCCGGGCGACTGCGTCGTGCCGGCCTCGAGCGCGCGGCTGCCGGGCACGGTGAGCGAGATCGAGGTGCCGGCCACGCACACCCGCGTGCACCATCAGCCCGCCACGGTGCGCGAGCTCGAGCGCATCCTCACGCAGCACCTCCACGAGACCGCCCCGTAGCGACAGGCCCCCAGGCCTGTCGACGGCGGCCCGGATTCGACAGAGCTGGAGCTCAGTCGCCACACGAAAGCCCGAGGCGTGAGCCGAGAGGATGCCCGCCAGGGCCATGGATGGGCCGGCAGGCTCATCAAAAAGAAAAGGGCCCGTGGTTGGGGAAACCACGGGCCCGAGTAGCGGCTATCGAGGTGTGGGTCTTTGGGGGGGGGAACAGCCGCTGAAGAGATCGTTGTGTTCGGTGAGGGCCGGAAGGGGTTCCTCCCGACGCCTCAACCATACCCCAAGAACCTTGGCGTGTCGAATCCACGTCGGCAAAATTTTTTACCACCCGCGCCGACCGCGTTTTTCTCGGTCGCGGCTGGTTTTCCGGGCGGATGGTCGGCGGGACACCCGGTGGCAAACCCTGCGGGGCGTGCGGGCTGACCGGGGCGGCGTGCTTCCGACTGGATTCGTTTTCGGTAGGCTTTCGCCACCACACCATTGAAAGGGCACATCCCATGGCCGCCACCCCCGTCGATCCGTTTTCCGCCCGCGCCACCTTCGAGACGGGCTCCGGGCCCGCCACGCTCTACCGTCTGCGGGCCCTCGACGACGCCGGCATCACGAACACCGCACGGCTGCCCTACTCGATCCGCATGGTGCTCGAGGCCTTGCTCCGCACATGCGACGACTACGAAGTGACGCAGGCCGATGTGAAGGCGCTCGCCACGTGGCATGCCGCCCGGCCCGCCGAGACGGAGATCCCGTTCAAGCCGGCCCGCGTGGTGCTCCAGGATTTCACCGGCGTGCCGTGCGTCGTCGATCTGGCGGCGATGCGGGCGGCGATGAAGCGGCTTGGCGGCGATCCCAAAAAAATCAATCCGCTCGTGCCCGTCGATCTCGTGATCGATCATTCGGTGCAGGTGGACTATTTCGGCGCGGCCGACAGCCTGGAGCGGAACGTCGAGATCGAATTCGCCCGCAATGCCGAGCGGTATGCGTTTCTCCGCTGGGGGCAGCAGGCGTTCCAGAATTTTCGCGTGGTGCCGCCGGCGATCGGCATCGTGCACCAGGTGAATCTCGAATACCTCGCGGGCTGTGTGTTTCTGCGGGATGACCCGGCGGCGGGAAAGAGCGGGCCGAAGGTGGCCGTGCCCGACACGCTCGTGGGCACCGACAGCCACACGACGATGATCAATGGCCTGGGCGTCGTCGGCTGGGGCGTGGGCGGCATCGAGGCCGAGGCCGTGATGCTCGGGCAGGCGTTGTCGCTGTTGCTTCCGGAGGTCGTCGGCTTCGAGCTCACCGGCCGGCTCCCCGCGGGCGCGACGGCCACCGACCTCGTGCTCACCGTCACCGAAATCCTGCGCAAGGAAGGCGTGGTCGGAAAGTTCGTCGAGTTTTTCGGAGCGGGCCTCGCCGGCATGTCGCTTGCCGACCGGGCCACGATCGCCAACATGGCGCCGGAATACGGCGCCACGATGGGCTTCTTCCCGATCGATGCCGAGACGCTTGCGTATCTCCGGCTCACCGGCCGCGAGCGGGCCCAGATCGAGCTCGTGGAGCGCTACACGAAGGAGCAGGGGCTGTTTCGCACCGACGCGGCCCCGACCCCCGAATTCACGAAGCGGCTCGCCTTGGATCTCGGCACCGTGGTGCCGAGCCTCGCGGGCCCCAAGCGGCCGCAAGACCGCGTGCCGCTCGTGGCGGTGAAGCAGACGTTTGCCGCAGCGCTGACGGCCCCGACCGCCAAGCGGGGCTTCGCGCTCGAGGGCCCGGCGCTCACCCGCAGCGCGACGGTGCAGGACAACGGCCACTCGTCCACGATCGGCCACGGCGCCGTGGTGATCGCGGCCATCACCAGCTGCACCAACACGAGCAACCCGAGCGTGATGGTGGCCGCCGGCCTCGTGGCCCGCAAGGCGGTCGCCAAGGGGCTCGCGACGAAGCCCTGGGTGAAGACGAGCCTGGCTCCCGGCTCGCGCGTGGTCACCGACTACCTCGAGAAGTCGGGCCTCGACAAAGATCTCGATGCCCTCGGCTTCGAGACGGTGGGCTACGGCTGCACGACCTGCATCGGCAATTCGGGCCCGCTGCCCGACCCGGTGGCCAAGGCCGTGACCGATGGCGATCTCGTGGCCGCGGCCGTGCTCTCCGGCAACCGCAATTTCGAGGGCCGCGTCAATCCGCTCGTGAAGGCCAACTGGCTCGCCAGCCCGCCGCTCGTCGTCGCCTACGCGCTGGCCGGCACCACCGACATCGACCTGGCGAGCGAGCCGATCGGCACGGGCAAGGACGGCAACCACGTGTTCTTGAAGGACATCTGGCCCACGGCCGACGAGGTGCGCGACACCGTGGCCGCCTGCGTGCAGCCGGCGCAGTTCCAAGCCCGCTACGGCAACGTGTGGCAGTCGAACCCGCGCTGGAATGCTGTGCCCACGAGCGCGGGCGAGCTCTACGACTGGGAGGCCACGAGCACCTACATCCAGGAGCCGCCGTTTCTCGCCGAGCTCACCCGGGAGCCGCGGGCCCCGGCGAGCGTGCGCGGCGCCCGCGTGCTGCTCGCGCTCGGCGACAGTGTGACCACCGACCACATCTCGCCGGCCGGCAGCATCGCGAAGACGAGCCCTGCGGGCCGGTATCTGATCGAGCACGGCGTGCCACCGGGCGACTTCAACAGCTACGGCGCCCGCCGTGGCAACGACCGCGTCATGACGCGGGGCACGTTCGCCAATATCCGCATCCGCAACCTGCTCGTGCCCGGCACGGAAGGGGGCGTGACGCGGCTCCTTCCGGGCGCCGAGGTGTTGCCGGTGTACGACGCCGCGGTGAAGTACAAGGCCGCCGGCACGCCGCTCGTCGTGCTCGCCGGCGCCGAATACGGCACCGGCAGCTCGCGCGACTGGGCCGCCAAGGGCACGATGCTCCTCGGCGTGCGGGCGGTGCTGGCCACGAGCTTCGAGCGCATCCATCGCTCCAATCTCGTCGGCATGGGCGTGCTGCCGCTGGTGCTTCCGGAGCCGTGGCAGGCGCTCGGCCTCACGGGTGAAGAGACCTTCGACATCCCGTTCGAGGGCCTCGCCCCGCGCTCCACGGTGGTGGTGACGGCACGGGGGCCCGATGGGACCACGACAGACATTCCGTGCCTGGTGCGGATCGATACGCCCGTCGAGCTCGATCAATTCAAGGCGGGCGGCATCCTGCCATTCGTGCTCCGAAAACTGCTCGCAGGGTGACCGCGATCGCCACGACCCTCGCGCCGGGTGCGGTTTGCGCAGGCCGAATGCCTTTCCAATCGCGGTGGCGCAGCCGGGAAACGCGCGTTGCGGGGCGGGTGTGAATCTCGCGGTGGCGGCGGACCGCTGGCTAGAGAGGGCGAATTTCCGTAGATTGCTGCTCATCACGGCCCGTCAGATGTCGGGCTCATTCACTCGCAGCGTGCGGCACCCGTGCCGCCCATGAAGGAGGGATTTTTCGTGGCTAGCACGCTCGCGCCCACATCCGCATCGGCCCCCGCTCGGGGTGAACCTCTGGCCTCGTCACGCCAGGCGATCACGCGGCTGGTGCTCGACGAGCTGGCCCGTGTCCGCCCGCGCGGAGCCCACGGGCCGCTCACGCCCGGCATGTCGCTCGCCGAGGCCGAGGTCGATCCGATCGGCTTTCTCGACGCGGTGAACCGGATCGAGGGCCTCTATCAGATGCGGTTTCGTGATGAATGGCTGGCGGGCATCCGCACCTGCGGCGATCTCGTCGGGTGCATCGCCGAGCACATGTTCGACAGTGCCGACCGGGCCCTGGCCCCGCGGCCTTCCCGGGCTCCCGCGCCGGCCGCCTCGCGGCGGCACGCCGGGCTGGCCGCAGCAGGCATGACGTCTGCCGACGAGGTGTTTCCCGAGTTCACGGCCCTCGAAGAGCGGCTGGCCGCCCTCGACACCGCCGGGCTCGACGATCCCTTTTTGCTTGCCAACGAGCAGGTGCAGAAGCGCGTGGCCCGGATCGCCGGCCGCGACGTGATCAGCTTCACGAGCTTCGACTACCTGGGCCTCGCCGCCCATCCCGACGTGGCCCGCGCCGCCAAGGAGGCGATCGACCGCTTTGGCACGAGCGCGTCGGCCAGCCGCATGGTGGGGGGCAACAACACGCTCCTCGACAGGCTCGACGAGGAGCTCGCCGCGTTTCTCGGCACCGAACGGGCGGTGGTGTTTCCCTGCGGCTACGGCACCAACGCCTCGGTGTTCAACCATCTGTTCGGCGAGGGTGATCTGATCCTCTACGACGAACTGGCCCACAACAGCATCATGCAGGGCGCCAACGCTTCGAAGGCGGGGCGGCGATCCTTCCGCCACAACGATCACGCCCAGCTCGACGGCCTGCTCCGCGACCTGCGGCCGCAGTATCGCCGCGTCGTCGTGGCGATCGAGGGCGTCTACAGCATGGACGGCGACTACCCCGATCTGCCGCGATTCGTGGAAGTGAAGAAGCGGCACGATGCGCTGCTCTACGTAGACGAAGCCCATTCGCTCGGCACGATGGGCCCCGGCGGCCGCGGCATCTGCGAATTCTTCGGCGTCGATCCCGCCGACGGCGACCTCTGGATGGGCACGATCAGCAAGGCGCTCGGTGCCGGCGGCGGCTATCTGGCCGGCCGCGAGCGGCTCGTGCGCTACCTCGGCTACACCACGCCCGCCTTCGTGTTCTCCACCGCCTGCTCGCCCCCCAACGCCGCCGCCGCCCTCGAGGGCCTGGCCGTGATCCAGCGCGAGCCGTGGCGGGTGACGCGGCTCCGCGAACGCTCCGAGCTGTTCCTGAAGCTCGCCCACGACTGCAACCTCGACACCGGCGAGAGTGGCGACACCCCCGTGATCCCGATCATCCTCGGCAGCTCGACGCGGGCGATCCGCGTGTCGCAGATGCTGCTCGAGCGGGGCATCAACGCCCGGCCGATCCTCTATCCGGCCGTGCGCGAGGCGGCGGCCCGGGTGCGATTCTTCCTCACGGCCGAGCACACCGAAGACCAGATCGTGCAGGCCGTCGAGACGCTCGCCGACGTGGTGCGGCTGACGGCGTAGGCTCGCTGGAGGACAGGCTTCAGCCTCCTCAGACGTAGCGACAGGCCTCCAGGCCTGTCGAATGCAGCCCGGATTCGACAGAGCTGGAGCTCCGTCTCTACACGGGAGATCGACAGATCAGGCGCACGAGGAGTCGGCGAACGCCCCGCATCACGAAGCCCGAACCCCGAGCCGAGGGGATGCCACGTTGATAAAAAGCCCCGGGCGGAAGCCCGGGGACTCCGCGTGGCTGCAAAGGCCGGTCGCCATGCGGCATGGAAAGCGGGATCATTCGCGACCCGGTGTCCCGTCGCTTCCGCTGCGGGCTTGTCGGGGCTTCTTGGGTTGTGCTTCCCGCGCCCTGCCCTCCATCGGTGGCGTGGCAGACTGTGCGGGCGGGAACGGAATTTTTGGTGGTGCGGCTTGCGATGCGTCGATTCGCCCCGCAGGGCGGGCGTGGCGGGCTCGGGGAGCGGTGTGGGGATGGCAGACCGGATGAAGCTTGCGATCATCGCCGCGCCGAAGGCGTTTCAAGGCCACGCCGGCGTCATTCAGCGCAATGCCATCGCCAGCTGGCGGGCGCTCGGCCGCGATATCGATATCCTGCTCGGCGGCGAGGTCACGGGCCTGGCCTATGTGGCCGCCAGCGTGGGCGCCGTGCGGCTCGGCCCCGTCGCCGAGGGTGTCGATGGCCCGCCACGGGTGGACGACCTGTTCGCGAAGGCCCGGGCAGCCACGCAGGCCGATCTCCTCGCCTACGTCAATTCCGACATCATGCTGATGCCCGACTGGCTCGCCGCCGTGCGCAGCGTGGCGCGGGGCTTCGCCGGGCAGGCGCTCGTGATCGGCCAACGCACCGATCTCGACGTCGAGGAGCGGATCGACATGGCCGACGTGGGCGCGCGGATCGACCTGCTCGACCGGGCGCGGCGTTCCGGCCGGCTGGCGGCCCGCGTGTGCAAAGACTATTTTGTATTTCATCGCGATGGCTTCGGGCACGTGCCGCCATTCACGCTCGGCCGCGCCTACTGGGACAATTGGATGGTGCACGACGCTCGCGCCCGCGGCCTGCCGGTCGTGGATATCACGGCGTGTGCCACGGCCATCCATCAAAATCACGACTACGCCCATCTCGCCGGCGGCCGGCTCTCGGCCTATCTCACGAGCACCGGGGCGCGGGCCAATCGGCAGCTCGCCGGCGGCAGCCGGATGATCACGGGCGCCGCCGCCACCTGGCGGATGCGGCCCGACGGGCAGATCGAACGCGCGCCGTTCTCCGCGGCCGCGGCCTTCGCCGCCGACCTGCCAAGGTTCGTGGGGCTGACGTTCGCCGTGGCCATCGCGGGCACGGCCCAGGTGGCGCGTCAGGTAGCCCGTCAGGCGACGCGCCGCACCGCTGCGCCGCCCCGCCCGATCGCGGGCCAGGCCAGCGGCGCGGCGCCGAAGATGCCGTCGCGGAAGGCGGCCTGATCGCGGCGCACGAACGAGTCGGCCACGACCAAGAGCGCGGGCAAGAGCACGAGCTCCGCGAGGGTGGCCGCGGCCACGGCCGCGCAGGCAAGCCGGCCGAAGCCGGCCAGCGAGGGCACGGTGCTCGCCATCACGGCCGCGAAGCCGACGGCGAGCACGAGCCCGCCGAGCACGATGGGATTTCCAGTTTCGGCGATCGCCCGCCGCACCGCGCCTGTGATCGGCACGCCCTCCTGCCGGTGCCGCGACACCGCCGAGAGCACGTGCACGGTGTCATCGACGGCGAGGCCGAGGCAGACGTTGAACACGATCACCGTCGCCGGGTCGAGCGCCCGGCCGCTGAGCACGACCACGGCGGCGATCACCGCGAGCGGAAACACGTTGGGCACGAGGCTCACGATCCCGGCGAGCGGCGAGCGGAAGGCGAGGGCGAGGATGGTGCCGATCACGGCCACCTCGAGCAAGAGGCTCGCGCCGAGGTCGCGCACGAGCTGGCGGATGTTGCGGGCCGACACGACCGACATTCCCGAGAGCGTAAACTCCCAGCCGGGCCGCTCGGCGGCCAGGGCGGCGAGCCGCGTCTCGATCTGCCCGTAGATGCCGTCGAGCGCCCGCGAGCCGAGGTCGCTCACCCGGGCCCGCACGATCGCCATCCGGGCCGCGGGATCGACCATCTCGCGAAACTCCGCCGGGTCGAGCCGGCGGCGGGCCCGCTCGGGGAGCGCCGCCGTGACGCTGGCCAGCGAGAGCGGCGGGGCGAGGCGTCCATCGGCCTCGAGGGCCCGGTGGGTGGCGGCGAGCGCGTCGCCGACGGCTGCATCGTGCCAGGCGACACCCTCCGGCCAGCGCACGATCACGTCCACGCCCGACGCCCCGCCGAAGTCGCGGTCTACGTGCGAGAGCGCCCGCGACGACGCCGCCCCGCGCGGCAGCGCGTCGGCCACGCGGTTGTCGGCCTCGATCTGCGAGCCGACGACCGCCAGGATCAGGGTGGCCGCGCAGCCGACCGCGGCGATCGCCCGGGTGTGCCGCAGGGAAAACGCCGTCAGCACGGCGGCGAGCCGGCCAGCCGGCCGCCACGAATGGCCCAGATGCATGCCCCGGCACCAGGCGGTCGAGGCCAAGAGCGGCGTGAGCAGCGTCACGGCCAGAAAGCTCGCCACCGCACCGGCCGCGGCCGCCAGGCCGAACATCCGCACCGCCTCGATCTTGGCGGCGGCGAGCGACGCGAAGCCGATCGCGGTCACCAGGCTCGTGAGCCCGCACGCCGCGCCGATCCGCTGCATCGCGCCGGCGGAGGCCGCCACAGCATCCACGCCCCGCCGCCGCGTGCGGCGCATGTCTTCGATGAAATGGATCGAATCGCAGGTGCCCACCACGAGCGCGAGCGAAGGCACCACGCTCGTGAGCACGTTGACCGGTGCGCCACAGAGCCCGAGGATGCCCATCGCCCACACGGCGCCCACGAAGGGCGGCACGCACGCCACGACCGTCGAGCGCAGGCTGCGGGCGGCCGTCGCGGAGAGGATGAAGGCGAGCGTGAGACCGAGCGAATTGAACACGAGCATGTCGCGCCTGAGCGCCTGCGACGCCTGATGCCGCAGCGGCGGCAGGCCGGTGAATTCGAGATCGAGGCTGGCGGCCGCGCGGCGACACTGGCCGAGCACCTGTTCGATCGCGTCGATCGAGCCGCCGAGGTTCGCGGCCGAGTTTGCCGCCTCGTCGAGCCGCACGAGCACGAGCGACGAAGCCCCGTCGGCCGAGAGAAGATGGCCGGCCACGAGCGGATGGGCGGCCGCACGCTGCCGGGCCGCGGCCCGGGCGGGCTCGTCGAGCGGCCCGTCGCTGCGGGGGATCACCGGCAGCAGGGCCCCGGCTACCCCCTGGCGGCGCACGTCGAAGATCGACCGCACATCGACCACGCCCGGCACCTTGGCGAGGGCCGCGCACAGGGCTCGCAGCTCCTCGAGCGCCTGGGCTTCGAAGACGTCGCCGCCGCGGGCGGTGGCCCGGATGATGCAGTCGCGCTCGGGAGCGCCGAAGCGGGCGGCCACTTCGTCGATCTGGCGGAATTCGGCGTCGCTGTCGCGCAGGAGTGAGCGGAGATCGTCGTCGAGCCGGAGCCGCGAGATGCCGAAGATCGCGATGGCCGTCAGGCCGATGGCGATGGCGAGCACGGGCCCGCGCCAGCGTCCGGGTCGGCCGGCAGCAGATGCCGCTCCGCCGGGTCCACGATCCACCGGCGGCAGCCCGTCGCCCCGCAGCAGCACGGAATCGCCGCGTCGGCCGGCCAGCAGTAATCGATCGAGAGCTCCTCGCCAGGCTCG
>JAIXPT010000442.1 GCA_027486095.1 Planctomycetaceae bacterium | reverse complement strand
CAGCGGCAGGTGGTGGAGGAGGTCGCCCGGCTCAACGGGCTCCTGGCCGCCGAACAAAACGATCCTGAGATCGCCACGCGGATCGCGCAGTATGAGATGGCCTTCCGCATGCAGGCCAGCGTGCCGGAGCTCACCGACTTCGCCGGGGAGACGCAGGAGACGCTCGATCTCTACGGGGTGAAGCAGCCGGGCGACGGATCGTTCGCGTCGAATTGTCTGCTCGCCCGGCGGCTGGCCGAGCGCGGGGTGCGGATGATCCAGCTTTACCACCGCAATTGGGACCACCACGGCGGCATCGAAGAGGGCATGCGGGAAGCCACGGCGTCCGTAGACAAGGCCTCGGCCGGGCTGATCGAAGACCTCGCCCGCCGCGGCCTCCTCGACGACACGCTCGTGCTTTGGGGGGGCGAGTTCGGCCGCACGCCGATGGGCCAGGGCAGCGGCCGCGACCACCACATTCTTTCGTTCAGCGTGTTCCTGGCCGGCGGCGGCATCAAGCCGGGCATCACGTGGGGCGCCACCGACGAGCTCGGCTACCGGTCGGTGGACGACGTCGTCGCCGTCCACGACCTCCACGCCACGATGCTCGCCCTGCTCGGCATCGACCACCACCGCCTGACGACGAAGTTCCAAGGGCTCGACGTCCGGCTCACGGGCGTCGCCGGCCACGTCGTGAAGGGGATCATGGCGTGATCATCATGAAGACGACAAACCACGTCTCTGCCCTTGCCTCGTGGGCGGTGCTCTGCATACCCGCCATACCCGCACTGGCGATCGACTTCGCGCACGACATCGTGCCGCTCATGAAAAAGCACTGCGGCGAATGCCACACCGGCGACGCCAGGCAGGGAGGCTTCTCGATGAACACCCGCGAAGATCTGCTCGCGGGCGGCGATTCGGGCACGCCGGGCTTCGTGGAAGGCGACGCAGTGAAGAGCGAGATCATCGCCCGGATCACGAGCGACGATCCCGACGACAGGATGCCGAGCGAGGGCGATCCGCTCCCACCCGAAGCAATCGCGCTCTTGAAGCAGTGGATCGACGACAAGGCGCCCTGGGAGCCGGGCTTCGCCTTCCAGCGAACGACCTGGGAGCCGCCGCTGCGGCTCCGCGAGGTGACGCTTCCGCCCCCGGAGGGCGGTCGTATCAATCCTGTCGATCGCCTCGTCGATTTCTACTGGCAGAAGCAGGGCGTCCCGCGGCCGCCCCGATCCGACGACCGTACGTTCATCCGCCGCGTGAGCCTCGACCTCGTCGGTCTCCTCCCCACGCCGGAGCGTGTCGAGGCGTTCGTGGCCGACTCGGCTCCCGACAAGCGCGCACGGCTCGTTCGGGAACTCCTCGACGATCGGTTTGCCTACGCCGAACACTGGATGACCTTCTGGAATGATCTCCTCCGCAACGACTACACCGGAACCGGCTTCATCACCGGAGGCCGGCGGCAGATCACCGCCTGGCTCCACCGAGCGCTCGTGCACAACAAGCCGTTTGACCGGTTCGTCAGCGAACTGATCGCGCCGACCGACGAGTCGCGCGGGTTCATGGATGGCATCGTGTGGCGCGGCACAGTGAACGCCAGCCAGACCGTGCCGATCCAGTTTGCACAAAACGTGGGGCAGACGTTCCTCGGGATCAACCTCAAGTGTGCGAGTTGCCACGATTCATTCGTGGACCGCTGGACGCTCAAGCAGACCTACGACCTCGCGGCGATCTCGTCGGCAGCACCGCTCGAATTGCACCGCTGCGACAAGGCCACCGGCACGCAGGCCACACCGGCCTGGCTGTTCGAGGAACTCGGCGAGGTCGATCCGGCGGCGCCGCCGTCGCAGCGACTGGAGCAACTGGCCGCCCTGATGACCAAGCCCGATAACGGCTGGCTGTCGCGCAACCTCGTCAACCGCCTCTGGCACCGGCTCATAGGCCGGGGCCTCGTGCATCCCGTAGACAGCCTGCGGCTGCCGCCATGGAGCGAGGATCTCCTCGACGTGCTCGCTGCGGATCTCGTCAAAGCGCATTGGGACGTCAAACACGTCCTCGAGACGATCTGCACCTCGGAGACGTATGGCGCCGCCACGCCGGCTGTTACCGGCCAGCCGCAGGGCACGGGCTATGTGTTTCGTGGGCCGCTCCCGCGCCGGATGACGGCGGAGCAGTTCACCGATGCGGTGTGGCAACTGACGAGCACCGCCCCGCCGAAGCCGGATGCCGAGGTGCTTCGGTTCGATCCGCCGGCGGGCACGGACGCCGTGCAACCGGTGGGCGCGTGGATCTGGTCGAACGACCTGGCTGCCTCGCCGCCGGGCGAGAGGCTCACGTTTCGCAAATCATTCGACCTTCCGGCGGAGGCCGTCCACGGCGTCGCCGTGTTCGCGGCCGACAACGAGGCGACCGTGTTCGTCAATGGAAAGCCGGCCACGAAATCCACCGACTGGACCCAGCCGGTGATGGAACTCGTGACGTCCGATCTGAGGAAGGGGGCCAACGAGATCGTCGTCACGGCGGCCAACGGCGCGGCAGGCGGCCCGGCGGCGTTGTGCATCGAACTGCGGGTGAAGACGGCGGATGGTGGCACACTGACGATCGCCACCGACGGATCGTGGCAGTGGACCACGGCGCAGCCCGACGGGCGCGGAGCGTTCAAGAAGGGACAGGAGCCCACCGACTGGGCTCCTGCGGTGGTGGTGAAGACGCAGAGCACGTGGCATGCGGGCATGGCGGATTTCGCTGCCAAGCTTCTCTACGCTTTGGCCCCCGATACGCTGCCGATGGTCCGCGCCGTGCTCGTGAAGGGCACGGCTCTGATGGCCGCCCTGGGTCGGCCGAACCGCGACCAGGTGGTGACGAGCCGGCCGAACGACCTGACCACGCTCGAGGCGATCCAACTTGCCAATGAACAGAGCCTGGCGGACGAATTTTCCCGAGGCGGAGCCGCCATCCTTCAAGCCCACGGTCCCACGGCCGACGCGATCGTCGCCTGGATCTATGCGGCGGCCCTGGGCCGAAAGCCCACGCCCGAGGAGGCGCAGGCCGCCCGCGATCTCCTGGGCGAAACCCCCTCGAAAGACAGCGTCGCCGATTGCCTGTGGGCGATCGTGATGCTGCCCGAGTTTCAACTGATCAGGTGAGCCACCAGGAGGATGACCCCGATGAAGACTCGACGTGACCTGCTCAAGAGCCTGGCCGCCGCGGCCACCGCCACCATGGCGCTGCCCGAGCCGCGCGCCCGCGCGAGCACCAGCACGGCCACCATCGTGCATCCTGCGGCCAAAGCCGACGCCATCATCGTGCTCTGGATGGCCGGTGGGATGGCGGCTCCCGACACGTTCGATCCCAAGAAACACAAGCCGTTCGAGCCCGGGCTCGCCGTCGCCGACGTGATCAGCACCTTTCCATCGATCCCCACGGCGATCGACGGCGTGCGCATCTGCGATGGCCTTCCGGAGATCGCCCAGGTGCTCGACCGAGCCACCCTCGTCCGCTCCCACGTGCAGCCTGACCTTGGCAGCATCCTCCACTCACGCCACCAATACCACTGGCACACCGGCTACGTTCCCCCGCAGACCGTAGCCTGCCCACATCTCGGCGCATGGATGAGCCGCGTGCTCGGTCCGCGGAATCCCGTGATGCCGGCCTTCGTGAACATCGGCCAGCGGCTGGAGGGCATCGGCGAGAACGAGGAGATCAAGGCCTTCACGACGGCCGGCTTCTTCGGCAGCGAGTTTGGCCCCATGAACCTGCCCTATCCAGAGCAGGCCGCCGTGGCCGTGCGGCCGCCCCGCGGCATGGAGCCGGGGCGGTTTACCAACCGCTACGAGCACTTCAAGAAATTGGTGAAGGCTTCTCCCGCCTCGGCTTTCACAAGCGACTACCATCAGGAGTCGATGCTGCGCAGTCTGGAAAACGCCCATCGGTTACTCGGCGCGAAGGAGAAGAATGCGTTTGACATCACGCTCGAGCCGAAGGAGGTGCAGGAACACTACGACACCGGCCGGTTCGGCCGGGGCTGCCTTCTCGCGCGGCGGCTCGTGGAACAAGGCGCCCGCTACGTGGAGGTGACGACGGAATACATCCCGTTCGTCCACTGGGATACCCACGAGCGCGGCCATGAGCGGGTGGCCAAACTTCATCAGGAGATCGACCGGCCGATCGCGACCCTGATTCGCGACCTCGAGGCCCGCAGGCTGCTCGACCGCACGCTCGTGGTGATCGCCAGTGAATTCAGCCGCGACATGATCACCGAGGGCCAACCCGGATCGACCGCCACCGACCAGGCAAGCTCGCCGAAGGATTTCCTCTTGAAGCCGGAGCACTACGGCCAGCACCGCCACTTCACTGGCGGCTCGACAGTGGTGATGTTCGGTGGCGGCGTGAAGCCCGGATTCGTGTACGGCAAGACGGCCGATGAGCGGCCGTGCATCGCCATCGAGAACCCCGTCACGGTCTCCGATCTGCACGCCACGCTCTTCACCGCCATGGGCATCAGCCCGAAGACCGTCTACGAGATCGAGAACCGCCCCTTCTACGCCACCGAAGACGGCAACGGGAAGGCGGTCCACGCGATCTTCGCGTGAGCCAGCCCGTGGTGTTGCCCGCCTTCATCGCGCCGGTATGCTCCTCGGGCACACCACAAGGAGTCCTCCGATGAACCGTCGCTCTCCGTCCCTGTCGATCGCCCTGTTCTCGATCCTCTCGACGACCGTGATCGTCGCGGCCGAGCCGGTCGTATTTCCGCGCACCACGATCGATCTCGGCACCGTCGTTGCCGACGTCGAGAAGTCGGTGCGGTTTTACACCGAGGGCATCGGATTCCGTGAGCTGCCGGGCTTCGAACTGGCCGCCGACGTGGCCACCGCCGCCGGGCTCACCGACGGCAAGCCGCTCTCCGTGCGCGTGCTCGTGCTCGGTGAAGGCCCCACGGCCACGAAGCTCAAGCTCATGAGCATCGCCGGCACGACCCCGCGCACCGGCGACAACGAGTTCATCCACTCCCACACCGGCTTCCGCTATCTCACGATCGTAGTGGACGACACGAAGGCGGCCCTCGCGAGGCTCGAAAAGATCGGCGCGAAGCCGCTCGCCAAGTCGCCCGTCGCGATCCCCGAGACGATCGCCAAGGGACTGTTCCTGACCTGCGTCCGCGATCCCGACGGCAACCTCGTCGAACTCATCGCCCCGTAGAGGAGGACAGGCTTCAGCCTGTCACCTCTTCGCGCCCAAGCCAGCTTCGGGCTGCCCATATCCCGTCGCCGGACGTTCGCTGCGTTTTCGATAGGCGCCGGCTCGGGATTACCCCTGCCGTCTCGCCGTCTGGAAGCCCGAGGCGTGAGCCGAAGGGAAAACGCGTCGTGTTTCGCCACCGGGGCATCCTCTCGGCTTGCGCCTCGGGCTTTCGGTGAGGGAGGCGAGGGATTACCCCTGCCGTTGAGACGGCGTATGTGACCAGCGCAGGCATGGATGCCGGAGCGCAGGCACATCCGAGTGAGCCGGAGCCCAGGAGGGCGAAGGCGAACGTCCGGCGAGACGGTACGGGGTAACCCCGAGCCGGCGCGTGATTTGTGGCGCGAACGTCCGGCGACGGGATGCGGGGAGCCCGAAGCCGGCTTGGGCACGTTGAACCCCGGCGATTGTCAACCCGGCCGAGCTGCGATCTTGCCGGCGCGTTCGAGCCACGCGATGACGTCGGCGGCGAGATCGTCCGGCCGGCGGGCCGCCGAGTCAACGACGAGCTCCGGCGAGAGCGGCTCCTCGTAGGGGTCGTCGATGCCGGTGAAGCCCTTGATCTCGCCGGCGCGGGCCTTCTTGTAGAGCCCCTTCGGGTCGCGGCCCTCGCAGACCTCGAGCGGCGCCTTCACGAACACTTCCACGAAGTCGCCGGGGGCGAGCATGGCTCGCACGGCATCGCGGTCGCGGCGGTAGGGGCTGATGAAGGCCGTGAGCGCGATGATGCCGGCCTGGGCGAAGAGCTCGGCCACCGCGCCGATCCGGCGGATGTTTTCCTCGCGGTCTTCGGCTGAGAACCCGAGGCCAAAGCGGCGTGCGAAGGCGTCGCCATGCCGCGCGGCGAGCAGGGCCGGGGCGGCATTGAGCCCGAGCCGCACGTTGTCGCCGTCGAGCACGAAGCTACGGATGCCGCGGGCGTTGAGCCGTTGATCGACGGCGTTGGCCAGCGTGCTCTTGCCGCAGCCGGAGAGCCCTGTGAACCAGAGCACGCAGCCCTGGTGGCCGGCGGCCCGTTCACGGTCGGCGCGGGTCACCGCGTGGGCGTGCCAGCGGACATCGACCGTTTCTCCCGGCGTGCTGCCAGATCCCATCGT
>JAIXPT010000123.1 GCA_027486095.1 Planctomycetaceae bacterium | reverse complement strand
GAGCTCTTCGAAATTCTCTCCTTCGCTGGGATACAGGCCGCAATAGACCATCCGTTGCGGCGACTTGTAGCCGGGCAGCGGTGCGGCGGCATCGTCGCCGGGGATCGTCACCGTGTCGCCGATGTGGACCTGCTTCACGTCCTTGATGTTGCAGACGAGATAGCCCACCTGGCCGGCCACGAGCTCGTCGCACGCGCGTCTCTGGGGCACGAACTGCCCGAGCTCGAGCACCTCGTGCGTGGTGGCCGTTTCCAGAAACCGGATTTTTTGTCCTTTGCGGATCGTGCCGTCGATCAGCCGCACATAGGTGATCGCCCCGCGGTAGCTGTCGTAGTGGCTGTCGAAGATCATCGCCCGCAGCACCGCCTGCGGATCGCCCTGCGGCGGCGGCACGCGTTCGACGATCGCCGTGAGCAAATCCTCGATGCCGATGCCGGCCTTGGCACTCGCCTTGATCACCTCCGTGGAGTCGATGGCGAGGCTCTGCTCCATCTCCACGAGCACCTCGTCTACCCGCGCGTGGGTGAGGTCGATCTTGTTGATCACCGGCACGATCGCCAGATTCTGGTTGATCGCGGCATAGGCGTTGGCTACCGTCTGGGCCTCGACCCCCTGGAACGCATCGACGAGAAGCACGGCCCCCTCGCAGCACGCCAGGCTCCGCGACACCTCGTAGTGGAAGTCCACGTGGCCGGGCGTGTCGATGAGGTTGAGCTCGTAGACCTCGCCCTGGTGGCGATACTCCATCCGCACGGCCCGGGCCTTGATCGTGATCCCGCGCTGCCGCTCGAGCGCCATGTCGTCGAGCATCTGCTCCTTGAGCTGCCGCTTTTCGACCGTGCCGGTGAATTCGAGGAGCCGGTCGGCCAGCGTGCTCTTCCCGTGGTCGATGTGGGCGATGATCGAGAAGTTGCGGATGTGCTTGCAGTCGATAGCCATGGTGTGATTCTAGCCGCCCGCGTCGCCCGCGGCAGGCGCATTCGCTTTTGCCGGCGCCGGCTCGCCGTTACGCCGTCCTATCTCGCCGAACGTTCGGGCAGGTGGCAACATCCCGCATTCGGAGCCGGCGGTAGCCATGCTCGACTCCGGTCGTCTTGAGAGTACACAACGCGTGGGTTTTGATCAGACGCCGATAGTCCTCAAGCACTCCCTTCGTCTGCGCGTGCCCACCGACCGTCTCCGCCGAAAGTTCCGAGCGCCTACGAGAACGGGAGGATCGGGGTCGTCCCCTACCTCCTCAGAGGAAGCCCGAGGCGTAAGCCGAAGGGAATGCGCGTGGCTGTTCGCAATCCGGGCATCCTCTCGGCTTACGCCTCGGGCTTCCGGCGGAGGCGCACGTCCGGCGAGATGGTAGGGGCGACCCCGAGCCGGTGTGTGCCAAGCATGCAGCGCACGTCCGGCGACATGACAGGGGCGACCCCGAGCCGGCGCGTACCGAGCACCCGGCCACAGTCACGCTCGCGCGGCGCGGTGGGCGAGGCGGGCGAGGCCGGCGGCGCCGATGAAGCCGGCGTCGCCGCCCAGGGTCGCGTAGCTGATCACGGTTTTTTCGGCGAGCACGCGGAAGGTGCGGGCGTGAATCGTCGTACGAATGCGGTCGAGGAAGGCGCGGCCCACCGGAGACGACTCGCCGCCGAACGTCATCGCGCCGCCGACGAGCACGAGCGCGGGATCGATCACGTGCATGAGCGTCACGATGCCGACGCCCAGCCAGTGGGCCGCCTCCATGAGCACGTCGGTGGCGAGGGCGTCGCCGGCGGAGGCGTGCGTGCCGATCAGGATCGGCGTCAGGTCGCTCCCCTCGGCGACGGCGCGGGCGAGGGAGCCGGACGAGTCATCTGCGAGCCGCTCCCGGGCCCGCTTCACGAGCGACGTGGCGCTGGCGTAGGCCTCGAGATGGCCGCGTTGCCCGCAGGGGCACGCCCGTGCCGTGTCCGACGCATCGACGATCATGTGGCCGCATTCGGAGCCGTGGCTGTGGGCGCCTTCGACGTTCGTGTCACCGATGATGATGCCCCCGCCCACCCCGGTGCCGAGCGTGAGCAGCACGAGGCTTGCGGCGTCGCGGCCGGATCCGATCCAGAATTCACCATAAGCCGCTGCGTTGGCGTCGTTGGCGAAGGCGACGGGCCGCCCGCAGGAGTCGGCCACGCGGTCGCGGAGCGGAAAGTCGTCCCAGCCGCGGAGGTTGCCGGCCTGCACGATGCGGCCCGCCGGGATGTCGAGCGGCCCGGGCGAGCCGAGGCCGACATGTGCAATGGCGGCCGTCTCGATGCCGGCCCCGACCGCCAGCGCATGGACGGCCGCCCCCATCCGCCGGGCCGCATCCTCCGGGCCGCGGTCGGCCCGGGTCGGCTCGGTGTGGAAGGCGAGCACGCGGCCGCGGTCGTCCACGAGGCCCGCCTTGATGTTCGTGCCGCCGAGATCGATGCCAGCATAAACCGGCCCGACCGCGTCGGAGAGAGGCAGCCAGCCCGTGCGGTCCTGCGCGGGGCGTCTCACTGGTCGGCCGGCAGCCGCTCCGCCTCGACGGGCGATGTCGGGCTCGTGCAGGCCTGCATGAAGGCGACGAGGTCGGCCTTGTCCTGCCCCGACAGATTGAGCGGCCGAATCTTGTCGCTCAACGTGGGATTGGGGTGCCCGCCCTTGGCATACCACTCGACCACTTCCTCGAGCGTGGCGATCGAGCCGTCGTGCATGTAGGGCGCGGTGAGCGTCACGTT
>JAIXPT010000081.1 GCA_027486095.1 Planctomycetaceae bacterium | reverse complement strand
GGATCGTAAAGCTCGGCCGTGGCCAAGGCTTGACCGGAAGCTCCAGTGCCGCCGGCCACCAGCACCCGGCCGTCCTTCAATACAGTGCTGGTGTGCCATCGGCGCGCTTGTGCCATCGTGGCGGAGGCCCGCCAGTTGCCCAACTCAGAGGGGTAGGCAACGGTGTGGCGGGAGATTTTCGACGGCACATAGAACGCGGAGAAGGCGGCATTGGGCGGATTGACTTTTTCAAACCAACGCACCGTCATCGTATTATTGGTGGGGTTCGCGTTCACCGGAATGATAGCCCCTTTTTCGGCAGCCTCCACTCCCACACTGTAGGGATCCAGATACGCCGAGGCCTGATGGATGTTGCCGCTGGTGATGGCCCCCGCCAGCGAATACCGGGTGGAAGGACGCTCGATCCGCGCCCCCACCGTAGCCGTGGTGTTGATCGCCGCACCTTGATCCGGTTCCACATACCCGCTGCGGTTTTCCGCCTGGGTATAGACGGGCTGATACCAGAAACTCGTGGGACTGGTAAACTTGAGCAAAGTCCGGTTCAGGCCATCATTCGACTTGGTTAAGTCCACGGTGAGGCGTTGGTTCGCAAGACTGATGGCGGATTCGCCATTCGAGAGATCATCTTGAAAAATGATCTCGGGTGGAAAATCCGAACCGAATACCACCCCGTTGGTATCGTTGCTTCCGGTCGCTCCGGTTGTGACATAAGCGTAATCGGCAGGCGCATCAGGCCAGACAAAAACATAGGAGTTTTTAAACTTCGGCCATTGGATGTTCAGGCCCGGAACCTGACCAGCAGGAAGCAGATCGATACCAGCATCCGCGTTTTCCAACCAATAAAACATGACCAAGTCCGGATTGGAATTTGCCCGCTCGGCAAAGTAGCGAAGGCTTCCGTCACCTGTGGCTGTCGTTCCATAAAACGATTCCTGTCCACCAGCACTCCCGGACGCTGGGCTACCGACCAGATCGGTCTGGCCGCTTTGGGGCAACACTTGATTGCCCAGCTTAGTCTCCGTCCTGACAGGCGAAATGGACTTGACGACTTCGACCACATCGGCACCGATAAACTCTTTCTTACCGGGCGACACTTCCGCACCCAGATACTCAACCAGAATTCGCCCCTCGATGTTGTAGGCCGAAAGCAGGCTGGTTCCGGCCAACTTTTCAAACCACAAGGTGCGCCTTTCCTCAGCCCCCTGTGAATTGGGATCTGGATTTTCCACATACTCAGGCGGCCGGTATGCGACATCCACGGTTGACGGGAACTTGGAGGTGTAAACCGGGTTGGCCGCCTGGATCCGGCCAACCGGAATGACCACGCGAGGGCCATCGAAGGAACCCTCCGTCCAATAGATTTTGCGCACCGGACCGTTGGTGTCACCCGAGACATTGAAGGTCTCCTTGCGGAATTTCCAAGCCCCGTTGCCGGTGCCCTCGGGCGAGAAGGAGACCCACCAGATCTCCACCGAGCCGGACTGCGAGGCAAAGACCCGCTCCGCGTGCGGGCTGTAATAGAAGCTTTCATACTCCCCGGCGGCGAGGACCGGCAAAGGGGTGCCGGACGCCCCGCCGGTGTTCGGAAGTTGCGCGCCGTTCACATCGGTGAGAGCGGACCCGTTGGGGTTGACAAAGGTTTCCCCGGGACGCACCGGCTGGGCCCGCCAATAGCTGACGGGAGCCGCCGTATTGTCGGCCTTGGTTAGCGGGGGCGTGATCTCCTCTCCAAGGTAGTAGCGAGGCACGCCCGAGGCAAAGGCATAGCCCACCCGACCCGTCCTGAGGCTCAGGGTGGAAGCGCTCACGACCTGCCCCTGAGCATCCCGGTATACCGCCTGCGCGCCGGGAACCGCTCCGCCGGAGGTGGTGCCGACACTGGAAAACTGACTGAGCGGGATCGGGTTGGTGCTGCCGAACTTCGTCGTGCTCTCCGTAAGCGCGTTGAAGGGAGTCGCGGGACTCACCTCCAGCTGCGCCCTCGCCGGCAAAGCCAGCAGGAGCGCACCCATGGCCGCTAGGATCGGAAGTCGGAGGTTCATAAAGGTCTAAAAAGGAGATGTTGGCGCAGCGGGCAGGTAACGCTTAGGTCATGGCGAACGAGCGACGCATCGGCTCAGATGGACATAAGGTTTCCTCCATGGCTCAGCGCGGGCCGATGGCGATGAAAGTGAAATTCTGTCTGCTAGCGCCACTTATCCCGCTGAAAGCTCCGGTGGACTGAAAACTAGCGGCACTAATGTTAGTAACATATTGCGTCCAACCGACGGACGTATCCCATGGTGAAACGACCACCGTAGGTATTGAGCTAAAGGTCCCTGCGGGGAAAGTTACTTTAACCGTTGCGCCATCTATCGCTGCTGAAAATCCTGTTCCTACGGAAATCACCCCCGCCCCAGTGACACTCCCGCGAATGATGCGGAGGCTTTCCTCGCCGACGGGCACCGGCTTATCATTGACCTTAAGGGTGGCGGTGCCACCGACTGAGCCGATCGTGGCATTGCCGGTCGCGGCGAGGGTGCCTGCGGAAAGATTCACCCCACTGGCAATCTTCGCCGTAGTGATCGCAGCGTCGGCAATCTTCGGCGTAGTGATCGCAGCGTCGGCAGTCTTGGCAGTGGTGATCGCAGCGTCGGCGATATCAGCCGTGGCAATGGTGGCATCGAGGATCTCGTTGCTGGCGACCGCGCCGGGGGCAATGTCGCCCGCGGTGATGGTATCGGCGGCGATGTCCGCGCTCGTAACGGTGCCGTCGAGGATCCTGTCCGAAGTCACCGCGCCGGTGGCCAGCTCGTCGACCCCGATCGTTCCATTGAGAATCTGGGCACTGGTCACGGCGTCGTTCGCGATTTTTGCGGCCGTCACCGCGGCGGCTCCGAGTTGGTTGGTGGTGACGGAACTGTTTGCAAGCATTCCGGTGGTGATGGCCAGGTTGTCCACGCTCTCGGCGACCGTGGCACGGAAGGCGAAGGCACCGGTGACGATTTGCTGGCGCGGCGAAACTTCCGCATCCACCGTGCCGGCATTGCCATCATCCACCGTGATGCCGAGGTAGACGGCGCTGCTTTGGCCGAAGACATTGGCGAACGGCGTGACGGCATTGGTCTCCCCGCTCACCGCTGCCCCGCCGCCGATCAGCACGTTGAAATTGCCGTCGAGGATGGTCACCGTCTGGGACTCGCTCCAAAGGCGGTCCGCGGCCAGCACCGAAGTAGGGCTCTTCCAGAAGCGGAAGGTCACGGTGCGGTTGACCGCGGTGCCGGCACCGATGGCCACACCGGCGGCATTGCGGACGTTGCCCTGGTAGTTGATCAAGGATGGCACCTTGCTTTGCGCGAAGGCACCGGGAGCCAAGAGGCACAAGGACGTGGCGAGGAGCACGAGTCGGATTTTCATAGGGTGGAATCGGTTGGCGGGTTCTTAATCGGGTCGGAGTTAGTTGATGGTGATGGCACCCTCTTCTGAAGCGCGGCGCAGGGTGAAGGCGCCGGAGACGGTGATCGTCTCCTTGTGGAGGCCGGTGAGGACTTCGGTGTAGGTGCCGCCGATCACGGTGCTGCCCCAGCCCAGCGAGGTGGCATCGGCGGGCGGGGCAGCTGAGAACTGGAAGCTGCACTGGCGGGTGATGCCGTGGCTTTCCACGCCGGCACCGAGGACCGTCCGGGTGCCGTCCGGCCGCGCATCCAGATTGTCGTGGTCCGGATGATAGGTGTGGACAAAGGGATTGGTGGGGTCGTTGTAGGGAACGCTCACGGTGCGCACGAGGGTGGAGCCCGGCGCCACGCTCCCGCTGCCGGTGGAAGTCACGGTATCCAGCGGCAGGTGCACCACGCTCATGCGGCGGGCGGAGTCCTTGGCATCCTGCTTGAGGCCGGCTTCCTTGGTGCAGAGGCCCAAGGGATTCCCGGCACTTGCCAGGGTGCCCATGAAGACCTGCGAGAGCATCCGGGCCGTGCCGGCGGCATCCACATGCAGGATGAACCGCAACGGGAAGGATCGCGGGGTGGTGGCCCCCGGCGAACCGGCCACCTTGCTGGTCACGGCACTCACCTGCGCATCGCCCACCCACAAGCCCGCCAGGGAGGCCGGCGAGGCACTGACCGGGAGGTTCACATCGAAAAGGTTGCCGCTATCGGTGAAGCGCAGCAGGGAGGCGTAGTAGGTGTTGGTCCCGCTCATGCCGGCGCGGTTGATCCCGAAAGTCACATCCACCGTGCCTTGGGGACCGACCGCCTGGGTGATAGCGGTGCCCACGGTGAGGGCCGTGGAGGTTCCATCGGCATTGACCCGGGTGAGCGGGACGGATCCTGTGATGGCGGTCTGGCCCGAGGGCGCGGCGGCCGAAGCCGTGGGAGTGATGCTCAGGGTCACGGTGGCCGCGGTGCGGTTGCGAAGGCGCACGATGACCGTCGAACCGGTGCGGCCGAAGTCGAGGCCGTTGGAGTTCGAGGGGCTGAGCTCAAGCGGGGCGTAGAAGTTGCCGACCACGGCGGACTGGAACCAGTAGGCCTGGTTTCGATCAACCCGCTCGGTCGCTGTGGAAAACACCTGCAGCGGGTTGCCCGCGCCGAGCTCACCGCCCACATACTTGTAAACCTTGGTATTCGCGGCAACAGCCGCCGGAAAGGTCGCGAAGTAGCTGGAGAAGGTCGGGAACGTGCTGCCCGTCGCGTAGCTGGGGAACCCGAGGAGGTTCGCGCCGCTGCGCACCCAGGTGGCGGACGGGGGCATCGCCCGTTGTCGGATGGCCCGCGCGGAGGGAGACGCGCTGCTGCATTTCACCAGATAGGCCGACTGGCCGACCATCTTGCTGAGCGAGGTGACGGAGCCGTCCCGTTTCCAAGTCGACCACTCCGGCGTGCCTGCGGACGGGATCTGGGGAGAGTCGGTGAACTGGACTTGGGTGGGGTTGGGGTTCCAGCGCCAGACTTCGGTGACCTCGGGATAGGAGGCGAAGAGCGTCGCAGGTGTGGTGTAGCTGGCATCACCATGCAGATAGACGGCATTCCACCCGCTCTTGAAGGTGTAGCTGACGTCTTGCCACTGCGCGCGGGCGGGGGCGGCCAGAAAAAGCGGGGCAACAGCGAGGGTTAGGAGAAGCGATTTCATCGGACGGAAAGGCGGTAGAATTCCTTGGTGGTGGTGCGCGGCGCGGTGAAGGCGGAGACGATGCCAATGCCCGTGGCCTGGTGGGCGTTGTTTCCGATTCCGGGAGCCCCCACCGCAAAGGGCACCCGCGTCCAGGTCTTCATGTCGAAGGAGCTCTCGATCGTGTAGACCTTGCCGGTGATCCCGTAGAACTCGAGCCGCACGCTCTCCGGCAGTTTCTCCTTGATCGCCAGGCTGAAGGTCTCCGTCGCGTCGCCGGCGAAGGTGCCCGCGATGTATTCCAGCAGGTTGCTCTGGCCGTCCTTGTCGAAGTCGCCGCCCTTGTCGATCAGGCTGAGATCCCAATTGCCGTCATCCCCCGGATAGCGCCCGGCCTGATAAAGCTGCCACGCCTCCCAGGTGTCGGGCAGGCCGTCCTTATCCTTGTCTTCGCCAAGGGTCAGATCGAGTTTCACCCGCTCCCCCCCCTTCCCCGCCGTGAGGCTTCCCGAAACCTCGATGGGATAGAACAACGCGCCGTTCATCGAGACCACAAGGCTGAACAGGCCCCCGGCAGCCACCGCCTTGTCGGTGTAAAACGTAGTCCCGCTGCGGTTCTGGTCGATCCGCATGCTAAGCTCATAGTTCTGATCGATCCGGCTGGAAGTGATGGGGGTGCGGCCAACCTCCACCCCTCCCTTGAGCAGGATCACCTCCGCGCCCTCGGCGGTGACCGTCTGCCCAACCTGGTCGCGCACGACCCCATACATCGTGTAATATGGCGCTGGGGGAAATGCGTGCGCCACACCCGTGCCCAGAAGCATCAAGCCGATCACGCGATACAGAGCAAGGAAACGATAGAGATGGGGTGTTTTCACGAGATCATGTTTCATGACACAATAACGGCATGTTAGCTCAGGGGCGCGGAAATTGACCAATGATCAGTTCCCTGAGTTCGAATAGGTGCGGAGGAAGAGTTGGATGTCATTCACGCTCTTAGCGAAGTTATCCATGCCCATCTGCTCGTCCTTGAGCAGCGTGATGGCAGGAATCACAATCTTCCACTGGCTGTTCCAAACACTGCGGCCGATCAGGCGGGCATTGGTGAAGGTGGTCGGCAGGGCGCCCTCTGCGTAGATCGCGGGATCCGCCACCATGCGGAAGGCCTGGTGCTAGCGGATCACCCACGGCCGTTCGGCGAAGGTGTCGTTCGGACCGAAGAACTGCGTGGTGTTGAAATCACTGGCTCCCAGGTTGTAGGGCAGCGGCAGGGCCTGATCGACCACCTGCCAACTGCGGATCTCCCCGGTGTCCCCCATCGGCGTGCGCATGAAATCGGAGCCGCAAGGGATCAGATAGGCATACGGCGTCGCGCTGAGGGCGCCTGGAGCGGTCGATTCCCCGTCGGCCATCCCGACGTAGCCCGGCAGGGCCACGCCGACGGCGGCGATCTTGGTGGCGAAGTTGCTCTGGCTGTAGGCATGGTCTCCCGCGGCGAGATCAAGGCCGAAGAAATTCTTACCGTCCTCGATGGTGGTGCTGAAGGGGATGACGAAGCCGGGGATCGCGCTGCCGTCCGCTTTCTTCAGACCGCGGCAGTAGGCGGCCACCTGGGGGTCGGACAGGACATCGGGCACGATGTGCTGCTCCAGCGTTTGCTGCCAGACCTCGTCCGCGGCGACGGTTTTGTCTTCGACATGGGGCAGGATTCGGAACAACTCCTGACGCAGCGAGAACAGCGTGTTGTAGTGATCCGGATTGTTGATCCCGAGCCGGCCTTCGGCGACCGCGAAGTCCGCGTTGAGCTGGGCCATGGTGCCGGCCAACCCGGCATCGCCGAGCGTGCTGGTGGTGGCTTGCGGCACGCCCCCGGTGAGATCCCCGAGCGAGCGGGAGGCGACAAGTCGATTGATCACCGCTTGTCCCTGCGGGGTGCCAAGCAGGCCGGTTTCGTAGTCGTAGCTCTTGGCCGCCAGATAGCTGTAGCGCCCGGCGAGGTCGAACAAGGTCCGGTATTGCACCAGCGCCTCGTTGCGGAAGGTACGGAAGGTCAGGTCCTTGGTGCGGTAGCCGTTGATCACCGAGGCCGCCCGCTGGCGCAGGGTTTCCCGACGCAGCCGGATCGCTTCGCCAGCCACCAGCAAGTTTTGGATTTTTTGTGTGGCGGTCGAGTAGGCGGTGGCCAGTTCGGTGAACCGGGCATGCATCCCGATCAGCTCGCGGTAGGTCTGCTCGAATTCATACGCGGCCTGCAGTTCGTCCTGGGAGTGGCCGGAAGCCAATAGCTCTTGTTCCCATTTAAGCTGCAGTGCGCCGCCCACCGTGGCTTGAAGCAGGCGAGCGCTTGATTTATATCTCCCTGCTACTACATAAGTGGTTGCCTTTTGAAAATCGGCTGCCGTTCTCGCCGTCCCCCGCGCTGTCGAAGTCGCATCGTTAGCTAACCCAACTGAACGAGGCAGGAATTCGGACAAGGTCTCGCCTAAATCGTCATAGAGTTCCCCAGCCGTTTCAGCAGCCTCTCCGATCGACTCCAGAATCGCTGCAGCAGTAGTGACCGTCACCAACCCAGCACCGATATCTTGGAGGTTAGCTTCCTGTTCTGCGTGCGTGGTCACCAAGCCGTTGAAGATCTCTGTTTCCCGGACGAAGCGCTTGTTCAAGTTATCCAGATCGTCTTTTGCCGCCAGCAGGGCGACTTGGGCGAGTTGAGCCTCGATCAAGGCATCCTGCAGGGCTCCGGTGTAGGGACGCTTGCCCAGCGTGTTGTCCGGGCTGACCACGTCGGCGAACTGCGCCCACTGGTTCGGCGTCACCTCGAGTCTTCTCACCTCGGTGTCCATCCTCCCGTCACCATCCTTATCGCCTCCTTCATAACTCTTGAAGATCCAATCAATGGCTCCACCCGTGAAAGACGGATACGTCACCGGATAGCGATACAACACCTCGACCGACGTGGAGGTGTCGATCCAGTTGAGCGGACGGTCGATGATGTTCCAGCGGAAGTAGTCAGGATCTTCATATCCCTGCGGATAGATTTTCCCGGGCCCGACATCACCGGCAAAGGGGCTGCCGTAGATATCCTTCAGTTCCTGAAGCATGGCGTATTCCTCGTCCTCGATCGCCGTCTGCTGGTCGCTGATCTGGTTCTCCTGGTTGCGCAGCAGCCGGGTCATGGTGGCGGCCTGGTTGAAGGAGCCGGCGGCATTGTTCAGGGCTTGCAAGGCACGCCCGGACACCTGTTCGTAGTGGCTGTTGTCGACGTCGGATGGATTCAGGTCGAAGGCGATCGCCCCCGGGGCCAGGCCCAGCGGATTGAGGCGGTCGTTGGCGGAGTCCATGGTGGTCTGGTAGCTGAGCGCCAAAGCTGGCAGCTCGTTGAGTTCCGGCACCGTGGTGCGGTCCACAATCTGCACGCCGCTGTGATTGGGATCGCTGTCCACATCCGGCAGCATCGCATTGCCGACGATCCAGTGGAAGAAGGCGCCCTGGGTCGAGCGGCTGGCGGTTTCATCCAGGCCCTGGTGCCGGACCACGGTGGTGCGGGGATTGGTCTTGCCATCGCGGAACTGCGACCACCCGGCGTCCGGGTCGTCCTTGTAGCTCTGGCGATGGACCAGCCCGAGCACCTGCTGGGCGGTGCGGCCGACATTGGCGGCGGCGGCGGCGAACTTCCGCTCGTCCTTGTAGTCCACGGACACCGGCACGCCGAGCACCGTTACCGTCTCGGCGCTGGGCCGCCAGGTGAAGTAGGGGTGGGTGAGCAGCTTGTAGTAGCCCTTGAGCGCGGTGAGATAGTGGCCGTAGGCGTCGCCATGGCCCTGCGGGAACATGCGCTGGGCATCCGCCGCATCGACATTGCCGTCGGCGGTGCCGGAGCCCGCCTTCTCGCTGATGTTGTAGTTCACGGCGTAGAGGGCCTCGCCGCTGTTGATGCCGCGGGTGTAGTTCCACCACAGGCGGTTATAGGCGGGGGCCCCGGCCGTGCCTTGGGCGTTGAAGTCATCCCGGCCGCGCAGCAGGGCGAGCTCTTCATCGAGCGAACTGGCCACCTGGCCTTCGAAGGCGAAGCGGCTGGTATTCACTTCAGTGACGCTGTCCTTGTCATCGACGGAGATCGTTGGATTGGCCCCGTCGGCGTAGGCCTCATTGCCGAGGATGGTGTAAAGGTCGTTGAGATAACCGGCGGCCAGGATCAGCGCGTTGTTGGTGCTGGCGGTGTCGAGGTCAGAATTGATGGTGAAGCCCTTGCCCCGGTTGAGCACGGTTTCGTAAATCTCGATCAGCCCGACGTCGTTGATGTTCTCCATGTTGAGGGCGATGTCGCCCTCCCAGCGGGTGCCGGCCTGGGTGAGCAGGGAGACGTCGGTGTTGATCGAGTTGCTGTAGAGATCGCTCATCCGCTGGTTGAAGGGTGTGATCTTGGCGAGCACGCGCTTGATCCAGCCTTCGACGAGGGACGAGCGGGTCCAGTTCGACCACGCCCCTGCGGGGTTGCCGTCCTTCGCCTTGAGCCGGTAGCTCATGGTGAAATTGACATCGCTCATCAGCACCGCGGGATTGCTGAGGACCGCGCTCGGATCCGCCCCCACCAGGATCGAGCCGCCGAGGCTGGGGGGAGCATTGTCGGGATCGATCCAGGCTGGGAAGCCAGGGACGGTATCGGTGTTGTCAAGCGGCCGGGCTGGTGCCTGACCGCTGCTGTCGTTGAAGGCATAGCGGTAGCGGAACTCGAAGTTCCCCGGCTGACCACCGTAGTCGCCGCTGTGGCGTAGCGTCACCTTTTCATCGAGCGGGTTGGACGAGAGCAGCACCTTGAGGTCTCCCGGGTAGAGGTCGGGAACGACCTTGATGATCTGCATTTGCACCGGATCTCCCTCATCCGTGAAGGCCTTGCCATTACCGAACACGAGCGTCACATAACCGGTGCCGTCACCCGTGGAACTCAGCGCATACCCGGCCACCGCCGTGTCCGGATCGTTGACGTCGGAACGCCCTAGGACCCCCACCGTGCGATCGGCCACTTCCTCACCTGCTCTCACCCTCCCGCTCTTGGCGACGACGTAGGTGCCAGGGGTGTCCTTACTCTCACGGAAAGTCTCCAAGGTGGTGGCCAGATCGTCGATGGCGGGATCCCATCTTGTCTTGTCGGCATCGGCATCCGGGACGAGTTTCTTGAGGCTCACCACATCCTGGGTGCTGAGCTGGTTGAGATTGAAATAATCCAGGGTCGCGATTTCATCCACAAACTGGCCGATGAGCACCAGTTCTTTCTGAACGGCATCGTAGTAGAAGCGGTTTTGCAGGTGGGGCGGGAGGCCCTGGAAGTAGGTCTTGCCAGCGTAGTCGCTGGTCCGAATACCAAGGGGCAGTTTGGGCATGCGCGACCTTTTTTCGCGGATCGGATCGTGCAAGGCCACCGACGAGGCATTCAACTTCATCGCCATCGATTGCTGGTAAAGGACTTGGGCGCTGCTTTGGCCGAGCACTTGGGGGAGGCCGCCGCCGTTGGTAGAGCTGGCCTTTTGTTTGCCCAGGGTTTCCGCCATCATCAGCTCCGGAACCACACTGCGCTGAGCCACCGGCAGGGACGAATCGTCCGGCCACTTCGGCAGATAGGTGAGGGTGACGGAAGAGCCGTTGCCGGTGTCCGCGATGAAGGGCTGGATCTCGCCGGGCTCGGGCTGCTCGTCGAGGGCTGAGTCAGGAAAATCGAAGTCCGCCCGCTGATTGTAGTAGAACTTCATGCCGAAGCTCGGCTGAGTATCTGATCCCACCTCGCCCTGGTGCGGGCCGCGGAACAACCAATGCGTGCCCTTGCGATCCTCGAAGGTGAATATGTTATAAGCAGCTTTGTAACTCGGGGACCCGGTGCCGTCGGTTGAAAGCAGAGGTGTGGTATCCCCGACGACTTTCACTTCTTCATTGCGCGCCTTTAGAGGATTCCCCCACTTTGGCAGTGGCAGAAGTGCCAATGGCATGGGCGGGGTGAGCGGTGTGCCGGCAATTTTGTTGTAAACCAGCGGGTAGGTCTCGGTCGCGCGGACCACCTTGGCCACGCGCATGGCCGGACGGCGGTCCACGGCATCCGTGTATTGCAGCAAGACGAAAGGCTCGGAGCTGGTGGCGACGTCGTAGTCATCGCGCCGGTTCAAGTCATCGCGCAGGGCAAAGACATTGCCATCGATCAGCAGGCCGTGCTCTTCGTTGGGGTTGTAGCCCGGCAGGTCGGGGTCCGGCTGGCGATAGATGCTGCCGGCTTGCTGGACGGAGGTGAGTGCCGGGTTCTCCAGGCCCTTGAGCGAGGCGATCACGAGCTCCTGCGGATTCTCCGGCCAGCTCACGTCGTACTTCGCCGCGATGGCGGGCACGTAGAAGGGCTCGATCTTCGTAGCGGCAGGAAAGGACACCTTCTTGAACCACCAGACGGAAAGTTGATTGCGGCTGGACAGGGCGTTGACCGGGATGATGGCTCCGGCCGCGGCGCCGGGGAAACCCGCCTCGCCGAGGGGATTCACATAAGCGGTCGGGGAATAGCATTCGCCGCCGGAAATATGACCGGCGATTTCATAGCCCGGCCCGGGAGCCTCGATGCGGCTGCCCACGGTGGCTGCGGTCCGCCCGCCCGTCGCCGCGCCAATGGCCGTCGCCGGCGACCAGTCGCGCACGCCGTCGCCATTCAGGTCGTTCAGGGTATAAACCGCGGGCCGGCTTTCATCGACGTTCAGCGTCGCGGGATTATCGGCCACGGCGGGCAAGCCCAGCGCTTCTTCCGACTCGATCCACAAGCGCACATACTGGGCACCCGCCACCGAGCTGAACTTGAGCAGCGAGCGGTTCCGCAGGTCCGGGCTGCTGGCCGTGAACTTGACTAGCAGCCGCTGGCTGGCTCCGTCGATCTCGGCTTCCAACTCCGCCGGATCGTCCTGGAACACCAGGCTCGGCAGGCTGATGGCTGCAAATTTCGGCCCGAGGGTGGCGTCCGCGCCGGTCTTGGTGACGTTGACCGGCTCGTAATCAGCCGGGCTGGCGGGCCACTGGTGGAGGTAGCTCCGTTTGGCCACCGGCCACGAAATATCCAGCCCGGCAATGTCACCACCGGAAACGGTATGAAGCGAGGCGCCGAACTTCGCCATCCAGTAGAGGACCATATTGTCCGGATTGAGGTTCTCGCGCTCGGCATAGTATTCGGTGATCCCGTCCGGGCGGATGAAGGTGCCGTAGAGTGGCTTGCCGGCCACGGCGGTGGCCAGGGTGGGCAGCGCGGGGCTCATCTGGTCGTCGCCGTTTTCCTTAGGGCCCTCTCGGGGGCGGAGTTGTTCACCGAGCGGAGTCACGATCGTCTCCACTTCGGCGCTGCGGCGGATTTCCACGATGTCGGCACCGAGGAACTGATGGCGGCCGAGCTCGCCTTGGATCTCGGCGCCCAGGTATTCGACGAAGACGCGGCCTTCCGCATTGTAGGCGTGGAGCGAGGGTAGGCCAGACAGCGTGTCGAACCAGAGCGTGCGCGGCTCAGCCGGCGCGGCGACGCCCGGGTTGGTCGAGGCGCCGACCGGGGTGTATTCCACCGCCTGGCCGGGGACGAAGGTATTGAAAACCGGATTCACCCGCACGATGCGGCCTGTCGGGATGCGGACTATCGGGCCATCGAAGGTTTTCTCGGTCCAGTAGATCACCCGCGGGGTGGCTTGCGAAGCGGATGAAACCGCGAAGGTCTCGCGCCGGAACTTGTAGGTCGGCGTGGACTCACCGGAGGCGGAGCTATCCGGCAGCGCGGAGACCCAGGTGACCGTCACCCTGCCGGTCTGGCTGGCGAAAACCTTGTTCGCGTGCGGACTGTAATAATAGGGCTGGTAGGGTAGAAAGGCCTTGGACGTGCTGGCGGTGATGTTCGCATTGGCCGAGCCCGAGAGCGTCAGCGTATTGCCATTGATGAGCTGCACCTCGCGCCCCAGCAGGGTCGCGCCGACCGTGAGGGCATCAGGCACGCTGGAGACCTCCACCACAGGGCTGCTGGTGGAGCTCTTGGTCACGGCGACGGTGCCCACGGGCAGCAGAGGCTGGGTCAATCCGTTCACGGTGTTGGTCAGCCGCACGGAGCTGAACTCCTCGCCCGGCTGCACCGGCTGGGCCCGCCAATAATTGTTATCCGCCAGCGGCGCGCCATCCCAACTGACAGCCGGAGGCTCGATTTCGTCCCCCATGAAATAGCGAGGCACTCCGGAGGCGAAGGCAAAACCGAAAGTGGCCCGCTTCAGCACGATGGTGGTGACACTCACTCCACCCGCGAGCGAAACGGCGCGAGGATAGCGACCTGCGGTCACATCTGCCGTGGAGATCGCACTGGAACTGGCAGCGGTGGCCGCCCGCCCGGCGAACTGGACCAGCGTCACCGGCGTGCCGCTGGGCACCTTGGGCGGCGCGATGCTGATCGCCGGAGGAAGGGCGGGATCGTAGCCGCTGCCCCCGTTGGTGACCGCAATGGCCGTCACCACCCCGCCGGTGATCGTGGCCGTGGCGGTGGCGGTCGTGCCACTGGCAGGTGCCGCAATGGTCACCACCGGGGCGCTCGCATAACCGCTGCCGCCTCCGCGCACGGTGATGCCCGTGAGCACCCCGGCAACTGACACCGTCGGCGAGCCGCCCGCCTTCCGCTTGTCCAGCAAGTTGGTCGCACCCCCCTTCAATTCAAACTGGGCGTGAACCGCAGGGGCGCAGAGCAGCGCGGCACAGGCAACCATCAAGGAGAGGAATCGGAGGTTCATGACTGGCGGGAAAGTGAGGTGGGTGCGGAAAGTTCCGTCGAATCGCCAAGCGCCGAAGGGGTGAAGGGCAATACCGGTCCGGAGCGGTCGAAGGAAAAAAGGGGGGTCAAGCACCAGGCCCACGCCGTCACTGCGGTCAACGTGGCGGGCGGAGCTGGCGCGGTTCCCTTGCAGGCATCATTCATCGTCGGCGCGAACGGGGAAACCTGGGGCCTACTTCACCGCCCGCGCCGTCTTCAGCGAGACCGTCTCGGTCGCGACTTCCTTCGACATCTTGCGCTCGAGGGCGATCAGTCGTGTCTCGAGGCTCGCATCCTTGGCCGCGAGCTCGCGGCGCAGCGCGGCATTTTCATCCTGCACGGCCTCCAGCTGGCGGGCCAGATCCTGGATCGCCCCGATGCCGGTGGTGAAGAGGCGGTCGTAGTCGACGGTGAGGAAGTCATCCACGCGCCGGCCATAAACAAAGGCTTTGGCCATCGGTTTCTCGGAAGCCACCGTGAAGGAAGTCGCGGACTCCACCGTGAGCACCTTGGTTTCCATCGTGTTGTCATCGCCATAGAGGCGCACCCATTCGCCAATGGCCAACGCATGGGGCTTGGCCAGCGTCACACTTAGGCGCTTTTGCGCTGCGTCGAAAACGCTCTGCGTGGCCAACACGTAAATGTCGGGGATGTAACCGGGGGAGGGACTCACCGCTTCCGGAATGATTTTGCGGACTTCCTGCGCAATGAAGCCTTTGCGGATGCCCGTGCCGTTGGCGATGCTGTCTTTGAGTCGGTAGTCGGTCACTTGCAACTGGTTGATGAGTTCCAAGTCGTTCCGGGTGGACGACCGGTTCACAATGTCCTTGATGCGCAGATCCGACATGGCAACAAAGGCGCTGCCCGCGACGACACCTTCGGCATAAATAGAAGTCTGCCAAGTTTGACCATTCATACCAACGGCACCGCCGGCCGTATAACCATCGGCATTGCCGAGCTGCGGGGTAAAGTTATTATTATTGTGAGTTATAGCAGCCGAAGTGTAGGCCACGTTAACCCTCGGGGCCACGCTGAGCGGATAGCCCGGAAGTGAGGTCCCGATCCCCACGTTGCCGCCGTTGGGGTTCAGCACGAGGTTGAATGAATAGTTATCCCACGTTCTCATGGATTGGATCCAACTTCCATAGCCATTTGTATTGTTATAGGTCCCGAAATGAAGGCCGGCATCAGACGCGCCAATGGCGGCGACCGCGTTTCCCGACGTCACAGAATTCGTAGCCGTCTGAGCGGATGCTGGAGCTTGAACCTGCAGGAAGTTGGCGGGCGTCGAAGTGCCGATGCCTAATCTGCCGCCAGAGCTACCAGAGGTCAACCGCATCAAAACGTTGTTCGAATCATCGCGGACATACCACCCGTTTGATCCGATATTGAGGTAAGTCGCGTCATCCGTCGCCCGGGGCCAAAAGACAGGCTTAGGCTCACCTGCGACGGCCGAACCATAAATCTGCGAACCCGGCCCCATGACGATGGGGGCATCCGCGGTGAGAGTGTCCGTAAAGCGGCCGTTGCCTTTGACATCCAGTTTGTAAGCAGGGGTCGTGGTACCGATGCCGACGTTGCTGCTGCCGTCGATCGCTAGAATATTAGGGCTGAAGGCCCCAGCTGTTCCTCCACCAAAACCGAAGGTGAAGGATGATTGAGCGTAGCCCAAACCCATAACCTGGCCACCTGCGCGCACAAAGGCCAAGTGCGATCCCGTGTGCCCTGTGTTAGGCCGGCTGATCTGCACTGAGCCATAGGCTCCAGAGGTCGTTCCATCAATAATATCCAATCTGGCCGCGGGCGCAGTCGTGCCGATGCCGATGTTGCCGGCGTTGGTCGTTAGCGACCCGCCGGTGATGGCCCCAGTGGCGGTGATGGCCCCGGTTACGGACAGCGCCACCGCCGGGTTGGTGTTGCCGATGCCGACGTTACCGCCGTTGGGGTTCAGCAGCAGGTTCTGCACGCCGGTCCCTACGCCGGTGCCTTCTTTGAAAGCCTGGATGAAGCCGGTGCCGTTGTTGCTGCTATCAACGCCGATGCGCAGGCGCTCGGTGAGGTCGTCGGCGGTGACGAGCAACTGCGGGGTAGAAGTGGTGGTGCTTTGATTAGCCCCGGAGACGGTGAACAAGGCCGGCGGCGCGAGTGTGCCAATGCCGACCCTGCCAGAGTCCAGCGCGGTGAGCGCGGCTATTCCGTTGGATCCGACCTGCTCGGCGTATTTGGCCCGCATGGCAAAGGCGGTGGAGACGATCTGCTGGCGAGGCGTGATTTCGTTGTCGGTGGTGGCAATGGTGGTGGTGGCAGCCACCGTCACGCCCAGATAGCGGGTGCTGCCGCCAAAAGCCGAGCCGATGTCCGCGAGCTTTTTGCCCGTTTCGATATAGCCGTAGGTCGCGGTGGTATTGGCCACGCCCTGGCCGACGAGCACGCTGAATTCGCCTTCCGAAACCGTGACGGTCTGGGCCTCGGAGTAGATGAGGTTGGCGGTGTTGGTGGAGGAGGGGCTGTCCCAAATCCGGAAGATGACGGTGCGGTTGACCGGGGTGCCGGCGCCGACGTTGGCTCCCGCGGCATCGACCACGCGGCCCTGGTAGCTGATCAAGCCTGGGACGGCGGTGGTTTGCGCGGCGCCCGGGCCGGGGACCAGCGCCAGCAAGGCGGCGCAGGCGGTGAGCAGAGGATGGAATCTCATAGTGGTGACGTGGGACGGGTGCTGAGTTTTGAGTTTGAAAAGGATCAGGGATTGAGGGTCCCGAGTTCCGAGGCGCGGCGGAGTTCGAAGATGCCGGAGAGCCGGAGGCCGTCGCCGGTGCCGACGCCGGAGCTGTCCTTGTGCAGGCCGCTGACGACCTCGCCGTAGGTGCCACCGATGACGCTGCTGCCCCAGCCGGTGGTGCTGCCGCCGCCCGGCGGCGTGGCGGTGAAGGTGAAGGTGACCTGGCGGGTGACGCTGTGGCTCTCCTGGCCGGCCACGAGCGCGGTCTGGCCGCTCTTGTTGTCGTGATCCGGGTGATACTGGTGGACGAAGGGGTTGGTCGGATCGTCGAACGGGGTGGCGATGGTGCTGGACAGGTCGCTGCCGATGCCGAAGCTGCCGGTGCCCCCCAGCGCCCGATCCAGCGGCATGTGGGTCGCGACAATGCGGCGGGCGGCAGCTTTGGCGTCCGCCTTCAATCCCGCCTCGGACCGGCACAGACCGAAGTCGTGAGGCGCGGCGGCCATCGGGCCCATGAACACCTGGGAAAGCACGCGGGCGGTCCCGTCATCGGCCACATGGATCAGGTAGCGCAGCGGGAAGGTGCTGCCCGCAGGCTTCACCGCATCCGCCAGCGGCTTGCTTTCCACCGCCGTAACGAAGGCTTCACCGATCCAGAGGCCGGCGAGCGTGTCCTTGCGCGCCGTGGCCGGAAGGAGGATGTCAAATGTATTGGCTAGGTCGGAGAAGCGCAGCAGCGAGGCGTAAAGCGCGTCCGCCGCACCGCTCATGGCACTGCGGTCGATGCCGAAGCTCAGCTCGACACTGGACTTCGGCGCGATGACCTCATTGTAAGCGGCGGCGAGCGGAGTCTCCACCCAGGCCGCCTGGTCATCAAGGGTGCGGCGCGTGAGCGGCACCCCGGCTGTGATGAGTTCCTGGCCCGACGGCGGGCTGTTGGAGGCGACCGGCGTGATCCGCAGCGTCATCACGGCGGCCGTGCGGTTCATCACCCGGGCCGTGATCACCGAGCCACGCCGGCCGAAGGCGAGACCCTCGCTGTTGGAGAGGCTGATCTGGACGGGTGCGTAGAAATTCCCCACCACCTCCGAGGAGAACCAGTAGGCCTGGTCGCGGTCCACCCGTTCGATCGCCGGGGAGAACACCTGCATCGGATTGCCCGCGCCCAGCTCGCCGCCGACGTATTTGAAAATCTTGGCATTCGCGGCAATCGCGGCCGGAAAAGTGGCGAAGTAGTTCGAGAAGGTCGGGAAATTTCCCGTCGCCTTGCTGCTCGGGAAGCCGAGGAAGTTCGCGCCACTGCGCACCCACGTGTTGCTCGGAGGCATCGGCCGCTGGGCGATGGCAACCGACACGGCGCTGGAGCACTTCACCAGATAGGCCGACTGGCCGGTCAGGCCGATCAGCGAGGCCGAAGGACCGCCGCGCACCCACTTGCTCCATTCCGGCGTGCCGTTGCTGGGAAGCAGCGGCGTGCTGGTGAAGCCAACTTGGTTGGGATTCGGGTTCCAGCGCCAGACTTCCAGCACCTCGGGGCTGGCCGCGAAAAGCTGGCCCGGCGTGGCATGCGTGGCGTCGCCGTGCAGGTAGATCGAGTTCCACCCAGTCTTGAGGCTGTAGGTCGTGCTCTGCCACTGCGCGCGGGCGGTAGCGGCGAGGAGCAACGAAGCAAGGGTGAGGAAAAGTGATTTCATCGGACGGAAAGGCGGTAGAATTCCTTGGTGGTGGTGCGCGGCGCGGTGAAGGCGGAGACAATGCCGACCGTGGCGGCCTGGTGGGCGTTGTTTCCGATTCCGGGAGCCCCCACTGCGAAGGGCACCCGCGTCCAGGTCTTCATGTCGAGAGTGCTCTCAAGGGTGTAGACCTTGCCGGTGATCCCGTAGAACTCGAGCCGCACGCTCTCCGGCAGCTTCTCCTTGATCGCCAGGCTGAAGGTCTCCGTCGCGTCTCCGGCGAAGGTGCCCGCGATGTATTCCAGCAGGTTGCTCTGGCCGTCCTTGTCGAAGTCGCCGCCCTTCTCGATCAGTCTGAGATCCCAATTGCCGTCATCCCCCGGATT
>JAIXPT010000283.1 GCA_027486095.1 Planctomycetaceae bacterium | reverse complement strand
TGCGGCGATAGGCCCGCTGCCGCAGATCGCTCGACACGTTGTTGGCGATGGTGTGGATCCACGTGGTGAACTTCGCCGTGGGCTGATAGGTGGCCCGGGCGCGATACACGCGCAGAAACACCTCCTGGGCGAGGTCCTCGGCGATCGCATGGTCGCCGGTGTGGTGGCGAAACAGCGTCACGAGCCTGTCTTGCCACAGCCCCACGAGCTCCTCGAACGCGAGCGCATCCCCATCGCGCACGCGCAGCATGAGCGCCGTAGATGGATCGGCTGTAGCCCGGCTCGCCATCGCTGCGGATGAACTCGAGTGCATACGAAATTCGGCAATACGAACTCGGTGGCGGCAACAAGAATACATCCGCCGTTCCAACGGCGGATTGGCTCGTCGCGTGGGCTGCGGCAGCCCAAGGCTCCTCGAGCGTTCGCCGACCCCCTCGCCTCCCTTTCTCTTGTGCCCGCGCCGCCGCCCCGCGGCGGCCACGCGAGCCCGGAGGTGCGAGCGCCGCCCGTTCGGGCACACCTTGGCTGTGCCCGCGACGGGCAAGGCCTGCACGGGCCATGGATGGCCGTGCAGGCCGAAAACTGGAGCGGAGGAGGATCGAACTCCCAACCTCGGCATTGCGAACGCCGCGCTCTCCCAGTTGAGCTACCGCCCCGAACGGATGGCATTGGCTTCTCCGCCGCCATCGCGGGAAAAATCCAGCGTACGGCACCGTCCCCGCACTGTAAAGCGCTCCCTACAATGGCCTGATGCACGTTCCGCCGATCGTCGTTCGAGGTGCCCGCGAGCACAACCTGCGAAACGTCACGGTGGGGCTGCCACGGGGCCGGCTCGTGTGCCTCTCGGGCGTGAGCGGCTCGGGAAAATCGAGCCTCGCCTTCGACACGCTCTACGCCGAAGGGCAGCGGCGGTATGTCGAGAGCCTGTCCACGTTTGCCCGGCAGTTTCTCGGGCAGCTGCCCCGCCCCGACGTCGATTCGGTGACGGGCCTCTCGCCGTCGATCTCGATCGCCCAGAAATCGGCCGGCACGAACCCGCGCTCGACCGTGGCCACGATGACGGAGATCCACGATTTTCTCCGCGTGCTTTACGCCCGCATCGGCACGGCCCACTGCCCCGAGTGCGACGCCGTGCTCGAAGCCCAGCCGCGCGACCAGATCGTGGAGCGAATTCTCACGGCCCGGGCCGACGAACGGGTGCTCGTACTCGCGCCGCTCGTGCACGCCCAGAAAGGGGAGCACCGCGATCTGTTCTCCGATCTCGTGCGGCAGGGCTTCACGCGGGCGCGGGTCGATGGCCGGATCGTGCGGGTGGAGGATCCGCCGCCGCTCGAAAAGCAGTTTAAGCACACGATCGACGTGGTGATCGACAGGATCGTGGCGAACGCCGCCGGCCGGAGCCGGCTCGCCGAAGCGGTGGATCTGGCTCTGCGCACGGGCGGCGGGCAGGTGATCGTGGCGGCGGATTCCGGGGCCGACGGGGCGAGCGACCGCGGCGCCGACCTCGTGCTCTCGAGCCGGTATGCGTGCGTGGCGTGCGGCGTGAGCTACTCCACGCCCGAGCCGCAGCTCTTCAGCTTCAATAGCCCGCAGGGCGCCTGCCCCACGTGCGACGGCCTCGGCGACATCTACGGCATCGACCCCGAGAAGCTCGTCACCGATCCGGCAAAGTCGCTCAAGAAGGGCTGCATGGGGGTGCTCGGCACGTTTCGCGACATGCCCCGCTGGATGCGGCGGCTCTTCACCGGCGTCGCGGCCCATGCCGAGGCGAAGAAGAAACTTGCCCCGGGCACACTCCTCGAAACCCCCTGGGAGAAGCTCACGCCGGCGCAGCGCAAGATCTGGCTTGCCGGCACAGGCGTCGAGGAGATCAAGCTCGCCTGGAAACGCGGCCGGGCCGAACGAGGCGGCAAGACGAAATTCGAGGGCATCCTCGCCCTCCTCGCGAACAAGTGGCGGAATGCCAAGAGCGGCATCATCCGGCGCATGCTCGAAAAGCTGATGCGGGTGACGCCCTGCCACGTCTGCCAGGGGGCGAGGCTGTCGCCGCAGGCCCGCGCGGTGCGCATTCGCTCGGCGTCGTGGCCGGCGCGGCCGCCTGGCTCGTTGTCCCACAAAGCCCGGAGCGGCCGCGACGGGACTCCGGCCAGGCAGCGCGATCGGTCTCCGCTGCATGCCGGTGTCCCCGGGCTTCCTCCCGGGGCTTCGAGTGACCGATCCGAGCTCTCGCTCGACGCGCTCTGCGCCCTGCCGATTGCCGATGCGCGGGAGTTTCTCTCAGACCTCGTCCTCGACGGCACGCAGGCGGTGATCGCCGTCGAGCTCATGAAGGAGATCCGCTCACGGCTCGAATTCCTCGACCAGGTGGGCCTCGGCTATCTGGCCCTCGACCGCAAGGCGCCCACGCTCTCCGGCGGCGAGAGCCAGCGCATTCGCCTCGCGGCCCAGATCGGCTCGGGACTCTCGGGCGTGCTCTACGTGCTCGACGAGCCCTCGATCGGCCTGCATCCGCGCGACAACGTCAAGCTCCTGGGCGCGCTCGAGGCGCTTCGCGACAAGGGCAACACGGTGGTCGTGGTCGAGCACGACGAAGACACGATCCGCGCGGCCGACTGGGTAGTCGATTTCGGCCCCGGCCCGGGCAAGCGTGGGGGCGAGGTGGTGGCCGCCGGCACCCCGGCCGACGTGGCGGCGAGCGACCGCAGCCTCACCGGGGCTTTTCTCGCGGGCCGCGAGGCGATCCCCGTGCCCGACAAGCGCCGCACGCCCACGAACGCCACACTCACCCTCTCGGGCGTGCGCCACAACAACCTGAAGGGGATCGACGTCAGGATTCCGCTCGGCCTCTTCGTGTGCGTGACGGGCGTCTCGGGGAGCGGCAAGAGCTCGCTCGTGGGCGATGTCCTCGAGCCCGAATTGCGGCGGCTGCTCGGCAGCGAGGCGGCGGTGCCGGGTGAGTTCGACGCGATCGCCGGTGCCGACAACCTCGACAAGGTGATCGTGATCGACCAATCGCCGATCGGCCGCACGCCCAGATCGAACCCGGCGACCTACGTGAAGGTGTGGGACGACATCCGCAGCCTGTTCACGATGCTGCCGGAGGCCAAGAAGCGCGGCTGGAAGGCGGGCCGCTTCAGCTTCAACGTGGCGGGCGGCCGCTGCGAGGCCTGCGAGGGCAACGGCTCCACCCGGCTCGACATGGACTTTCTGGCCGACGTGTGGGTGACCTGCGAGGTGTGCGGCGGGGCCCGGTTCGCCAAAGACACGCTCGAAGTTCGCTGGAAGGGAAAGAACGTCGCGGAACTCCTGAACATGGAGATCGGCGAGGCCCTCGAGATCTTCGCCGACGCCCCCGACATCGCCCGCAAGCTGCAGACGCTGCACGACGTCGGCCTCGACTACCTGCATCTCGGCCAGCCGTCCCCCACGCTCTCGGGCGGCGAAGCCCAGCGGGTGAAGCTCTCGCGCGAGCTCGCCAAACGCTCGACCGGCAAGACGCTCTACATCCTCGACGAGCCGACGACGGGCCTCCACATGGCCGACGTGCGGCAGCTGCTCACGGTGCTCGAGCGGCTGGTCGCGGCGGGCAATACGGTGCTCGTGGTGGAGCACAACCTCGACGTCGTGAAACGGGCCGACTGGGTGATCGACCTGGGGCCGGAAGGGGGCGCCGGGGGCGGCCGCATCGTGGCCGAGGGCACGCCCGAGCAGGTGGCGAAGGTGAAGGCTTCGCCCACCGGCAAGGCGCTCGCGCCGATCTTGGCCGCGGCCAAGAAGCGGGTCGCCGCGCGGGCCGTGCGGCGCAGGAAGCCCGTGGACCCCGCCGCCCTCATGGCCCAGGTGGAGAAAACGTCGCGTGATCCGGGCCCGCCGGCGATCATGGTCCGCGGCGCCGGCCAGCACAATCTGAAGCAGGTGGATGCCGACATCCCGCGCGGGGCGATGACCGTGTGCTGCGGGCCCAGCGGCAGCGGCAAGACGTCGCTCGCCTTCGACACGCTCTACGCCGAGGGGCAACGGCGCTACGTCGAGAGCCTCTCCCCCTATGCCCGGCAGTTCGTGGGGCAGGTGCCGAAGCCGGTGTTCGAGAAGATCGAGGGGCTCGCGCCGGCCGTGGCGATCGAGCAGCGGTCGAGCGGGAGCACGCCGCGCTCGACGGTCGGCACGCTCACGGAGATGTACGACTATTTTCGTGTGCTCGCCGCCCGGCTCGGCGTGATGCACTGTCCTGACTGCGGCCTGGAGGTGGGGGCCCAGAGCGTCGATGAAACGGTCGAGCGGCTGCTGGCCTCTGCCCCGGGCACGCGGATGCTGCTCTTGGCCCCGGCCGAACTGCGGGTCGGCCAGACACCGGAGAGTTTCTTCGCCGGGCTGCGGGCCGCGGGCTACGTGCGGGTGCGGATCGACGGGCAGACGGTGCACCTCGACGAGCAGCCCACGCTCGACCGCAAACGCAAGAACCGCCTCGAGATCGTGATCGACCGCGTCACGGCGAACCCTGCCGAGCGCAGCCGGCTGGCCCAGAGCGTGGAAGCGGCGTTCGACGCAGGCGCGGGCACGATGCTCGTGGCCCGGGCCACCGACGGGCCCGACGGGAAGCCGGCGCCCGAGCCTGATTGGCCGGTGGAAGTGCACAGCCGCCGGCTCGCCTGCCGCGGCTGCGGCCGCGGCTTCAAGCCGCTCGAGCCCCGGCAATTTTCGTTCAACAGCCCGCTCGGCTGGTGCCCGGCCTGCGATGGCCTCGGCACGCGCACGGGCGTGGATCACACGGCGCTCGTCCACGACGCCACGAAGTCGCTGGC
>JAIXPT010000291.1 GCA_027486095.1 Planctomycetaceae bacterium | reverse complement strand
GCACCCGAGCTGCTCGCCGCCGGGGGCGTGTTCGCCGGCCGCAGCCTCTCGGCCCGCGAACGCGAGGATGCCGCGTTTGGCTGGCGGCTCGCGAAGGAGCTCGGCCGCCTCGACATCGGCCAGACGGTGGTCGTCAAGAATCGCGCGCCGCTCGCGCTCGAGGCGATCGAGGGCACCGACGAGTGCATCCGCCGGGCCGGTCGCCTCTGCCCGACGGGCGGGATGGTCGTGGTGAAGGTGGCGAAGCCCCAGCAAGACCTGCGGTTCGACATGCCGACCGTGGGAATCGGCACGCTCGAATCGCTCGCGACCGCGCGGGCCCGCGTGCTCGTGATCGAGGCCGGGCACACGATTCTCGTCGATGGGGCCGCGCTGACCGAGGCCGCGGATCGGGCCGGCATCACCATCGTGAGTTTCTTCGATGCGGCGGGCCTGCCGGCGGACATCGAGACGGAACGAGCGGCCTGACAGCCCCGGGCCGTATACTCGCGGGATCTATGGCTGCCCGCGTTCTCTCGCTCTTGGTCGCAATGCTTCTCGCAGCGCCGCTCTCTGCGGCGCCGCCGACCGCGCCGGTGGTCGATCTCGACGTCGATCGCAGCATCCCCATTCCGCCCCCCGCGACGCATCACATGGGGCGGGAGATCGCCCAGACGATGCACTACACCGGCGCCCCGTGGCTCGTGCGCGAGAGCCGGCAGCGCGAAGAAGACTGCCGGATGCTCATCCAGGCGCTCGACATCCGGCCCGGGCAGGTGGTCTGCGACATGGGCTGCGGCAACGGCTTCTACACGCTGGAATTGGCCAGGCGGGTTGGGCCGCGGGGCCTCGTCTACGCGGTGGATGTGCAGCCTGAGATGCTCCACATGCTCGCCGAGCGACTCGCGCGCGAAGGCGTGAGAAACGTCCGCCCCGTGCTCGGCACGCCGATCGATCCGCGGCTGCCGCTGGCGGCCGTCGATCTCGTGCTGTGCGTCGATGTGTACCACGAGTTTTCCCACCCCGAGGCGATGCTCGCGCGGATTCACGAGAGCCTCGCCCCCGACGGCCTGCTCGTGCTCGCCGAGTTTCGCGGCGAAGATCCGGCCGTGCCGATCAAGCCGCTCCATAAGATGACGAAGGCCCAGGTGCGGGCCGAGCTCGAGCCGGCGGGCTACCGGCTCGAGCGGCAGTTCGACCGCCTGCCGTGGCAGCACCTCCTGTTTTTCAAGGCGACAAACGGGGCGGAGCGGGCAGGCGAGGGCGACAAGACGCCCGGGCCCTAGCGGCCGAGCTGCCTCGGGCTACCGCCCGTAAGTGCCATGGTGGCTTGGGTTTGAATCAGGCCTGGGGAAACTGGGGCCGGGCGGGCTTGCCGGCGGAAAATTCCCGCAACGAAAAGTTGCTTTCAATCCCGCGGTAAAAGATACTCAAGACCACCCTTGGGTCGCTTTTCCATGGCCATCGTGCCTACCAACTTCCGCAGTGCTCTGGCGGCCGCGCGTGATCCGCGCGGTGGGTCGCTCGACCCGGTCGTCGCCGACACCGCGGGCGGCGCTGCGTGCGCGACGGCCGAACGCGGCTTGGCCAACTGGGTGCTCGGCACCAACGCCGCGATGCGGCGGATCGCCCGGGCGGTCGAGCGTGCCGCCGAGGTCGAGTGCACGGTGCTCGTGTCCGGTGAGACGGGCACCGGCAAGGAGCTTTGGGCGCGACTGCTGCACCGCAGCGGCCCACGCCGCGACAAGATCTTCGTGCCGGTCAACTGTGCGGCGCTCACGCCGTCGCTCGCCGAGAGCCAACTTTTCGGCCATGAAAAGGGAGCGTTCACCGGAGCCGCCGGGCGGTCGCTCGGCATCTTCCGGGCGGCGCAGGGCGGCGTGGTATTTCTCGACGAGATCGGCGAGATGCCGCAAGAGCTCCAGCCCAAGCTCCTGCGCGTGCTCCAGCAACGCGAGGTGCTGCCGGTCGGCGCTACGGAGCCGGTGCCGATCGACGTGCAGGTGGTGGCCGCGACGAATCGTGATCTGGAAGCGGAAGTCGAGAAGGGTTCGTTCCGCGAGGATCTCTACTACCGGCTCAATATGATCGAGCTCAAGGTGCCGTCGCTGCGTGAGCGGAGCGAGGACATCCCGGAGTTCATCGACTTCTTCGCACGGCAGTTCGCGGAGCGTTATCGCCTGCCCGTGTGGACGCCCACGCCGGACCAGCTCGCCGAGTTCTGTGCATTCGAGTGGCCCGGCAACGTCCGGCAACTGTCGCACGTGATCGAGCAGGCCTACGTGCTGCAGATCGAGCCCCAGCTTCCCGTTCGCGGCGGCTCGAAGGGGCCGCAGGGGCCGGGCCGGCTGCCGTGCCTCGACCTGGGCAAGCTGCGGCATCAGGCGATCCGCCAGGCACTCGAGATCACGCGTGGCCACAAGGCCCGGGCCGCGAAGCTGCTGGGCGTTCACGCCAACACGATGACTCGGCTTCTGAAAGAAACCGACTGAGCGGAGCGGTCGCTTCGCTCCTCGCTCACCGTCGGCAGGCGTCGGTTTCGCACGACCCCGCCAGACGTATGCGATTGCGGGCGACGAGTCGATAGAGCCAGTTCCAGATCGGCAGGCTGCCAGGCACGTGCAGCACGAGCGCCAGTGGCCAGAGCAGGGGGAGCGTCCTCGAAAGATACCGCACAGCCGTCGCCCCGCCGCGGACGTGGCCATGCGTGTCGATCACGACCATCTCGTCGTGGAGCCGCTCCGCGGGCACCTCTGGAAAATCGCGGGCCACGCTCTCGTCGTGCAGCGATATGAATGTGAGCCGGTGCCACAGATCGGCCCGCTGCAGGTTCGCCACGCGTTGCCGGCAAAAGCCGCATCTGCCGTCATACAAGACGGTGTCACGAACTGGCTTGGTGCAGGTGGTGAGCATGGCGGTGCAGGCCGACTATGGCCGAGCGTATTCTAGGCACGCCGTGCGTCGTCAGTCGGCGATCAGTGCGGCCTGGGCACCTGGCCCGCCGACTTGATCGGTAGCGAGCAAAAATTCAGCAGGGTGATCGCCCCGCCCGAGATCAGCGTCCATGGGGCCCAGTCAGGGGCCATGAACACCCGGGTGGCACCCTGCCCGTTGATCGGCAGCACGACCGCCGAGTCGATGACGAGCAACTCCAGCCCGGCGACACAGGCGAAGATTCCGGCGGCGATGAAAAAGCTTTTCCACATGATGGCTGCTGCCGAACGGATCGCGGTCGGCACGGGTTTCGAGCGGCGAGCGGTTATGGTGCTTGCACGCATCTTTCGTCGGCATCGTGGGCCCGGCGGCTCGACGGCCGAGGCGAACGGGGCAGGCCGTGCGGCCTGTACCGAAGGTAGCGGCTCATTCGCCCGCTTCACCGACGGCCCGGGCCTCACCACTCTCGGCCGGGGGGCGGGCCGGCCGGCGGTCGGTGTCGGTGCCGGGCACGAGTTGGGGGCTGCCGGTGGCCGCCTCGACGATTTCGCGCAGCTCGCTGCCATCGATCACTTCGCTTTCGATGAGCCGCTTCGCCACGGCCTCGAGGGCTTCACGCCTGGTCTCGAGAATCCGGCGCACCTCCAGGATCGAGCGATCGATGATCCCGCGCACCTCTTCGTCGATCTCGCGGGCGGTCTCCTCGCTGTGGCTGCGGGCCGAGGGCAGATCGGCGCCGGCGGCCGCCAGAAACGGCGACCGCGGGCTCTCGCGATACGTCACCCGCCCCAGCCGGCTCATGCCGTAGTCCATCACCATCGCCCGGGCGATCTCGCTCGCCCGCTCGAGGTCGTTTTGGGCGCCCGTCGAGACATCGGCATAGACCATCTCCTCGGCGATCGTGCCGGCCAACAGCACCTGGATACGGCTTTCGAGCTCGCTCTGCGTCATCAGATAGCGGTCGTCTTCGGGCCGCTGCATCGTGTAGCCGAGGGCCGCCAGGCCTCGCGGGATGATCGACACTTTGTGCACGGGGTCGGTGTTGGGCAGCGAGAAGGCGACGAGCGCGTGGGCTGCTTCGTGGTATGCCACCCGGCGTTTCTCGTCTTCGTGGATCACGCGCTTCTTCTTTTCGAGGCCGGCCGTGACCCGCTCGACGCCCTCGTTGAATTCCTCCATGCCGACCGAGGTCTTGTTGTTGCGGGCGGCGAGCAGGGCCGCTTCGTTGACCAGATTCGCGAGGTCGGCCCCGCAGAACCCCGACGTGATCCGGGCCACCTGCTCGAGATTCACCGAGGGGTTGAGCTTCACGTCGGCCACGTGCACGCGCAGGATCGCCTCGCGGCCGCGGACATCGGGCCGATCGACGAGCACGTG
>JAIXPT010000251.1 GCA_027486095.1 Planctomycetaceae bacterium | reverse complement strand
GCGTATCTGCCCGTCGGCTCTACCGCATCGCACCGACCGTCTCCGCCGCCTCCCCTTTCCAGCTGAGGAGGCTCGGGGTTACCCCTGTCTCCTCAGAGGAAGCCCGAGGCGTGAGCCGAGGGGAAGACGCGTGGCTATTCGCAATCCGGGCATCCTCTCGGCTTACGCCTCGGGCTTCCGGCGAAGGCGAACGTCCGGCGAGACGATACGGGGTAACCCCGAGCCTCCCCAACGAGCAAGGCGAGGCTTCGGGGGAGTCGGCGAACGCTTCCCGAACGACGGCCGCGGCGGCCGGAGAGAGGAGGCTTTTGCCGCTCCCCCGAAGCTGGCTTGGGCGCGTACGGCCTGGAATCGCAATTGCGTTTGACAACCGAATAGCGAATCACCCGCTCCGAAGCCGGCTCGGGCGAGTTCACTCGTGGCTGGCGAATGGCAAAAAAATCGATACTCTGACGCCACGCGATCCAACCCCCGGAGCCCACGAGCATGTCGCGAAAGAAGATCGTCGCCGGCAATTGGAAGATGAACCTCGATCGGGCCAAGGCCAAAGAGCTGACGGCGGCCGTGGCCGCGCGGCGAGGTGAGGCGGCGGCGGTCGAACTCGTGCTCTGCCCGCCGGCGGTCTATGTCGAGACCGTCGGCACGACGCTCACCGCGGCGAAGAGCGACGTCGGCCTCGGTGCCCAGAACATGCTCGACAAGGCAAGCGGTGCTTTCACGGGCGAGGTGGCCCCGCCGATGCTCGTGGACCTCGGCTGCCAGTACGTGATCCTCGGCCACTCGGAGCGGCGGACGCTCTTCGGCGAGATCGACGCGGCCGTCAACATGAAGACCAAGGCCGCGCTTGCGGCCGGCCTCGTGCCGATCGTGTGCGTCGGTGAGACGCTCGAGGAACGCGAAGCGGACCGGACCGCGGCGGTTGTGAGCGGGCAGGTGCAAGGCTCGCTCGCCGGGCTCTCGCCCGCCGACCTCGAAAAAGTGGTCGTGGCCTATGAGCCGGTGTGGGCGATCGGCACGGGCAAGGTCGCCACGCCCGAGCAGGCCCAAGAGGTGCACGCCCTGATCCGGGGGCTGCTTGCCAAGCTCTCGTCGCCCGAGGTCGCGGGCCGCGTGCGGATCCAATACGGCGGCAGCGTCAAGCCCGACAATGCGGCCGATCTGGCCCGGCAGCCCGACATCGACGGGGCGCTGGTGGGCGGGGCGAGCCTCAAGGCGGACGATTTCCTGGGAATCGCCAAGGCGTTCGGCTGATCGGCGTCGGCGCCAGCGATTCAATCCGCTATTCTGGCCAACTTCCCGGCCAGTCTGACCACAGGGTGATCCATGCTCACGCTCGTTCGCTTCGCTCTCGGCTTCACGCTCGTCTTCACGGCGCTGTTTCTGATTTTCCTCGTGCTCATCCAACGCGGCCGCGGCGGCGGGCTCGCCGGGGCATTCGGCGGCATGGGCGGCCAGAGTGCGTTTGGCACGAAGGCGGGCGACGTGTTCACGAAGATCACCGTTGGCGTGGCCGCCTTCTGGATTCTGCTCTGCGTACTCTCGATCAACGTGCTCGGCCGGCAGCAGTCGCTCTTAAGTGGCACGCTCGGTAGCGCCGCCCCCGAGGCCATGGGCCCCTCGGCAGGCGCCCAACCCGGCACGCAACCGCCTGGCCAACCCCTGGCTCCGCCCGCTGCCACGGAGACCGCCCCAAGCGGCTCAAGGGAACCCGCTCCGCCGGCTGCCGCTCCTGCAGCCGAGACGCCCGCCTCGCCGGCCCCCAGCGCTGCATCACCGGCTGCGGAATCGCAGCCCACCCCGCCGGCTGCGGCAGAGCCAGCAGCCGCCAAGTAACTCGCGGCGGAGCCTCGTGATGGCGTTGAGCATGACCGGCTGCGGGGAAGCGGTCGCCACCGATGGCGCGAGCACGTGCCGCATCGAACTTCGCTGCGTCAACAACCGGTTTCTCAAGTTTGCACTTCGCTCGCGCGAGGGTTTTGCGGCGCTCGAAGCCCAGATCGAGGCGGCCGTGCGGCGGCGCGTGCGGCGGGGTTCGGTGCAGATGACGCTCGACGTGACCGGAGCTTTGGCGCCACCCGCCCGGTCGCTCGACGCCAGCCAGCTCGAAGCCTATCTCGGCCAGCTCGAAACGTTTTGCAGCCGCCATGATCTCACCCTGCCGAAATCGGCGGATGCTCTGCTCTCGCTCCCCGGCATCCTGGCCGACAGCCTGCCGGCGAGCGACGCGCTCGACCGCACCTGGCCGCTCGTGGCGAAGGCCCTGGACGCGGCGCTCGACGCCCTCGACTCGATGCGCCGCACCGAAGGCGACACTCTCGCGCGCGACATGCGGGCCACCTGTGAAGAGCTTCGCGGCTTGATCGCGACGATCCGCACGCGGGTGCCCGCGATGCTCGACGACCACCGCCGGCGGCTCACCGAGCGGGTCGGGAAGCTACTCGCGGCACAGGGCGTGTCGCTCGGCGACGCCGACGTGGCCCGCGAGATCGCCCTGCTCGCCGACCGAGCCGACATCGCCGAAGAGCTCGTACGGCTCGAGAGCCACGTCGATCAGTTCGAGCGGTTGCTCGGTGAGGAGTCGCCCGGCCGTTCGCTCGACTTCTTGGCCCAGGAGCTCGCCCGCGAGGCCAACACGATCGCCGCCAAGTCGCCCGACGTCGCGATCGCCCATGCCGTCGTGGATGCGAAAACCCGCATCGAGCGGCTCCGCGAAATGCTGCAGAACGTCGAGTAGACGCCGACCGCCAGGGGCCACCCGTATCGGCATCCAGCGGAAGCCCGAGGCGCGAGCCGAGAGGATGCCCTGCATGCCAAAAAGCCCCGGGCGGAAGCCCGGGGAATCCGCGTGGCTGCAGAGCCCGGTCTCCATATGGAATGGAACACGAGATCGTTCGCATACCCGGAGTCCCGTCGCTTCCGCTCCGGGCCAACGAGGCTAGGCTTTTCAGCCTGTGGGCCGGTGCGGTAGAACATTCGGATGGCGCTCCTTGCCGGCAAACTCGTCGTGATTTCGGGCCCCTCCGGCGTCGGCAAGACGTCGATTCTGCGGCGGCTGCTCGCCGACCTGCCCGAGCTCATTCCCAGCATCTCGGCGACCACCCGGCCGCCCCGGGCGGGCGAACGCGACGGCGTGGATTACCACTTTCTCACGACTGAGGAGTTCGAAAAACGCCGCTCTGCCGGCGAATTTCTCGAATGTTGCCGCGTGTACGGCCGCCAGCACTGGTATGGCACGCTCGTGGCCGAGGTGGCCCCCCGGCTGGCAGCCGGCGCGTGGGTCGTGCTCGAGATCGACGTGGAGGGTACACTTTCGATCCTGAAGCGGTATCCTGAGGCCGTCACGATCTTCGTGGAGCCCTCCCACCCCGACCAGCTCGAAGAGCGGCTCACCGGCCGCGGCACCGAGAGCCCGGAGGCGATGGCGCGGCGGCTGGAGGTCGCCCGGCGCGAGTTGCACGAAGCCCACCGCTACCAACACCGCGTCGTCAACGAAAATCTGGAAACCGCCGTCGCCTCGATCAAACGCATCCTCACCGACGCCGGCCTGCCCGCATCACCCCCGCAACCCCGCACCCCTTCAGGAGTCCCCGCATGATCGACGACCTGCGCGAAGAAGAAATCGTCAACAAGGTCGGAGGCCGCTTCAAGCTCTCGACGCTGATCCAGAAGCGGCTCGTCGCCCTCAACGCGGGTGGCCGCCCGCTCGTCGATATCGACTCCGACGACAAGATGCAGATCGTGATCGAGGAGATCAAGCAAGACAAAATCTTTCTCGACACCTCGTCGAACCTGCGGATCACGGGCGAATCCCCCGAGGCCGGCGGCCCGCTGGACTTCGATACCTCGATCCTGTGAAGTCCGGCCCTGAGATCGTCGTTGGCGTCTCGGGAGGCATCGCCGCCTACAAGGCCGCAGCCCTCACGAGCCTGCTCGTGCAGGATGGGGCGCAGGTCACGGCTGTGCTCACGCGCAACGCGCGGCGGTTCATCGGAGCGGCCACGTTTGCGGCGCTCACCGGGCGTCCTGTCGCGAGCCGGAGCTTCGATCCGGCGGCGTTTCCGCTCGGGGCCCATATCGAGCTGGCCACGAAAGCCGACCTCGTGATCGTGGCACCGGCCACGGCCGACCTCCTCGCCAAGGCCGCCGGCGGCGTGGCCGACGACCTCCTCACCACGCTCCTGCTCTGCGCCGAGTGCCCGGTGCTCTATGCTCCGGCCATGAACGCCGCGATGTGGGAGAAGCCGGCCGTGCAGCGCAACGTGCAGCAGGTGGCTGCCGACGGAGGCATCATCGTGCAGCCTGGCACTGGCTGGCTGTCGTGCCGCCGTCAGGGCACCGGCCGGATGGCCGAGCCGGAGGAGATCGCAGCCGTGATCCGCACCACGCTGGCCGCCGGGCCGCGGGCATTCACTCCGTAGCCGAGCACGCCTTCGCCGAGCGTTACGCATGGCCAGTATCTTGATCACTGCCGGGCCGACCCGCGCCGCCATCGACGACGTGCGGTTTCTCACGAATGCTTCGAGCGGCCGCATGGCCCTCGGCCTCGTGAAGGCGGCCCGCGCCGCCGGTCACGACGTGGTCGTGGTCAGTGGTCCCGTGGCCGTCGCCTATCCCGCTGGCGTCGAGGTCGTGCCAGTCACCACTACGGCCGAGATGCTCGCCGCGTGTCTCGAGCGTCTGCCTCGGGTCGATGGCGTGATCGCTGCCGCCGCTCCCTGCGACTTCGAGCCGGTGGCCCACGTGCCCGGCAAGATCTCGCGCCGCGGCACCACGCTCCTGCTCCGGCTCAAGCCGACGGTGGACGTGATCGCCACCGTCGCCCGCAAGGCCCGCGGCAATCAGTGGATGGTGGCCTTCGCCTTGGAGCCGGGCGCCGACCCGCGGCGGGCCCTCGAGAAGATCACCACCAAGCGATGCGACCTGATCGTGGTCAACGACCTCTCGGCGATCGACGCCGCCAAGACGGCCGTCACGGTCTACGATCGAAGCCACGCGCGGGTGGGCGACACGTCGGGCACGAAGACGGCCGTGTCGCGCTGGCTGATCCGCCTGATCGAAAAGCGGCTGATGACGCACATGTAGGACAGGCTTCAGCCTGTCAGACTGCCAGACAGGCTGCTAAAGCCTGTCCTACAAGGCGCATTCCCGGTATAAAACGTCCCCGTCATCGAGCCACGATTCATGATCACCGTCGCCATTCTCGGAGCCACCGGCTACACCGCCCTCGAGGCGATCAAGCTTCTGCTGCGCCACCCCGATGCGAAGATCGTGGCCGTCACGAGCCGGCAGGAGGGCCGTCCCCCGATCTCCACGATCCACCCCAGCCTCGTCGGCCGCCTCGAACTGCCGCTCGAGGATCTCGGGCCTGACGACGTCGGCAAGCGGGCCGACTGCGTGTTTTCCTGCCTGCCGCACTGCGCGAGCGCGGAGATCGTGCCTCAGGTGCTCGCCGCCGGGGCGAAGGTGATCGACTTCAGCGCCGACTACCGGCTCGACGACGCCGCCACCTATCTCGAATGGTATGGCCACGAGCATCCCGATGCCGCGCGGCTCGGGGCCACGGTGTATGGCCTGCCCGAGCTCTTCCGCTCCCGGATCGCCGGGGCGAGCCTCGTCGCCAACCCCGGGTGCTACTCGACGTCGGCGATTCTGCCACTCGCCCCGCTCGTGAAGAGCGGGCTCTTCCATCTCGATGACGTGATCATCGATTCCAAGAGCGGCGTGAGCGGCGCTGGCCGCTCGCCGAAATTGATGACGCATTTTCCCGAATGCAACGAAAGCATGTCGGCCTACAACGTGGGCCGGCATCGGCACACGCCGGAGATCGAGCAGGTGATCGGCCGGCACGCCGGCGCGCGGCCCGAGGTGATCTTCACGCCGCAGCTCGCGCCGATGGATCGCGGCATTCTCTCCACGATCTATGTCCGCCCGAAGCTGACGATGGCCGAAGCCGATGTCATGAAGCTGCTCCGCGACGCCTATGCCGGCGAGCGGTTCGTGCGCGTCGTCGATCACCTGCCCGCCACGAAAGACACGGTCGACACCAACTTCTGCGACATCACGGCCCGCGTGGTCCGCGGCCGCGTGCTCCTGATCAGCTGCCTCGACAACCTCGTCAAAGGCGCCGCCGGCGCCGCCGTCCAGAACTTCAACTGCGTGTTCGGGCTTCCCGAAACGGCAGGCCTGCCCTGAACCCCAACGATGAGCATCACCGAAACACCCGTCCGCCTGCCGATTCCGCCGCTGCCGAAGGGTTTTCGCGTCGCCGGGGTCCATGCGGGCCTGAAGCGCAACCCCACCCGCGAAGACATCTCGCTCGTCGTGTCGGATCTGCCGGCGACTGCGGCCGGGGTCTACACCACGAATCTCGTGTTCGCCGCCCCCGTGGCCTTCGATCGGGCCCGCACGCCGGGCACGGGCTTTCGCGCGGTCGCGATCAACTCGGGCAACGCCAACGCTTGCACGGGCACCCGCGGCCTCGATGATGCCGCCGCGATGGCCGGCGCCGCGGCTGCTGCGCTCGCCGTGCCCGAAGCGGGCGTGCTCGTGCTCTCGACCGGCATCATCGGCGAATTTCTGCCGCTCGAAAAGATCAAGGCGGGCATCGAGATCGTGGCCGGCCGTCTGGGCACCGATGCCGATGCGGTGGTGACCGCGGCCCGCGGCATGATGACCACCGACACGCGGCCCAAGCTCTCCGGCTCGTCGTTCCAAGCCGCTGGCGTCGCCCACACGCTTTTCGGCATGGCGAAAGGGGCGGCGATGGTCGGCCCCCGCATGGCCACGATGCTCGGCGTGATTCTCACCGACGCGGCTCTCGCGCCTGCCGACGCCCAGCGGCTGCTCAGCGAAGCCACGGAGCAGACCTTCAACTGCGTAAGCGTGGATGGGCACACGAGCACCAACGACACCGTGCTCTTGCTCGCCAACGGCGCCGCCGGCGGCACGCCGCTCACTGGAAAAGGCCTCGACGCCTTCGCCACGGCGCTCGCCCACGCCTGCGAGGCGCTCGCCCGCGAGATCGCCGACGACGGCGAGGGCGCCACGCACGTGCTCCGCGTCGAGGTCACCGGCTGCCGCACGCGCGACGAGGCCCGGCAGATCGCCCGCACCGTGGCCGACAGCCCGCTCGTGAAGACGGCCATCCACGGCGCCGATCCCAACTGGGGCCGGATCGTGTCGGCGGCTGGCTACTCCGGGGTGGCATTCGACCCAAACAAGCTCGTGCTGCGGCTCAATGGCACGCTCCTTTTCGAGCATGGCCAGCCCGTGGCGTTCGATGCGGATCGAGTCTCCGCGTCGATCAAAGATGCTCGGGAAACGCTGATCGAATTGGCCGTGCACTCCGGCCCCGCGTCGATCCGGTTTTACTCGAGCGACCTGACGGCCGAATACGTCCACCTCAACGCCGACTACCACACCTAGCTGTCCGTGGAAAAAGCCATCCATGGCCTTTGTCCACTTGATCGACCGCAGGAAACGCCGAGGGTTTCCTGGATCGATGATCGCCGCTTCCTGCGGCGGAAGACGTAATCCAGAGTCTGCTGGCCCCGGCCGCGGGGGCCCGTATGGTCCCAAGCCGGGGCCGCGGGGGCAGACGCCTTGACGCGGCCGGCCGGAACCTGTTTTCTTTGTCTCGCCGCCCCTCCCCGGAGTTCCCTCCCCGCCGATGCCCACCGCGCTTCCATCACGTGGCCGAATCGTCGCCGCCGACCCCGATGTCGATGACGACGAACTCGAGGAAGACGAAGACCTCGACGTCGGTGCGCCGGCGCCCGACGAAGAGTCGAGCTTCGATGATTTCGACGACGATTTCGACGACGATTTCGAGGAAGAATCAAACGACCCCGACTGGGATCATCCTGACGAAGCCGAGCCGGCGCCGCCCCCGGGGAAGGTGCCGGGCAAGAAGAAGTAGCGATCGACGATCGGAGGGCCCGATGACAGGCACCCGCACGACCGACTGGTTTGGAAAGCTGAACCAGCTCGACTTCGACATCGACTTCTTCGAGAAACTGCTCGCCCGCAATGGCGAGTCGGTGGAAGTGCTGCGGACGCTCGGCGAGCTGGTCGCCAAGAAGGGCGACGTGCATCGGGCGCTCGACATCGATCGCCGGCTCGTGGAACGGCTGCCTGACGACTTCCTGGCCCGCTACAATCTCGCCTGTTCGCTGGCTCTCGCAGGCCGGCCCGACGAGGCGATCGATTCGCTCTCGTCGGCCATCCTCTTGGGCTACGACGATTTGGCGCACCTCGAGGTCGATCCCGATCTCGACTCCCTGCGGGCGCGGCCCGATTTCCGGGCTTTGCTCGGCCACGAGTAGGCAAACCCGCCCGGGCACAAGGAGAGCACGCATGCTCGACCAATACGACAAGATCACGGAAGCCTGCGTGGAGATCTCGCGCCGCTGGCCGCACACGCCGGCCGTGGGCATCATTCTCGGCAGCGGGCTGGGCGGCGTGACGGCCGCGATCACCGGCGCGGTGACGATTCCCTACGACACGATTCCGCACTTCGCCCGCTCGACGGCCCACGGCCATGCCGGCCAGCTCGTGTGCGGCCTGCTCGAGGGCGTGCCCGTCGTGGTGCTGGAGGGGCGGCAGCATGCCTACGAGGGCTATCCGCTCGCCCAGATCACGTTTCCGGTGCGTGTGCTCCAGCGCCTCGGGGCCCGCCGGCTCGTGGTCACCAATGCGTGCGGCGGCTTGAACCCGCACTTCCGCACCGGCGACCTGATGG
>JAIXPT010000402.1 GCA_027486095.1 Planctomycetaceae bacterium | reverse complement strand
GCGCCGCGGGCGTGCGCCGAGAGGATGCCCCCGCGCCCCGGAAGCCCGAGGCGTGAGCCGAGAGGATGCCCCCGCGCCACGGAAGCCCGAGGCGTGAGCCGAGAGGATGCCCCCGCGCCCCGGAAGCCCGAGGCGTGAGCCGAGAGGATGCCCCCGCGCCAAAAAGCCCCGGGCGGAAGCCCGGGGACTCCGCGTGAAAGCGGAGCCCGACCTCGCACCGCCATCACACGAGCCGCGCGAGCACGAGCACGCCGGCCAAGCCCACGACCGACACGATCGTCTCCATCACGGTCCAACTGCGGAGCGTGTCGCCCAGGCTCACATTGAAATACTCCTTGAACATCCAAAACGCCGAGTCGTTCACATGGGAGCAGACGAGGCTGCCCGAGCCGATCGCGAGCACCATCAGATTCGGATCGACGCCTCCGCTCGCCACCACCGGCGCGAGAATGCCCGCCGCCGTGAGCCCGGCCACCGTCGCCGAGCCCACGCACACGCGAATCGCGGCCGTGACGATCCACGCCAGCAGGAGCGGATCGACCGGCAGGCCCTCGAGCACGCGGCCGATCTCCGCACTCACGCCGCTCTTCACGAGCACTTCCTTGAAGGCCCCCGAGCCGGCGATCACGAGCAGGATCGAGCCCACGTCGCCGATCGCGCCGGAAAACGTGCTCATCACGGCCGGCAGCGAGCGGCCGCGGGCGAGGCCGAGCGTGACGGCGGCCACGAGGAGCGACGCCACCATCACGACGTCGGGATCCGACGCCACTTTCAGCACGGTGGCCGCGGATGTTCCCGCAGGCACGACGCCGCCCGCGACGGCCGTGAGGCCGAGCAAGAGCGCCGGCAGAAGGGCCGTCGTGATGCTCACGAACGTGCTGGGCAGCTCGTGCTCGGGGCGGGGCGTGGCGGCGAGGCCTGGCAACGGATCGGCCCGAATGCCGCCGAGCAATCGCCCGAACACGGGCCCCGCGATCACGAGCGCGGGGATCGCGATCGCGAAGCCATAGAGCAGCGTGAGCCCGAGATTCGCGTGGAACGTGGCCACGAGGGCCGTGGGCGCCGGATGCGGCGGCAAAAGACCATGCGCCACGCTCATCGACGCCAGCGCCGGCATCGCCACCACCAAGAGCGGCTGCCGCGACCGGCTCACCACGGCGATGATGATCGGCACGAGCAGCACGAAGCCCACGCCGTAGAAAAGCGGAATCCCCACGATGAAGCCTGTGAGCGCCATCGCCCACGCCATGTGCTTTTCGCCGCAGGCGGCCACGAGGGTGTCGGCGATCCGCTGGGCCGCCCCGCTCTCGACCACGAGCTTGCCGAGCATCGCCCCGGTGACGATCACGATCGCGAGCGAGCCGAACACATCGCCGATCCCCTTGCGGATGGCTCCGGCGATCTCGGCCGCCGGCATGCCAAACGCCAGGGCCGCCCCCGCCGACACGATGACGAACGCCAGAAACGGATGCACCTTGGCGACGGCCACGAGCGCGACGAGCGCGGCGATCGCGACGGCAATCACGAGAAGTGGCAGCATCTCCATGGCTCCAGAAAGGCCATACCGTACCATCAAAAGAGCCACCGCGAACGATCTCGCTGTTCAGCGGACCTCGAGCACCTGGCCCTGGGCTGCGAGCAGGCTGCGGCGCGAGGCCCTGCAGCACATGGAGCGGAGATGCCAGGATTGAGAATGGCGTGGCCATCGCTATACTTTTGCACAGCGCCGTAAATGCGTTCGATTGTTTCGCGCACACTTCAACCGCCATGGCGACGATCCCGCTCACGCCCCCGTCGCGACACGTGATCACGGTCGATGCGTTTCATCGCATGGGCGAGACAGGCATTCTCGCGCCCACTGACCGGGTGGAGCTCATCGATGGGGAGATCATCGACATGTCGCCGATCGGAGCCCTCCACGCGGCGATCGTCGCCCGCTTGGCGATGCTTTTCAGCCAGAAGCTTGGGGCCACAGCCGTCGTATGGTGCCAGAATCCGCTGCGTCTCGACGACGTGAATGAGCCGGAGCCAGACATCGCGATCCTGCGGCCCCGGGCCGACTTCTACACGACGGCTCATCCAGGGCCGGCCGATTCTCTGCTCGTGATCGAGGTGGCCGACTCGAGCCTCGCCTATGACCTCGGCGTGAAGGTGCCGCTCTACGCCCGCCACGGCATTCCGGAAGTATGGGTGATCGACGCCGCCACGCGACGCACGCGGGCATTTCGCCAGCCTGTGGGCCACGGATACACACACGAGGCGAGTGTCGAACCGCATGAGCCACTCTCATGCCCGGGCGTCGCTGACGACACCGGCAAACGGCTGGTGGTGGAACTGGCCCGGCTCCTGCCCCTCCTCAAGTAACCGTGCTCGCGAGGATCGCTGCCATGCCCATCGATTCATACACCCAGACTGCCGTGTCGCGGCGATCGTTCACCGCGGCGACGGCGGCAGTGGTCTCGGCCACGATGGTCCACTCGCAGCTCCCGGCGGCGGAGCCCCTGCGCGAGCTGCGGCTGGGCATCATCGGCTGCGGCGGCCGCGGCAGCGGCGCCGTCAACGACTCGCTCACGATCAACGAGGGCGTGAAGCTCGTCGCGGCGGCGGATCTCTACGCCGCCAAGTGCGACGCTCTGCGCAAAAACCTGGCGCACCACGGCGCGAAGGTCGCCATCGCCGATGCGAAGCTGCATGGCGGGCTCGATGGCTACAAGCGCGTGCTCGACGACCCGGCAGTCGATCTCGTGCTGATCGCCACGTCGCCCGGCTTCCGGCCCGCTTATCTCCGCGAGGCTGTCGCGGCCGGCAAGCATGTGTTTGCCGAAAAGCCGGGCTGCGTCGATCCAGCGGGCTACCGGATCTGCCTCGAGGCGCATGACGACGCCGTCCGAAAGGGGCTCACGGTGGTGGCCGGCACGCAATACCGTCGGCAGGTGAATTACGTCGGCGCGATCGAGCAGATTCGCCAAGGGGCGATCGGCGACGTGATCGGGGCCACAGCGCGCTACTGTTCGGGTGGGATCTGGTATCGCCCGCGCACCAAGGACATGAGCGATGCCGAATACCAGCTCAACAATTGGATGCACTTCATCTGGCTTTCAGGCGACCAGATCGCCGAGCAGGCCGTGCATAATCTCGACCTCATGAACTGGGTGATGGGCGAGAATCCTGTCGCCGTGTTCGGCGGCGGCGGCCGGTTCACGAGATCCGGCGACAGCGAGATGTGGGACAGCATGAGCCTCGACTACGACTATCCGGGCAAGCGGCTCGTGTCGTTCATGTGCCGGCAGATCCCCGGGGCGGCGAGCGACATCGGCAACGTGATCTACGGCACCAAGGGGCAGTGCCACATCGGGGCTTCCGACGCCGGCTCCCGGATCATCGACCGCGCCGGAAACGTCGCGTGGGAGATGAAAGGCAGCATCGCCGCCGCGTATAAGCAAGAGCACAAAGACCTCGTCGATTCCATCCGCACAGGGCAGCCGATCGTCGAGATCAAGCAGCTCGCCGACAGCTCGATGGTGGCCGTGATGGGCCGGATGGCGGCCTACACGGGGCAGAAGGTGACGTGGACATTCGCCACCGAGGAGTCGAAGCTCGATCTCTTCCCCAAGCATCTCACCTGGGACTCCGCGCTCCCCAAGCCGGAGTTCGCCATCCCGGGAAAGACAAAACTCGCCTGATGCATTTTCAGCCGCCGAGAGTGAACAGCGCTACGCTCACTCTTCACCGGTGGCCGGCTCTCCCACGACAACTCCACGCCCCGCCGTGCTGAGATAAACACGCCCGAACACGTTTTGATCTCCGACGACGAAGCCGGCATTTCCCAAGCCACCGTATTCATGTGCATCGTCGTTGATTCGTCGCCACGTGCGGCCCTGATCGATCGAACGGTAGACGCCTTCCTTGCCTGCCTTCCCGGTGGAGGACTTGGCCACACCCCACAGATAGAGCGTGGGGAAGTCTTTCTCGGCAGGTGACTTCCCGGTCCCCACCGCGCGACAGAGCGTCACGTCAGGAAATTTCGTCACCGTGCGTCCCCCGTCGCCCGACCACCCGAGCCCGCCCTTCCCCAGTGCGATCGAGAGCAGCCCTTCATGGCCGGGCGCCGTCCGCATCACGGCATTGCCGCCCTTGTCTGTTCGCCCGACGGCCGCGAACGACTCACCCGCGTCGTACGACGCAAAAATCTCGCCGGTCGCACCGTGGTAGCAATACACCGTGCGCGGTTCCACGGGATCGGCCACCGGCCGCGGCGTATCGCTTTCGGGAAGCCCCTTGGCGGCCGTCCAGGTTTGTCCGTCATCCTGCGTCCAGTAGAGGATCTTCGAGTTTTTCGGCCGCCAGAAGAGCCGCGAGGCATCGGCCGCGAAGGCGATGCACCCACCGCTCGCATCCGGCTCCGGCACCGTCTTGGCGGGAGTCCATTCTCTGCCGCCGTCGCGCGAAATCTGCAGGAGCTTGCCCACACGGGCGATCGCGTCGGGCTCGCGGTCGGCGACCGCCAGGCCCGTCACCGACCCCATCGGCGGCCGGTGATTGCCGAGCCGCGGCGACGAGCGGATGTCGTCGTGAACGAATCCGTCGTAATCGAGGATCACGGAGACCGGCGGCCGGCCGACGGGACTGATGAAATCCATCGGCACCGTCTCCTCCAGCCCACGGGCGGTGAAGATCCATCGTGCCGCATCCGCCTCGACGTTGTTGGTGCGAAAAATGCCGTTCCCCGACGTCACGAACACCCGCTTCGGATCCAGTGGATCGAAGCGGATGCAGCCGGCCCAGTGAATGGCCTTCCCCTCGATCCATGGAAATCCCCCGTCGTCCATCGTGATCTTGCGCTGACCGATCAAGTCTGTCCACAATTTGCCGCGGTTGGAGGTGAGATAGAAGCGATCGCCCCACCCCCACGGCTGCTTCTGGTAGCAGTTGATCGTGCTCACGATCACGCGGCCCGGCTTCCGGGGATCGACATCGATGCCACAGTAGGGCACGCTCCTGCCGCCCGGCGTGATGTCTTGCCACTGCTGGCTGTCGGCGTCCAGCCGGCCGACGGCCCCCTTGGAATACGGCTCCTTCACCCGATCGTCCCCGTGCGGGCCGGCACCATTGGCGAACGTGACATACAGCGTGCCGTCGCGGGCCATGGCACACCGCTGGGGCATCAGATCCTTGGGCCCACCCATGATCGGCGTCCACGACGTTCCCCCGTCGCGCGACCTGAAGATGTTGTCGCCTGCCTGCGAAACGCCGACATAGATCGTTTGCGTGGGCGATCCCTCCTCGCCGTCATCCGGGCCAAATACGACGAAAGCGACGCCGTTGCCATTCGGCGTGGCTTTCACCGGAAACGACGCGACCTCGCTCCATGTCTTGCCCGAATTGGTGCTCGTGAACAGGCCCTTGTCGCGCGTGCCGCACAGCAGGATCGAGCTCTTGCGGGGATCGACGGCCAATTTCTCCCCGCTCTGCCGCCCCAGGCTGTTGCCCCGGGCGACCCATTGCTTGGTGACGTCGATGACTTCCCACGTGTTCCCGGCATCCGCCGACCGCAGGATCGCGGTGCGACCGCCGTTCCAATAGCGTGTGCCTGCCAGCATGAAAACCCGCTCCGGCCGCCGTGGATCGACAGCCAGGCTTTCGACGCCCATCAGGCCCAACTCCGCCGGGCTGAGCCAATCGGTGAGCGGAATCCAGGAGCCCGCGGCAGGATCCCACCGATAGGCCCCGCCGACGTCGGTGCGGGCGTAGATCCGCCCTTCAGCCGTGGGGTGGGCGATGATCCCCGAGACGAATCCGCCGCCGCCCATCGTGACGGTGGTCCATGAATAGGCCTCCCCGCGGCCGGGCGTTGACCCCATCAGCATGGCGGCAACTGCGCCGGAGACGATGCACGCACCGATCCGGCCACCGATTCGGACGGTCATCGGTGGCCGGTCCGCGCCGACATGGGCAGGAGCCCGAGTTCGAACGCCTTGGCGACAGCCTGCGCCGCATTGGCGGCGCCGAGCTTCTCGCGGATGGCGGCCACGTGTGACCGTGCCGTGCGCTCCGAGATGTCGAGCCGTTCGCCGATCTCCACGTGCCCAAGACCATCGCACAGCATGCGCAGCACCTCACGCTCTCGCAGCGTGAGGGGGGAGCGGGATTCGCGGGCGGCGATCCTGCGGGCGATGCTCTCGCCCATCGGGCGGCCGCCGGCATGCACCTCGCGGATCGCGGCGATGAGGTCGGCATATCGCACGCTCTTGGTGATGTAGCCCGACGCCCCGGCATCGAGGGCCGCGACGGCGTCGTCGTCTTCCTCCGACGATGTAAGCATCAGCACCCGTGCCCGCGGGTGGGCTGAGCGAAGCTGCCGCACCATGTCGATGCCGTTCATGCCCGGCATGCTCACATCGACGATCGCGACATCGGGCCGGTGCTCATTCCAGAGGCTCAAACCCGAACCACCATCACCCGCCTCGGCCACGATCCGAAATCCGCGCTCCGTCGCCAGGGCATGGACGAGCCCCTCGCGAAACAGCGGGTGGTCGTCCACGATGAGCACGCTGATGGCTGGCTCTGCAGTCATGATTCAAGAATTAGGGCACGCACCCGCGGAAACCGCCATTGGCGCTACCGGCAATCACACCGGATGAAACATCGCATTACGGCTCGTCTGCCTCCCGCGGCACCCGGACGGCCACTCGCGTGCCATGGGCCGGGCTGCTCTCGATCTCCATCTCGCCGCCGATTCTGCGGGCACGCTCCCGCATGCCGCGAATGCCGAAGTGGCCGACGACGCTCCCCCGGGCATCGACATCGAACCCGGCTCCGTTATCGACCACCTCCACGCACGTGGCCTGCCGATCGGCCGCCACCCGAATGTCCACCTCGCTCGGGGCGCCATGCTTCAAGGCATTTGAGACGGCCTCCCGCACCAGCCTGAGGAAATGATGCTGCACGAGCGGCGACACCCGCGGACTGCCGCCCTCGCACCGCAGCCGGAGCGGCACGGTCGTGAACGACTGCATATATGCCACCTGCGCCTGGAGCGACTCGGTGAGCGAGCCGTCGCGGCGAGTGGGATCCCGCAGGTCCCAGAGAAACTCGCGGGTTTCGGTGCGAATCCGATCCAGCAGGCCCCGCTGCTGCTCGAGCACGGTTCGCGCCGAAGGGTCGGCGGTGCGACCGCTGGCCACGTCGAGCCGCAGGGCCACCCCCGCCAGATCCTGCTCGAGCGTGTCGTGGAATTCACTGGCGATTCGCCGCCGCTCTTCCATCGCGGCCTCACGCTGCACCTGCCCCTCGATGACGGCCAGCTGCCGTTTCACCTGCCGCCGAAGCAAGACAGCCCAGAGGATGGCGAGCCCCGCCACGCCTGCCACGGCGGCAAGTGCCAGAGCCAGCCGTTGCGGTGTCCACCACGATGGCGCATTGACGACGACGACATCGCCCGGGCTGCGGAGCAGAACCCGCAGCCTATCGACAAGAGGCCAGGTGGGAAACTTGACGCCGTCGGCCGGTTCGACACGCTCATGACACACGACGCCGGTGACCCGCACCTCGCTGCCTGGCTGCAGCCGCCGCAGCGCCGCGAAATCCTCGGGGTTCGACCAGGCCGCCACGATCGTCTTGCCGGCTGCCAGCGTGAGGAGCCCGCCGTCGGTGACTTCACGGACTTCGAGAAGCCGCGCCGGAAACGTGGCCAGGCACCCGTGGTAGTCGCCCGGCTCGGCAAGTTTGCCATAGAAACTCGCCTCGTTGTTGAGCGCGATGATCGCCTCAGGATCGATCGGGATCGGCTGCGGCGGATCGGCATAGCCTGTCTTGCGATAGACCGCGCCAGTCAGGCCGGCGACGGGCTGCGTCTGATCGAGAAAGCCAGCGACCTCCACCCGCTCCCCGATCGCCAGATGATCGGGCGACGACGTCTGCACCCGCACGCCGATCGCGCCATCCTGGATGAAAAAGAAGCCGCCCGGCAATGCGTAGATGACCGTCCCCTCCGTCACGATGCGGTGGCCGTCGCGCAGATCCGGCCGATACCGCCCGATCATCGCCAGCGGCACACGGACCGTCGCGAAGGCATCCGCGGGGCGGGGTTCCCGCAGCCGGATGTCGTCGCGCCGGTTGACCAGAATCCTGGGCGCCAGAAATTCTCCACGCTGATTGAAGAACGACACGGCTACGCCCGTGATGCCCACCTCGGCGTCTACGAGCGATTCGATGTCGTCGGCATCTCCGCCCTGCGGCACCGTCGCGAGGCATCGCTTGTCGCCACATGCGATCACCATGCGCCATTCGCCGCGTGCCCGCCGAACCTCCTGCACGACGACGTCCAGTTCCACAAGCCGACAGTCTTGCAGCCCTCCGTAGAGCGCATCGGGATCGAAGGGGGCGGCGGCCGGCAGGGGGCGCTTTCCCAGGAGCGTGATCGTCTCAGGCACCAGTGAGGGCCGATAGCCGCCCGGGATAACCTGGCCCTCGATTTCGACCTCGGTGCCCGGCGGCACGTCGGCCGAACCGATGCGCCCGCCCCGCCACGACTTCCCTGCATACGCCGCACCGAAATTGACCCACACTCCGGCCGTGTCGTCCTGCACGACGACCGCCCACAGGCCGTCGATCTCCGACCGCCAGGTCACGACACCCCTGATTCGAACGAGATTCGCTGCCTGCGGAGCGTCGCCTGCCGACGCGCTGAGGCCTTCGATCGGCGTGAGTGCCCGGCCGACGCCGTCCGCGGCGGCCGGCATAAGCGCCATCCAGGCCGCGATCACGCCGGCTTTGAGGCAGTGGAACGTCATAGTCCGCATGGTGCTGGAGCCACCTCTCCCGCTTTCGATCCTACCGCGGAGGCGCCTCTCTCTCAATTTTGCCGGAATCGTCAGTACCCCCGCCCATAGACCGTCTGTAGAAATCCAGAGGGTGGAGGAAGAGGGTTTCATTCGACACGGCCTCTCGCCCACACCAGCGGTGCAGCGCTGCTCAGGACACTTCGCCTTGAACCGTTTCCGGATGCAAGCTTCTGTGGCCCGCAGACCCAAGAGCGGCTTCACGCTCGTGGAATTGCTCGTGGTGATCGCCATCATCGGCGTGCTCGTGGGGCTCTTGCTCCCCGCCGTGCAGGCGGCCCGCGAGAGCGCCCGCCGATCGAACTGCCTCAACAATCTGAAACAGGTCGGCCTTGCGATCCACAACTACAACGACGCCCGTAAGGTTTTTCCCCCCGGTGGCTCCGGGGGGAATGCCACCGGCTATCCGAGTTTCACATCCTCGGGAACCTCAGGCAATCTGTCGTTTCTCGTCCACATTCTGCCGTTCATGGAAGAGGGAGAGTTATATGACCGTGCAAACCTCGCCCAAGACTACACCGCTGCAACCTACACCGCTGCAACCTACACCGGGACGGCGAGCGGTCCTTCGATCAATTCGGCCCGCCTCAAAGTGCTCTGCCCGTCGGCCAAGGTCACCGATTCTCAATTCGCTGCAGAATTACCCGGCGCCACCACCCACATTCTCGCCGTGCTCGGGCCGCGCGGGGCAAATCCTACCGGTGGTCAGTATGACTTCTACGGCAATGGCGATGGTGCGACAGGCTCGTTGTTTGGCTTCATTCCCAAACAAGGCGTGATGGGGGTGAACGCCAAGATCCCCGTCGGCAAGATCACCGACGGCACGTCCAAAACCCTTCTGATCGGTGAACTGTCGTGGGATGCCGCCAATGTGTTTCGCGTGTGGACGCGGGGCTACCAAGCCTCAGGCCTCATTTCAGCCTCTGCAAAATCGACGCTCTACGCGATCAACAGCACCCCCTACACCGTGCAAAACAGCTTTAACCATGTGTCGTTCGGAAGCAATCATTCGGCTGGCTGCCACTTCGGCTTCACAGACGGCTCCGTCTCCTACGTCAGCGATTCGATCAGCCTGACGGTGTACAACTCGCTTTCGAGCCGCAACGGTGGGGAGAAGATCGACTGGCCATGAGCCGCAAATCGCTCCATCAGGTTGCCTTGATCGCCGGTGTTGCCGTCGCCGCTCTCCTCGGATGCGGCCCTCCCGACAAATTTTCCCGGCATCGCGTGACCGGCACGGTGACGTTTCTTGGTCGGCCGGTGCCGGCAGGAAAGGTCTACTTCACGCCCGATGCGGCCGCCGGCAATGACGGGCCGCCCGCGTACGCCGAGATCGTGAATGGGGCGTTCGACACGTCCGCAACGAACGGCCGCAATGCGATCTCCGGGCCGCACCACGTCGTCATCAACGGCCATGAGCCTGGACCTGCCCAGGCTGACGCGGAATTCGGCGGTGCCAAAGCTCTTTTTGGGGACTACCGCACGTCCGTGGTTCTGCCTGCGTCGGCGAGCCAGCAGGCGTTTGATGTGCCCGCCGCCTCTGCAAAGTCGATCAACTACTGAGGGTGAGCACCGTTGCAAGGAGACGTGGGCAATGAGACATCGTTGTCTCGGATCAAAGCACGAGCGTGAGGCAGCCAGCGGCTTCACGCTCGTGGAATTGCTCGTGGTGATCGCCATCATCGGTGTGCTCGTGGGGCTCTTGCTGCCGGCCGTGCAGGCGGCCCGCGAGAGCGCTCGCCGTAGCACGTGCAGCAACAACCTGAAGCAGCTCGGGCTCGCCTTCGCCAGCGCCGAGTCTGCCAACAAGGCGTTTCCGACCATGGGAATGGGCAAAGCTTCATGGGACGCCGGCGGCTGGGACGCATCGAGGACACGCGATCATCACGGCATGCCGCTGCTGCCCTGGACCCACCAGATTCTCCCTTACACCGAGGAAAACCAGCTGCACGACATGCGTTATTCCGGGAGCGGCTACCGCGACTGGGGAGCTGGCATCTCCGGCTCGATGCACTGCCGCCCCATCCGCCTCTACACCTGCGCGAGCCGTGGCCTCCGGCTTGCCGACACCGCTGCGAGCATGCTCCAAGGGCTGCCGACACCACTCGGCGACTACGCATCGCTCGTCGGATCGAACGATTGGAATTCCGTGGACTCGTGGCGCTGGTCCGATCCGAGTGCAGCCACCTTCAATTCCGTCTACACGGGCATCGTCACGATCGGCGGCAACGTCTCGTGGAGCGGAGGGGCCACGCCGAGTGCGAAATTCCAGCGGACCCGGATCAAGGACGTGACCGACGGCCTCTCCAACACGCTGATGCTCGCCGAGAAAGCCATCTATGGGCCGGACTTCAAATCAGGCTCTCTCTTCGACCGGGGCTATTTCGTGGCCGACTGGATCAAGTCGGACTACATGAACAACCAGAGGGTGATCAGCACGATCTGGCCTCCGAAGGGCGACGATTCGGTGCGGGGCACGGCGACCGACGGCCGTGAGGCGGGGGTCGGCTCAGCTCATCCGGGTGTGTTCGGATGCCTGTTCGGCGACGGAAGCGTGCGTTTCACCAGCCTGGGCGTCGAGATCCCCACGATCCGAAGAACGATCGGCAGAGCTGACGGCGGCGGACGGCAGTCGGAGCTTTGAGGACGAGCCAACCCGAGCTGCTTCTGCATTTCACGACCATCGCCCACACATTCAAGGAACGGCAGTGTTTACGTATTTCGCCCGGCGCCACTTCGGCGTGCTTCTCGCGGTGCTCATCGGCGACGCGGCCCTGTTCTCCGCGGGCTGCAGCCGCTCTCCGGAAAATCAGATGCAGGACGTGATGCGCCGGGTGTACACCAGCAACGGCCGGCGGCTCGCCGTGCTCTACGGGCGCTACATGAATCGCCCGCTCGACAAGTTTCCGGGCCGGAATGGCTTTCGTGGGCCGGCCTCTGCGGCCGAATTCCGCAGCTTCATCGCCGCGATGGAGCCTCACGTGCTGCACGAATTCGGCGTCGATGCCGTAGCCATCGACCGGCTGTTCATTTCAGAACGGGATGGCAGGCCGCTCGACGTGCGTTACGGGATCGTCGGCGATCTCTCCACGGGTTATGCGGTGGTTTTCGACGGCCCGGCTGCCGACGGCACGACGACCGTCTTCATGACCGATGGATCGACGATTTCCGCGACCGAGGCCGACGCGAAGAAGTATCGCGACGGCACCCTGGACGTGAAGCCGTTGCAGGGTTCAGCGTCGCAAGACGCATAAGCGAGCGACAACCGCTCGACACATTCCCGCTGCCGTCACGGCCGTTCAGGCCCGGCCCTTCCTGCGGATCCAGCCCCACGCGGCCATGGCGACACCGAGGCCAGCCAGCATCATCGCCCCCGGCTCGGGCACCACGACCACGTTCATCGTCACCGTGAGATCGCGACGCTGGGCCGCTCCCGCGAGGCTCTGATTGTCGGAGAACGACAGCCGGAACACCTCGCTGAACGTGCCGGCCGTGCTCGGCGTGAACGAGGCTGTGTAGGTGTTTGTGCCGCTGGCGAGCAGGTTGGCGAACGTCGAGAGCCCCGTGTCGAAGAGCGTGTCGCCCGAGTCGTGGGCGAAGCCCGTCAGCGCCAGGCCTGCCGTCAGACTATCGCCGAACGCCGAAGCCAAGTTCGTGAGCGAATAGCCCACGCTCTGCAGACCTGCCGCCTGGTCCACCGTGCCGAAGTCGAGGAGCAGGTTCGTCGTCGCCGCATCGACGCCCACGAAAGCCGGCGTCGCGTGGTCGAGCACCGTCACGCTCACACTCCCGGTGCCCGTCGTCGTGATCGCGCCCAGATCCTGCACCGTGAACGAGCCGATCTGGTTCAGGCCGATCGCCGTGCCGGTAAAAAACAGGCCCGAGATCGTGCCACTTGTCGAGTTTGCCGCAGCCGAGCCGCTGCTCGCCCCCGACACGTTCGAGCCGTTCGAACTCGTGACCGCGAGCGTCGCACCGCCGGTGGGCGTCGTATTCGCCACGGTGTAGCCGATCGCCGTCGAGCCGCCTGTGATGATCGCGGCCGCCGCCGAGGCCGACACCGTGCCCACGTCGGCCTTCCGCTGGAGGGCAATCGCGCTATTCGACGCGGAGCCGGTGAGGAGGGTGTAGCTCGGATCGACGCCTGTCGCGGTCACCGACCCCGTCTTGTTGCCCGAGTAGGTGAGCAGGTTGTAGAGGCCGGCCGTGGGGCTCGTCATCGACAAAGCCAGCGTGTTCGTCCCGCTGCCGAACGACAGGTTGCCCATCGAGAGGCCGCCGGAGCTGCTGCCATTCACCGCCACGTTGATCGTGGAATTGCCGCTCGTCGAGAGCGAGCCGATCGTGTTCGTAAAGCCGCCCACCGTGAGCGTGCTAGCCGCCAGCGACACGGCCGAGTTCGACGGGATCGCGTTGTTCACACCCAGGATGAGGGTGCCGGCATTCTGCACGAATGTCGGGCCGTTGTAGGTGTTGGTGTTGGAGAGAGTCACCGTGGCGGCGTCCACGAGCAGGTCGCTGTTGGCATTCGCCCCCACGATCTGGCCGGTGACGTTGAATTGGCCACCCGCCAGCCGCAGCACCGTGCCGTTCTTCGAGAGGGTGCCGGCCAGGGTAAGCACGCCGGCGCCTGCGTTCGTCACGCTGCCCGTGCCACCCGTCACCGTGATATTCCTGTCAAACGCACCGGCTCCGCCGGTGTACAGCAGGCCGGCGGTATCGGCGATCCTCACCCCGGACGTGTTCGCCAGGCTCCCCGTACCGCTGATCGAGAGCACGCCACCGCTGATCGTGGTCGTGCCGCTGAACGCGTTCGCACCCGTGAGGGCCAGCGTGCCGGTGCCCAACTTCGTCAGGCTCCCGCCGAGTCCGGCGATGCTTCCGTTGAACGTCGTCGTGGTGTTTGCCCCACCGACGCTCAGCGCCTTCGAACCGATTCGCAGCGTGCTTCCCAGGTTGCCCGCCAGCGAGCCGATCGTGACAGTGGACGACGTGATGCCGGAGAGATCGAGCGAACTGCCAGCACCGTTGAGTTCAACCGCCGTCGTCGAAGGCAACGATGCTCCACGGCCAATCACCACGAGGCTGCCGGCATTGATCGTCGTGCTTCCCGAATAGGTGTTGCCGGCCGTGAGCATCACCAAGCCTTCCGAATTCTTCACAAGCCCTCCCGACCCTGCGAGAATCGCATTCACTTGACCGTTTTGCAGGTCGTAAGAACTGGCAGTCAGTGTGCTGCTTCCGCCGATAACACCGTTCTTGAGGGTGACACTGTTCACCGTGTCGCTCACGCTGACGTTGTACGTTCCCCCGCTGACGACCACGCTGCTGGCATCCGCCAGCCGGCCAGCCCCAGACACGGTGAGCGTGCCTTGGGCCACGGTCGTCGTGCCGGTGTAGGTGTTCGCCGCCGTGAGCGTGAGGGTGCCGGCGCCCGACTTGGTCAGTGAGCTGCCGCCGTTGTCCAGAACAGGAGTGCTGATCGTGACCGAGTCGCCGCTGGCTGCCATGTGGATGACCATCTCCGCCGCTGCCGACGCGCGAATACCCGAGCCAGCAGAGATCGTCGCGGCGTTGGCGCCCGCCTTCAGAATGCCGTCCACTGTCACCGTCTGGCTGGCCGCGAGCGTGAAATTCGAGGTGCTGCTGATCCGCAACGTGTTGAATGTGGCCGTATTCTGCCCTGAGATGGCACCAGTGATCTGCTGATTCACTCCGGCGCCGCCCGTAAGCGAGGTCGCTGTTCCGCTGGTCACGAAATCGGCATCCGTGCCGTAGACCGGCACCCGCAGAAAGCCGGCAGCGTCGTTGAAGGCGTAGCTACTGGAATTGAAGAAAATGCCTTCATCCACAAAACCCGTGGCGAGGCCGGAAACCGAGATCTTGTTGGTCGTGCCGTTCGTCCCGCCAGTTGTGTTGACATTGCCTGCCGCACCGGGAGTTCTTGCGGCGAGGCTGGAAAACGTGAGCGAAGCCGTGCCGCTGGTGCCATACGTCGAAAGCACCGTCCCAAAGCCCTCGACGAATGCCAAAGCGCTCATGGACTGGGTCGATCCTGCCGCCGCACCGGTGTAGGCGAACGTGCCGCCGATGCCGGAGAAGCTCAGGGTGTTCGAGGGCAAGACACCAGTCCCGCCGGTGTAATTCAGGCGGGCTGCATAGTCCGAAGCGGTGTCTTTCCCAGCGATCGTGATGCCGCCGCTCAACGTGTTCGATGCTCCCGTGAGCGTCACTCCTCCGCCTACCGTCAATGCATTCGAGCCCGTGAGATTCGCAGAAACCGTCAGCGTGCCTCCGCCACCGCCCAGTTGATACCCGTTGCCACCGGGGGTCAGCGTGCCGGAGTACGTGAACGCACCGGCTGAGCCGAGGCGTAGGTTCGGAGTCGAACTGAAGTTGAGGTTGCTGAAGGAGTTCACGCCGAGCGCGAAGGCTCCACTGCTCGTGGCTGCGTTCGCGATGCGGGAGAGGAAAGCCTGGTTTACGTCTGCGGTGACGTTGGAACCAAAAGACCCGTTCCCAGAGAGATAGACCTGGCCTGCGGTCGTGCTGCCCAGGGCATTGGTGCCCGTGAGGACCACCACACCGTTATTCACGACCACCTTGCCTCCGAAGGTGCTGAACGTGCCTGATGCAGTCGCCTGGGTGGCCGCTGCTCCGTTGCCCACGTACATGATCCCGGAATTCGTGCCGACCGTGTTGTTGATGGAAAGCGCGCCGTCGCCAAACAGGCCGCGGGTCAACGTCAGGCCACGAGTCGTGTCCCCCGCAGTGCGCAACACCGTGACGCTCGAGTCGGTCTGAATGCTCAGTGATCCGGCAACGTTGCTCCCGAAGCCGACGTTTGCCGAACTGAATGCCGAAATACCGGCCGAGCCCTGCGCCACGTAACCAGTTCCCGCACCGTTCACAACAAAATTCTGCGGGTTCACCCACGAGTTGTTGCTGGCCCCGAGGACCATGGCAGCACCACTGTTCACAAGCACCGTCTGCGTGGTCCCGCTGCCCAGCGTGTTGCTCAGGGCAGGCGTCTGCACGACGCCATCATTGATCGTGAGATTGCCGGAAAACAAGGCGTAGGTCGTGCCCGCCCAGGTGCTGCTCACACCAAGAGCATTGGTATAGAGGAAGCCATTCCCTGTTTTCACCAGATCGCCTGTGCCGACGAGGCCGCGCGTGAGAGTGATTCCACGGGTCTCGGTGGCAATGGTCTGCACGATCCGAATCGTCGAGTTGGAATTGACCGCCAATCCGCCCATGACCCCGTTGCCGAAACCGAGGCCCGTGATGTTGAGTGCAGCGTTGCTGGTGGCAGCGTTCCCATTACCGTTGAGAATGAAGTTTTGGCTATTCGTGTACGCGGCGTTGCCGTAGTCTCTGGTAGCACCTGCGCCGCTGCCGATGATGACGGATTGCGTCGTGGCGGCGTTCGCCCCCAAGGCACTATTGGCACCGGTCAGCGACAAGACTGTATTGGTACCCCCGGCAAGGATGAGATTGCCCGTGAAACTGCCGGCAGCGGCCGTGAGCGTGAGCGGACGATTCTGCAGGCTGCCCGTGAATGTGACGTCGCCAGAGCCATTCCATGCCCCCGTCGTGTTGATGATGCCGCCCCCGCCACCAAAGCTAATGGCCGTGGCAGCGTTGAACGTGAGCGCATTGGCAAGGTTCACCGTGTAACCGCCGCCAGAACCGTATGTCGGGTTGATAATCAACTGCGCGTTCGTGCCGTCGAAAGCGATGCCATTGCCATTCGTCGTGAGCGTTGCGACCCCAGTTGCAGGACCGCCGCCAAGAATGCTGAGCTGATTGACGACGAAAGGATTGGGCGAGAGATCGTTATTGGCGGTGATCGTCGCACCAGAGGGCAGCGTCGTACCGCTGGCGAAAAAACTGACGATGGTGGAGGTGCCGCTCACCGGAACACCCGAGCCCCAGTTGGCGGAGTTGGACCATGCGGAGCTGCCCGACGAGGTGGTCCATGTTGTTTGCGCCTGGGCAGGACCAGCAACGAACGACGCCACGGCGCACAGTGCTGCGAGAGAAAATTTCAGATGAATGCTCAGCGGAGATTTCATGTGGGTTTCCCCCCTGCTGGACCTGATCAAGCCTCGGGGACGGTGCCACCACCCCCGCAGTACACAAACGGTATTCAAGATCTTTCACGCTCGATACTGACACTTCCGGCAAAGCGCGTTGGAGAGGGCGCTTTTTGCCGGATTCGTCAGTGGTTTCACGAGGTGGCGGCTACGTAGGCTTCCGGGCGATGGAAGTGATAGATGCTGGGCCATGCCGCGGTTTCCTCGCGATAACTGGGCCACGCCCCCACCCCAATCCCTGCCGAAACGCCGTCGCTGCGGAGATCACGCTGATGAAGGCCCCAGGCATGGCAGCCGAGCAAAGCCGCCGTCCCACCGCGTTCACGCTCGTAGAACTGCTCGTCGTGATCGCGATCATCGGCCTGCTGATCGGGCTGCTCTTGCCGGCCGTGCAGGCCGCCCGTGAGGCCGGTCGCCGAAGCTCGTGCAGCAACAACGCGCGACAGCTGGCGCTCGCGGCCGCAAACTTCCACGATGCAAAACAGCGGTTTCCCCACGAGGGTGGATTCACGACCGTACTCTCGAACTTCAGTTGGTACTGCTACGTGCTGCCGTTCATGGAGCAGTTGGAAATCGAGGCGGCATTCGGATCCGGCTATCCCGCGATGAACAAGGCCTACAACGATCGGTTTAGCGTGGGCAGGAATCGAATTTCCGTCCTGCAGTGCCCGAGCGCGACGGTTTTTCGGTCGGCATCCACGGGCGACGCGCCCGGTGCAGGGTTTGTGGGAAACGCATGGACTTCGCATTACTACGGCAATGCCGGCCCCATTGGCACGAATCCAGCGACAGGCCAGTCGATGGCGTATTCGTGGAATCAGCCGCCGAGCGGCAACACGCAGGGCGGCCTCGGGTGCCAGGGGATCATCGTGCATTCCGCGAGCGTGATATCTGCCGCCGCTGATGCGACTCCTGTGCGCGTGAAGGAGGTGACGGACGGCACGAGCAAGACATTCCTGCTCTTTGAAATTTCCTGGGACGGTGTCCAGGCTTCGTATCGCTCGTGGCTCAAGGGCACGCAGTTTCAAGGCTCGGCCGGCGGACATCGCAACGTGCGCTACGGCATGCGGGTCAACGCGAACACGGGCACACAGTTCAATGGGATCAGCATGGGCAGCAATCACCCCGGCGGATGCTCGGTCGCGTTTGCCGATGGGAGCGTCCGCTTCCTTTCGGAGATGGCAGACACCAATTCCGTGCTCATTCCACTCGCCAGTCGGGCTGGCGGGGAGACGGTCAACGGCGACCG
>JAIXPT010000134.1 GCA_027486095.1 Planctomycetaceae bacterium | reverse complement strand
TTCAACAACGTCCATGTGGCCTCCTTGATTGGAAGCCGCATCATTGCACCACAAGGCAGATGGCGCAATATGGGAAAGAAGGGCGAAGGCGCGCGAGAATCAAGTACGAGCCGTATCAGAGCCATTGCCGCTCGGCGTGAACGCGGGCTGCCCGTCGGTGGGCAGGCACCCGTCGGGTGGAAGATCATCGGCCTGCGCGCACGGGAAACGAAGTCCAAGAAGTCCACTCGTGAGTACTCAATCGACGATCGGGAACGCCGTCTTGCCGAGGCGATCCACGCGATGCGTCAGGCGGGCACGAGCATCGAGCGGATCGCGGTGTGGCTCATGACTCAGCGCGAATACCCCAACAAACGCAGGTTCGACAACTACAAGGCCGTCGAGTGGGCGATTGCGGCGAAGGAGCTGGGCTTCCCGCTGCAGACCGACAGCAAGCAGATCGTGCGTGAGTGGCGGAAACAGTCGCGAGAACGTGCTCAGTCTGGGCCACGGTAGTAGCCTGGGCGTTTGTTCTGCTCGATCCAATTGCGGCGGTCGGCCGCCAGCCGTTCCACTGCCTGTGCTTGTCTCACCCGTCCGTCCCGCGCCCAGACGGTTTGCGCCAGAGCATCCTTGTGTCGCCTCAGGCGGGCAAGAAGCTCCGACGGTGGCGTCGGCCTCACGGAGACTTCCCCTCGTTCTTCCTTCACGGCGATCCCGAGGGCGTCCAGTTCGGCGAGGAGGCTGTTTACAGCTTCGTCCATGGTTCCTCCTCGCTTGGCTTGGCGGCGGGTGCGGGTTCCGATTGAATGCCTGCCGGCGGCGGTTGTGTTGCGGGCCTACTGCAGGCCGGCGGTGACAACTCGGCCACCCGGAAGACATAGGTGCTGGGACCGCCTTCAGGACCGGATCTGCGGAACTCCTCATCCAAGCAGCCGCTCTTCACCAGGCGTCGCAAGACCGCGGTTGCCCGGCCAGCTCCGCGGAAGCATCGGACGCCGCGCTCGATGTCCCTTTGCGTTACCCAGCCCCGGCGGGCCAGCCATGTGAGCAAGGCCTCGTCTTCGGTTCGCTCTGCCTGTTGCCTGGGAACGTTGGCGAGAATCGCATAAACGCGGCGGGTTTCCAGCTTGAACCACTCGGTGAGCACGAGGGCCCGCTCCATGGTCTTCAGAGAGACGGGGCCGTCAGGAGACTCCACCAGATGAAGAATGAGAGCAATCCGAAGGGCCGTGTCGCGGAACTTATACGGCTCGTACTTTGAGGTGGACCCCATTTGTTGGACAGTCGGGGGCCCTGTTTAAGGTGTAGCGCCACTAGGCAGTGGCCCGCGAGACCCATTCCAAGGGTCTCGCGCGGCCATGAGGCGGTTTACGGTTTGTGTTCCTGTTGATGTGCTTTCTGTTCTGAGTCCGTCTCAACGGAGATTTGAGCGCGAACGTTTTCGTCGCGTCATCGCTCGGCATAGACCTCCGACGGCGTGCGGTAGCCAAGAGCCTGATGGGGCCGCTCGTTCCGGTAGAAGTCGAAGTACCTCCCCAGCGACTTCTTGGCCTGCCAGCCATCGGAGTAGTCCCGCAGATAGACCTCCTCGTACTTGACTGTTCGCCACAGCCGTTCGACGAACACGTTGTCGAGAGCTCGGCCACGACCGTCCATCGAGATGGCCACGCCTCTCTTCTCCAATCGGCTCGTGAAGGCCGTTGCCGTGAACTGGGCTCCTTGATCCGTATTGAAGATCTGCGGTCGAGCTCGTGACAGCGCTGCATCGAGGGCCTCCAGGCAGAAGTCGCCCGTGAGCGTGTTGGATAGCCGCCACGACAGGACGTTGCGGCTGTAGAGGTCCATGACCGCTGTCAGGTACAGGAAGCCATGCTGCAGTGGGATGTAGGTGATGTCGCTGGCCCAGACCTGGTCGGGCTTCGTAATCGCCATATTCCGCAGTAAATACGGATAAACCTTGTGGCCAGGGGCGGGGCGACTGGTCGATCGCTTCGGGCACACCGCCTCGAGCCCCATGAGTCGCATCAGCCGCTGAGCACGCTTGCGGTTGATGCGGAAACGCTTCCGGACCTTGCGGGTGCCGAAGAACGGCAGCTTGATGTACAGGCGGTCGATCTCCCGCATCAGAGCCAGGTTCTCCGGTGACTCCCCGAGCGGCTCGTAGTACCAACTGCTCCGCGCCAGGCCAACGAGTTGGCACTGCCGGGCAACGCTCAGATGCTTGTGGTTGGGTTCGATGCATTGCCGCTTGACCTCAGCCGACCTCGGCAGCTTTTTTTTTCAACCATTCGACCTCCATCTTCAGGCGGCCGATCTGCTCGTAGAGTTCTTGTTCGTCCGTGGCCTGGTCGGCGCGCCGCTGCCGCCCGTCGGCGAACAGCTCCGCCACCTGGCCCATAAGCTGCTTCTTCCAGGCCGTCACCTGGCTCGTGTGGATGCCGAACTGGCTCGCCAACTGGGCCGTCGTCCGATCACCCTTGGCGGCGGCCAATGCCACCTTCGCCTTGAATGCCGCCCCAAACACTCGACGCTTCCCGGCCATCATCCTGCTCCTGATAGGGTGCCTCCCACCCGGGAAGCTCCACCTTATCAGGGCGCCCGAAATCCGGGGTCCACCTCACTTGATTCTCGCGCGCCTTCGCCCTTCTTTCCCATATTGCGCCATCTGCCTTGTGGTGCAATGATGCGGCTTCCAATCAAGGAGGCCACATGGACGTTGTTGAACGGAAGCATGGCGATCGGCGCAGGCTCACGCGTTTGATCGCCAAGGAATCGGACGCGATGCAGCGGGATCGGTTGCGGAGCGTGTTGCTGGTGTTGCAGGGGCGGCAGGCGCTCGAGGTCGCTGATGCAGTTGGCCGGAGCCGACGATTCGTACAGCGTTGGGCGTACGCCTACCGTGATGGCGGCATCGAAGCGGTGCGTGGGCGCACGGCCCCAGGCCGCCAGCGACGACTGACGCCTGAGCAGGAGGGCCGCTTCATTCAGCGAGTGAAGGCTGGTGCCACCCCACGAGACAATGTCGCATCGCTTCGGGGGCCGCAGCTTCAGGGAATCCTGGATCGCGAGTTCGGCAAGACCTTCTCTCTCGCTGGGATCTACAAACTGCTGGATCGTCATGGGTTCGTCTGCCTCAAGCCCCGCCCCAGGCACCCCCGTCAGGATCCCGCTGCGGCCAAGGCTTTCAAGCGTCGCGCCCCTTTTTTGTGAACAGACTGCGGTCTTGGCGGCCGCGCACGAAGGTTCGCGTCTGGTTTCAGGATGAGGCACGGTTCGGGCAGCAGGGAACATTGACTTCAGTATGGGCCGCCAAGGGATCGCGGCCGACGGTCGTACGTCAAAACGGCCGGAAGTCGATCTGGGTATTCGGCATCGTCGATCCAGTGACCGGATGGTCGATGCTGGCTCCGCACAGGGAAGCGAATACCAGAACCATGCAGCACTTCCTCAACGCGGCGGCAGAAAAACTCGGCTCACGCCAACACGCTGTGATGGTGCTCGACAGAGCGGGCTGGCACACCGCGAAACAGCTCAAGTGGCCACGTCGCATAACGCCGCTCTTCCTGCCCCCGTATTCCCCCGAACTGAATCCTGCCGAGCGGCTCTGGCTGTGGTTTCGTGAGCGACACTGGAGCAACCGTGTGTACCCAGACGAGCAGTCGCTCGTCCGCGAGGTGGAGAGTAGTCATCGCCAGCTTCGTCGCGTACAAGTCCGGTCAATATGCGCTACGCGATGGGTCACGCGCGAGGCTCAAGTGTGACCCGTATGAG
>JAIXPT010000256.1 GCA_027486095.1 Planctomycetaceae bacterium | reverse complement strand
CTTTCTCGGAAGAGAATCGCCTTTCGAAGTCCAGGATTGTCCGGGGATAATCCTCTGCCACTCCCAAACACTACAGGTTGTGGTCGGTGGAGTCAATCGGATAGCCCAGACATGCGTACACTTTTTTCTATAACGAGGCAGCCGCCTTTTCCGTTCAAAGGAATCGCGATGTGTGTCGATGGCTCCGGAAAAGGTTGCCGCGAGGCTGAATTAGTTTTCACGGGCGAAACCCGACGCACCCGGTCGACGCGCAAGGGAAACGCTGGCGGAGTGAGCGTGCAGGAGGGCTTCCTCGATCGCGACGGTCGTGCAGTGACTCGGCACACCGTGTATGATCGCTTCGGTCGTATTGTTCACGGCCCGCATTTTCGGCCAGGAGGCTTCACATGAGGGTTTCCCTGCTCAACCTGCATTGCCTCAATGCTCTTTGCGACGACCGTGAGAATGTCTCGTCGATTCTCTACGACGTGAGGCACTCGACCCACGGCGATATCTCGATCGACGAGGTCTCTGGATGCCTGGAGGAACTGACCGCCGAAGGAATGGTGAGTCGGGCGGCGGACGAAGCCGGGACAGAATGGTTTGAACTGACCTCCAAAGGCAGGCAAGAGCTCGACTCCGCGTGGGTCGATGACTGCCCCCCCGCACGGCGGCGAATTGGCTGACGGTGTTTCGGCAGATGAAACACACGCCGATTTATCTCGAGCGCCTTCTCCGCACGGACGGCTCCGTGCCCGAGGAACGGCAAGAAGTTTTTGCCCTGCTCATGCTTGGGCTTTTCGATTCGCTCGAAAGCGGTGTTTTGCGGCCCGCCGATGCGGTCGCGATCTGTTTTCATGCCGACAATTGCCGGTTTGTCGGCAAAAGCCTGAAGTCTGCCGATGCCGAGGAGGTGATGGAACGCGGGACGCAACTGGCAGACTTGTTCGATGCTCTCGCCCCCGAAGAGGCGCAGCGAGCGTTTGCGGCAGAGGTCGCCGCCATGCGGAATTGCTGCCTGGCGATGCTGGGCCACGAGCGCCTGGTCGCGTGACGCTTGCGAGCGATCACCGTCGGGCTTGCCGGAGATCCAACGGGGCGTCCTCTCGGCTCACGCCTCGGGCTTCCCGAAGTCTGCCGGACATCCGCCGGCTCGCCGAAGCCCAACAAGCCCGGAGCGGAAGCGACGGGACACCGGGCTGCGAATGATCCCGTTTTCAATGCCGCATGCCGGCCGGGTTCCGCATCCAAGCGGGAGTCCCCGGGCTTCCGCCCGGGGCTTTTTGAGACCGGGCATCCTTCTCGGTTTACGCTTCGGGCGTTCCAAATCGGGCAAGCGCGTCAGGAAACAACCCCCACTGGAAGCTTTCTTAGAAGCCTCGATAAAGGGCCCCGATTGACGCCACAACATGAACTGGCGTATACTGACCCAATTGAATGGAGATGACCCATGACCGTTGATATGCTTCGCGACCTTGTGCTCCGGCGGCCGTTCGAGCCGTTCGTGATCAATCTCTCGAGCGGCGAGTCGCACGAGATTCGCCACCCGGAATGCCTGGCAATCGGGAAGACACGAGTTTACGTCTCCTACCCCGAGGACGACCGCCTCGTGATCTGCTCGATGCTTCACATCACTAGCATCGAGGCCCTGCAAGGCGCGCAGTGAAGAGGTGGGTACGCGGAGTTCCCGGGCTTCCGCCCGGGGCTTTGTGCGTCGGAAAACCTCCTCCAAAAAGCCCGGAGCGGAAGCGACGGGATTTGCCCGTAAAAACTCGTTCTGTGCCAGAAATTTGACTTTCTGGCGGGCCGGATCAGAATGAAGGATGTTTTGGGGCTGGCGTGCGAACACCCGGCCCGAGCGGGGTTTCAGGAAACGCTACTGACCGAGCGAACATCTCGACGGCTCTCGCCTTGCGGCGAATTGGCTGACGGTGTTTCGGCAGAGCGGATTTTCTTTCTCTTTCCCCGCCCTTCCCTGCAGACACGTTGCCCGATCGCAGGCGTGTGAGCGCAGTCGCGACCGTTCGCCCGGCTTGCGGGAGACAGGCATATGCGACACATCGCGCGGCTGATTGCTTGGAACTTTGGCTGGCACCAGAGCCCGAGTCCCGTCGCTTCCGCTCCGGGCTTCTTGGGGGCCGGGCTGGTCGGATCGCTCGCCCTCTGCGGGTGCCTCGCGGCACGGCCGGCAGCGGCCGACACGATCGTGACCTTCACCACGAACCTGGGCACCTTCGACGTGCAGCTCTACGACACGCAGGTGCCCACGACCGTGGCGAACTTCCTTAGCTACGTGAACGCCGGCAGCTACACCAACTCGATCTTCCATCGGAGCACGACCTACAACCCCGCTAGCATCCAGATCGTGCAGGGCGGCGGCTTTGAATTGGTCACGACGGCGACGACAGCCTCGATCGACCCGATCGCCACGTCGGCCCCGATCGCGCTCGAGGCCGGGCTCCCAAATCTCAAGGGCACGATCGCGATGGCCCGCACGGCCGCCCCAAATACCGCCACGAGCCAGTGGTTTTTCAACGTCACCGACAATCTTGCCCTCGACCCCAGCCCAGGGAACGACGGCTACGCCGTGTTTGGGGCAGTGATCGGCGACGGGATCAGCGTGATCGAGGCGATCGGTGCATTGACCGTGTATGACGTGTCCGGGAGTCTTGGACCCACGTTCAGCGAACTGCCGCTGCTCGCCAACACCCTCGAGCCCCAAAACCTCG
>JAIXPT010000216.1 GCA_027486095.1 Planctomycetaceae bacterium | reverse complement strand
GGCATGCTCGAATCCGGTCGTCTTGAGAGTCCACAACTCGTGGGTTTTGATCAGGCGCCCATAGTCCTCAAGGACTCCCTTCTTCTGCGCGTGCCCACCGACCGTCTCCGCCGAAAGTTCTTGGCGCCTACGAGAACGGGAGGCGAGGGGTTACCCCTACCGTTGAGACGGCGTATGTGACCAGCGGAGCCATGGATGGCGCAGCGCAGGCACATCCGAGTGAGCCGTAGCCTGGAGGGCGGAGGCGAATGTCCGGCGAGACGGTACGGGGTAACTCCGAGCCGGCTTAGGCGAGTTGACGTCGAACGAGCCGATCCCCATCGGCGATGACGCTCGCCCAGATGGCAAGTACGTCGCTAAAAGGTCAGGTTGTCTTCGGCGAAGCTCGTGCGGCTGTCGTAGGCGTGGAAGCTGCGGGCGATGCGGCCGGCGAGGATCTGAAGGAACATGCCGCGAAACTGCGGCTCCGTGCGGTCGCTCGTGGGAATGGCGCCGTCGGCCGGATACTGGAAATCGTCATACCGCTTCTCGAACACCACTTTGCCGGCGGCGACGTCGAACACCCGCACGTGGGCGGACGCGCGGCCACGGTAGAGCGTGACGCCCTCGTGGAGCCGGAATTCTTCGAGATCGATTCCCACCACCAGGTCGGCGTCGAGAGCCTTGCCCACGGTCGGATAGTCCACCCAGGCGTGCTCGTCGATCCAGCGGGCCACCTCCTGCTGGTCGATCACGCGCGATTTGCGCACATGACGCTGGATCAGCGAGCCGACGGTGCCGGCGAGCTCCCGCGAGGAGCCCGCGTCGGCGTATTCGAGCTCCACGATCGGCTTGCAGATCACCGCCACGTGTTTGCCCTTGAGCCCCTTGAACTCGGCCGGGGTGTCCTCGGGCATGAGCACGTAGGCGGCGGTGAGGAGCGTCGAGCAGCCGGAGGCGGCGACGAGCCCCGCCATGGCCACGAGGAGGAGCGGGCGGACGAAGCGGGCTGTGTGGCTGGGCATGTGATCCCTCGCGTGAGTGGCCGCCTGCGGGCCGTCGGTGCGGCCGCGGCGGGGCGGGGAGAGTAGTCGGGGCGGCTGCCCCGGCTCAATGCCGCTTGCCACCCGAAAAACCAAGGGGCGAAAGCGTGTATCCTTGGCAGGGGAGCTCTTGCATGCATCCGTTTCTCATCGGCCTGTCGGCTGCACTGCCCCGCGCGGGGTTTTGGGAATCGCCGGTGATCGTGGCCGTGTCGGGAGGTGCCGACAGCGTGGCCCTGCTCGTGGGGCTCGTGCGCGTGGCTCCGGCTCACGCCCGGCTCGTGGCGGCCCATGCCTGCCACGACCTGCGAGCCGATGCCGACGCAGATCGGCGGTTCGTCGCCGACCTCGCGGCCCGGCTGGGCGTGCCGGACGAGTCGCGGGCGCTCGCCGTGCGCGACGATCCGCAGGGCCTGGGCGAAGGCATCGAGGCCCGGGCGCGGCGGCTGCGCTATGCATTCTTCACTGACCTCGCCTATGCGCACGCGGCCCGGCATGTGGTCGTGGGGCACACTGCCGACGACCAGGCCGAGACGATCCTGCAGCGGGCCTTGCGCGGCACCGGTATCGCGGGGCTCGCGGGCATGCGCGTGAGCCGCGCGCTCGCCGACGGCGTGGCGCTGCTGCGGCCGTTGCTCGCGCAGCCACGGGCGGCCGGGAGAGACTTTCTCGAGTCGGAAGGGGAGGCGTGGCGCGAGGATGCCACGAACACCGATCCCAGGTTTGCCCGCAACTTTCTGCGCCACGAGATCCTCGCCCGCGTCGTACATGGCCCGTATCCCGCTGCGCCCGCCGCGCTCGCCCGGCTCGGGCAACAGGCGGCCTGCGTGGCCGCTTCGCTCACGAGCGCCGCCACGGCCCTTCTCGAGGCCCATGCCCGGCGGCATGCCGACGGCGTCGTCGTCCTCGACGCCGCGGCGCTCGCGCCGCTCGATCGCCACCTGCTCGGTCACCTGCTCGCCGCGCTGTGGGAGCGGGAGGGCTGGCCGCGGCGACACATGACGGCCCAGCACTACGAGACGATCCTTCGGCTCATCGAGGCCGCGGGCCGGGGAGATGAACCGGCCCGGGCCGCGATCGACCTGCCAGCCGGTGTGCGGGCGCGACCGACGGCCGGGCGTCGTGTCGAGTTGGCGGCGCCAACGCCCGCCGTGTCAGCCGCTCAGTGATGCATGCCGCGAGCCTGGTAGCCGCCCCGCATCCGGAACCACCCGAGCAGGAGCGCGTAGCAGACGAACATCGCCGCCGGCACGAGGGCCGTCAGCGTGAGAGCCCGCCGGCCGCCGAACAGGCCCGCCGCTTCGACGAGTGGCTTGTCTTCCCCCGCCGACGCCTGCGCCCGAGCCCACCAATCGACGAGTTCCTGCTGGGCTGCGATCGCCTCGGGCTTGGCCTGCTCCTTTTTCATCAGCTCCAGGGCCCGCGCGGCCTCCTTGCCGCCGTCTTCGAGCACGCCCACTTTCGCGCCGTCGAGGCCGACGGTCTTCATCCACAGAAATTCATTCTCCTTGGGCGCGCGATACCGCTCGTAGACGGCCACGTTCGCCCGCGCGAGATCGGCCGAGGCATTCTGATCCTGGAGGAAGCCGATGCCGGGGCCACCGAGCAGCCCCGCCGAGAGCATGCCGACACCGCCGGCCGCGCCGATCGTGATCGCGCCGCCCTTCGGAAACTGCTCGCTCACCACCGCCAGCATCGTCGGCCACAGGAAGGTTTTGCCGATGCCGTAGACGGTGGCCGCGATCACGCACATCACCGCACCCTGGGCGTTGCCGAGCAGCGTCAGCCCGGCGGCCCCGAACAGGGCCGAAATGGCGAGCAGGCCGAGCGGCGAGATCTTCTCCACGATCGGCCCGGCGAAAAACCGGAGCACGAACATCAGCCCGGATGTGTATACGAAGAGCAGGAGCCCGTTGGCCGGGTTGGCCATGATCGTGCCGGT
>JAIXPT010000199.1 GCA_027486095.1 Planctomycetaceae bacterium | reverse complement strand
CGTGCGGGGGAGCGACGACCAGATCACGATCGCGTCGAGGTGGCTGGTGTGATTCGCGAAATAGACCCGCTGGCAGGTGTCGGGCTGGCTCGCGATCCAGCGCACGCTCGAGCCGCTCAAGAGCCGGGCGAGCGCCGCGAGCGAGAGCCCTGCGGCACGGCAGACCAGCGAAGGTCCGTCCGCGCTGCCGGACCCGATGGCGGGTGCGGGCGGCATGTCGGCGGGCGAGAGCATGACGGCTAGTTTCGACATGGAGGGCGGCGCGGGTCAATCCGCCGCGGGCGTGGCGGCGGCGGGTACGAAGGGATTGTGCCGCTTCTCGTGGCCGACCGTCGTGGGCGGGCCGTGCCCGGGAAACACCACCGTCTCGTCGGGGAGCGGGTACAGCCGCGTGCGGATGCCGTGGGCGAGCGCGGCGAAATCGCCGTCCGGAAAGTCGGTGCGGCCGATGCTCTCGTGAAAGAGCACGTCGCCGGCGAACACGACCGGCGGCACGTGGCCGGCGAGCACGAACACGACGTGCCCCGACGAGTGCCCGGGGATCTCGTGCACGTCGATCGTGAGGCCGGCCATGGCGAACCGCTCGCGGTCGGCGAGCAGCCGGTCGGCGGGCGGGCTCGTGAGCGCGATGCCGAAGGCGCCCGAGAGGTTGCCGGCCGGGTCGCGGAGCTTCGCTGCGTCGCCCGCCCCGATGAGGATCGGCAGGCCGGGCCACTCGCGCTTGAGAGCCGCGTTGCCGGCGATGTGATCGGAGTGGCCGTGCGTGAGCAGGATCGCCTCAGGCTCGAGCCCCTCGGTGCGAATCGCCTCGATCACCCGCTCGGGCTCGAAGCCCGGGTCGATCACCAGGCATCCCGGCGCTCCCGGGCGGAACACGATGTAGGTGTTTTCGCCGAACGGCGCCGACTCGACGCACATCACGCGGAGATCGGCGGCCGGTGCATGGGCGGGTGTCTGGGGCATGGGGCGAGCGGGCGGGGAAGCGGGCAGGAGCAGCCCGAGCATGGTCTCGTCGAGGTGGGGTGGCAAGCCGCGGCCTCCAGCGGCAGAAAAACGGGCAAAATACCGGGTGAACTGCCATGGCCGGCCCATCGACACGCCGGTATGCTCCCGCCTCCTTCGAACCCTTCCGGCTCCGGTCCCAACGAATCTGCCGGCCGTTCGGGGGAGTCGGCGATTGCTCATGCCCCGCTGCGGGCGGGGGCGATGAACGAACGGGTGACGGAATCCATGGAGGGATGTGCGATGGCCCGACGGGCATGGAAGCTTTGGATTGGCACACGCGGCGCCACCGTGGCGCTGGCCGTGGTGATGGGCATCGGCTCGATGCCGCTGCGCGGTGAGGCCCCCACGCCCGCTGGCCAACAGCCCGCCCAGGCAGGCGGCCAGTTCACCGGCCTCGTCCCTCAGGGCGGCCTGCCGCAGGGCAATGCCGGAGCCGGCGATGCCGTGGCCGCTGCCGCTGCCACCCACCCCCTCGAGCCGGCGCTCGAGATCGCCCGCAAGGGGCTCGCCAGCATTCGCACCAACATCACCGACTACTCCTGCACGGTGGTGAAGCGGGAGCGGATCGACGGCAAGCTTGGCGAACACGAATACATGTTCGCCAAGATCCGCCAGCAGCCCTTCAGCGTCTATCTGATGTTCCTCGGGCCCGACAGCGTGAAGGGCCAGGAGGTGATCTATGTCGATGGCCGCAACGACGGCAACATGCTCGCCCACGCCGGCAGCGGCGTGCGGGCCATGGTGGGCATGGTGTCGCTCAAGCCGCAGAGCATGCTCGCGATGGCGGGCAACCGCTATCCGATCACCGAGCTCGGTGTCGAAAACCTGACGAAGCGGCTCATCGAGGTCGCCGACCACGACAGGCAATTCGGTGAATGCGACGTGAATTTCTTCCCCAACGCCAAGGTCAATGGCCGCATCTGCACCTGTATCCAGGTGTCGCACCCCGTGCCGCGCCGCAACTTCCGCTTCCACCTCGCCCGCGTCTTCATCGACGACGAGCTGACGATCCCGATCCGCTACGAGGCCTACGACTGGCCGCAGGAGCAGGGCGGGCAGCCGGTGCTCATGGAGGAGTACACCTACATGAACGTGAAGATCAACAACGGCTTCACCGACGACGACTTCGACCCGAAGAACACGGCCTACAAGTTCGGCGCCAAGTAACGTCATCGTAGGACGCGCTCAAGCCTGTCTGTGTTCACGGCAAGTCTCGACATCCTGTCGAACTTGCCTTGGCCGACGTCCGTCGGCTGGTGGTTACCCGGCCCTCCGGGCCTGTTTTCAGCTTATGCCCGCCGGCTCGGGGTTACCCCGTACCGTCTCGCCGGACGTTCGCCTTCGCCCTCCGGGCTACGGCTCACTCGGATTTGCCTGCGCCGGCGGGAGCGCCTCCGCTTGGGCATCCTGCCTGCGCTTGTCTGCATACGCCGGCTCAACGGCAGGGGTAACCCCTCGCCTCCCGTATCCGATGAACAGGAAGCCCGAGGCGTAAGCCGAGAGGATGCCTCGCGCCGAAGCCGGCGAGCGATCAACTCACGGTATGAGCTTCGGCCAGGCGGCGGTGAGCTTCGGCTGTGGTGGGATTTCGAGGCGGGTGCCCGGGGTCGTCGAGACGCGTGGGTCGAGGCGGCGGTTCCAGGAGAAGAGGGCCCGGTAGAGCCGACCATCGCCGTAGGCCCGCTCTGCGATCGACCACCATGTGTCGCCTGGGGCCGTCACGTAGCTGCCCGCGATCGGCGCGGCGGGAGCCGGCTCGATGGCGGCGGGCTGAGCGAATGCCGGGGCTGCGGGCGGGGGGGCGATTTCGTCCGGGATTTCAGCGTCGGGAGCGGTGAAGGCCGAGCGCGTGACGAACGGGTCGCGGCGCACGGCCGGGGAGGACGCGGTCGGCACACGGGGTTCGAGGGCGGGCGGTTCCACGAGGTCGTGCGAGGCGGCGACGACCTCCTGCGGATCGACGTCGGGGCCGGCTCCGGCGGGGGGCCGGGGCACGAGCAGCTTCATCGACAACACGCCCATGAACGCGCCGCCGAGTATGCCGAGCACTGCCAGTAGAAATGTGGTTTCACGACCCATCGCGCGTCGCTGCCGGCTGCCGCCGGGCCCCGAGGGGGCGGGATTCTCGTGAATCGACCGCTTTGTCGCCAGACCGGTCAGGAGGCCGCAATCGCGGGAATTTGGCGGGCCACACGGAGTTTGGCCGAGCGGCTGCGGGGGTTGCTGGCGACCTCTTCGGGGCCGGCCTCGACGGGGGACCGCGTGAGGCAGTCCCAGACTTGCACGTTGCGAAAGGCCTGTTTCACGAGCCGGTCTTCGAGCGAATGGAACGAGATCACCGCGAGCCGGCCTCCCGGCACGAGCCGCTCCGGGATGCGTTCGAGGGCGATGCGGAGCGATTTCAGTTCCTGGTTGACGGCGATCCGCAGGGCCTGAAACGTTCGCGTGGCCGGGTGGATGCGCGACGGCGGGTGCTGCCGCGGGATCGCCGAGACGACGAGCCGGGCGAAGTCGCGGGCCGAGTGGATCGGCTGCTTCTCGCGCACAGCCGCGATCTTCCGCGCGATCCGCCGGCTGTGTCGCTCCTCGCCGAACTCGTAGATGATGTCGGCGAGGCTCTCCGGCTTCATGCGGTTCACGATTCGCCAGGCAGGCTCGCCCTCGGTCGGGTCGAACCGCAGGTCGAGCGGGCCGTCGGCGTCGAACGAGAAGCCGCGGTCGTGGTCGGCGAGTTGATCGCTCGAGAGGCCGATGTCGAGGAGCACGGCGTCTACCGCGTCGATCGAGAGGGCATCGAGCACCTCGGGCAGGTCGCAATAGTTGGCCTGGGCGAACCGCACCGGCAGGCCGGCGAGTTCGCGGGCGCCGCGGTCGATCGCGGCCGGGTCGCGGTCGATCGCGATCACGAGTCCATCCGGGCCCACCGCCTCGGCAAGCAGCCGCGTATGACCGCCGCCGCCGAGGGTGCCGTCCACCACGCGCATGCCGGGACGCACGGCGAGGAACGACATCACCTCGGCCGGCAACACGGGGGCATGAACGCTCGATTGCGGCTGCATGCCCTCACTCTACCACGCGCGCCGGCTACATTGGCGGCATGGCCGACGCCGATCTCTACGACTACGACCTGCCCCCCGAGCTGATCGCCCAGCAGGCGCTCGCCGACCGAGCGGCGGCACGGCTGCTCGTGGTGCATCGGGCCACCGGCACGCTCGAGCACCGACAGATCCGCGACCTGCCCGAGCTCCTCGCGCCGGGCGATCTCGTCGTCGTGAACGACACACGCGTCGTGCCGGCCCGGCTCATCGGCCGCCGCGCGGCCACCGGCGGCGCATGGGAAGGGCTCTTTCTGCGGGTGGATGAGACGACAGGACTGTGGCAGATTCTCGCGCACACCCGCGGGCGGCCCGCGATCGGCGAGTCGGTGGCGCTCGTCGATCGTACCGGAGCCGAGGCCGCCACGCTCGAGCTCGTCGGCCGCGGCCTCGGCGGCACGTGGTTCGTGCGGCCGTCGGTGGCGGGGCCTGCGGAGGAGGTGCTCGCCCGGGTCGGCCGGGTGCCGCTGCCGGGCTACATCCGCGGCGGCGACGAGCAGCACGGCGATCTCGAACGCTACCAGACCGTCTTCGCCCGGGCGGCCGGCTCGGCGGCGGCGCCGACGGCGGGCCTTCACTTCACGCCCGACCTGCTCGCGGCGCTCGCGGCCCGCGGCATCGGCCGGGCCGACGTCACTCTCCACGTGGGCATCGACACGTTCCGGCCGATCACGGCGGAGCGGCTCGACGACCATCCGATGCACACCGAATGGTGCGCCTGCCCGGAGCCGACGGCCGCAGCGATCCGCGTGACGAAGGCCCGGGGCGGCCGCGTGGTGGCGGTGGGCACGACGGCGATGCGCACGCTCGAGACGGCCGCCCGCTCCGGCGCCGTCTCGGCCTGGTCGGGGCCGACCGATCTCTTCATCCGGCCCGGGTTTTCCTTTCACGCCGTGGACTGCCTGTTGACGAATTTCCACCTGCCGCGGACAACGCTGCTCGTGCTCGTGAGCACGTTCGCCTCACGGGAGCTCATCCAGGCCGCCTACGCCGAGGCGATTCGCGAGCGGTATCGATTCCTGAGCTACGGCGACGCCATGCTCATAGTGTAGGACAGGCCTCATGGCGAACATTCCTCAAGAAGACGTGCTCGTGGTGCCGCGGTCGTTGTTCGACCGAGTCGGCGCGTTTCAAGGCTTTTGCGGCGACGTGGCCGCCTACCTGCCGGTGCTGCTCGACCCGAAGCACACGTCGTGGCGGCCGCGGGCCTCCGTCGAGGACGATCCGTCGTTCAAGCAGCTGATTCCCTATTGCGTGCTCGCGCATCGGGGCGTTGATGGCGGCCTGCGGTATTTCTCCTACACCCGCGGCGGTGGCCAGAGTGAAGCGCGGCTGCGGGCGAAGCGGTCGGTCGGCATCGGCGGCCATATCGCCAGCTGCGACGGCGCCCATGGCGACGACACGTCGTACGACGCCGGCATGCGGCGTGAGCTGGCCGAGGAAATTGCGATCGAGGGAGCGTGGCAGGCCCGCTGCGTGGGGCTCATCAACGACGACTCCAATGCCGTCGGCAGCGTGCACCTGGGCGTCGTCCACATTCTGGAGCTGGAGCTGCCCGCCGTGTCGTCGCGGGAGAGCGAGCTCGTCGAGTGCGGCTTCGACACGCTGGCAGCCTTGCTTGCGGCACGCGAGCGATTCGAGACCTGGTCGCAGATCGCCCTCGACGCCCTCCACGACGGTACGATTGCAGTGTGACGATCTACCTCGACAACCACTCGACGACCCGCCTCGATTCCCGCGTGCTCGAGGCGATGCTGCCCTGGCTCACGGAGCACTACGGCAACGCCGGCAGTGCCACTCACGAGATGGGCCGCGAGGCCCGGGCCGCGGTCGATCGGGCGCGGGACACGCTGGCCGCCGCCATCGGCGCCACGGCTCGCGAGATCGTGTTCACGAGCGGGGCGACCGAGAGCAACAACCTCGCGATTCTCGGCTTCGCAGCCCGCGCGCCCGTGGACCGACGGCACGTGGTCACCGTCGTCACGGAGCACCACGCCGTGCTCGATCCGCTCGAGCACCTCGAGCGCACGGGCTTCGCGGTCACGCGGCTCGCGGTGGAGCCCGGCACCGGCCGCATCGACCCCGACGCCGTTGCCGCCGCCCTGCGGCCCGACACATGCCTCGTGTCGATGATGCTGGCCAACAACGAGGTCGGCGTCGTGCATGACATCCCGGCGATCGCCGCGCAGGTGCATGCACGCGGCGCCGCGCTGCATGTGGACTGCGCACAGGCCCTCGGTCGGATGCCAGTGGCCGTCGACGCGCTCGGTGCGGACCTCGCCAGTTTCTCGGCGCACAAGTTTCATGGGCCGAAGGGCGCGGGCTTCCTCTACGTGCGTCGTCGTGAACGCGTGGTGCGCATCGACCCGCTCGTCTACGGCGGCGGCCAGGAACGCGGCATGCGGAGCGGCACGCTCGACGTGCCCGGAATCGTGGGCATGGCGGAGGCCGCTCGGCTCGCGGTGGAGGAGCTCGCTACGGAGCCTGGGCGTCTGCGTGGCCTGCGGGACAGCCTCTGGGCGCTCCTGCAACGCAACATTCCCGGCATCGCCTTCAACGGCCCACCACTCGCCGACCCCGCCGTACGGCTCCCCAACAATCTCAACGTGCGGATTCCCGGCATCGACGGCCAGTCGCTCCTCGCAACGCTCTCCGCCGACGGCCTCGCGCTCAGTTCCGGCAGCGCGTGCTCGTCGGAGAATCCGCGGCCGAGCCACGTGCTGCTCGCGCTCGGCCTCACCGAAGACGAAGCCCGCGCGAGCCTCCGCTTCGGCCTCTCGCGGTTCACGACGGAGGCGGAGATCGACCAGGCAGCCCGACGCATCGCGGCGGGGGTGGCCCGGTTACGGGTCATGAATGCATGAACGGGCTGGTCGCCGATCAGGCGGCCTGCATGAGGCCGCGAAGATACCCTGCCGCAAACAGGCGACCGAGCATCTCGTAGCCTGGAGTATCGTTCGTCTCTCCAGCCATCGATGGCGCGTGGTCGGGACGAACGCTTCCTGCATAGCCGATGTTCTCGAGCGCACAGAAGATCGCTGGCATGTCGATGGCTCCATTGTCATGCCACGTCTCGACGAAGTGTTCGGCATGACCGCGCACGTTGCGGGCGTGCACGAATACGATGTGCGGTCCGAGCCTCGTGATCCCCGCCACGCTCCTTGACCGTCGAGGTCGTGCGGTGCCAATCCTCGAGAGTTTCATGGCAGCTCCGCGGGGCCGTACGGCGAAACCTTCGTTCCTGAATCGACCCGATGACGCTGTCTATGGCTTCGGAAGCGCCTCGATGACGATGTCGTCGAGGAGCAACGGGCCAGAGGCGATGAAGTTGAGCGATTCTTTCGCCACATCGGCACGTTTGAGGTCGAGGGCGAGCGTTTCCTTGCCGTCGATCCAGAGTGTCCACCGGGTGCCGACAGCCTCGACGACAAACTCGTACCAGCGGTCTGTGACGAGGCCAATCCTGGCGTGCGCGGCCGCACCGGGGATGCCATACGCGCTGCCGAACGTGCCTTCGGGCTTTTCGAGCACCGCCGGGTCGAGCTTCTTGCCGGCGAGTGCCGGGTGATTCGTGTCGCGCGTGAAATCCCGCTCGCCGATCGAGACGTCGTCGCGGGCATTGGGCTTCGTGACCCGGGTCACCACGTCTCCGATGTGCCAGAGCACACTCCCCGGTTTGCCGGGCTTGAGCGGAGCGTTGATGATCATGTCGAGCCTGGCACCCTCGGCTTCGAACTTCACGCGGTAGCGGACGCGGATGTCACGGGCCTTGAACTTCGGATCGATCGACTTGCCGTGGGCTTTGCCCGGGTGCTTCGCGTGGTCGTAGAGACTTGCCACCACGCCATCCCGCCACTCCCAGGTGTCGGGGATGTCCCAGGTTTTCCCGCCGCCGAACGCTTGGGGATTGGCCCGCTCCGGCCCATGGCTGAAGTCTTCCTGCAACACCACGGTGCCGATGGCCTGGCTCTGCCCGCGGGCGGCCGGCATGGCGGCGGTTGTGGCCAGAGCGAGCGTGACGAACACGAGCAGAGGAAACCGAATCATTTCGATTGAAACTCCTGGCTGGCGACGAGGGCCTGCAAAAACTCACGCAGCTGCCAATCCTTGCCACGGGCCTGCGACACAATCCGTTGCACGAGTTCGTCATCCGCGAAGCCACACGGCCGGCCGAGGGCATATTCGAGAAGGGCCTCGGTGAAGCCCGTGGCGAAAGCGTCGACTCGATCAGCGACGATCTCTCGCAGCTCGAAGTAGTCCTTGAACGCCGGGCCTCCGTGGAGTGTGCCGGCCGGGTCGATATCCCATTCTTTCTTCCCCGCGCCCTTCTTCTCGTAGGCATCGGTCGTCCGCCAGAGGCCGGCCGCATCGAAGTTTTCGAGTCCGAAGCCGAGCGGATCAAATCGCCGATGACAGCTCGCACACTGCGGCTCTTCCTGATGGGCCACGAACCGCCCCCGCGTCGTGAGCAGTGTGCCTTCCAGCCGCGAGAGCTGCGGCACATTCGGCGGCGCTGGCGGCGGCGGGTCGTTGAGCAGGTGCTTGGCCACCCACACGCCGCGGTGAATCGGATGGGAGGCTATGCCATCGCTGCCCATCGCGTGGATCGCTGCCATGCCGAGCAGGCCGCCCCGCGGCGAGCCCGCCGGCAGCGACACCCTGCGAAACTCGTCGCCGCTGACTCCCTCCAGCCCATAGTGCTTCGCCAACAGGCCGTCGGCGACAACATAGTCGCTCTGCAACAGCTCCCGCAGGCTGCCGCCACTCCGCAGCGCGTGGGCGAACGTGCGATACACCTCCTGTCTGGCAGCCTTCTTCATGCTGTCGTCGAAGTCGCGGTGTTTTTGGGCGTCGAACTCGAAGAAGTCGAGCCGCTCCATGTCGAGCCACTGATGGAGGAAGCCGTCGAGAAACGCGTCGAAGCGGTCGCTCGCGGTCATCCGATCGACCTGCGCAGCCAGGATGTCAGACTTCGCCAATTCACCGCGGGCCGCATCGCCCAGCAGCTCCTCGTCGGGCGGCCCACTCCAGAGGAAGTAGGAGAGTCGATTCGCCAGCTCCACGCCCGACAGCGGCCGCGGCTGCCCCGCCACGCCGGGCTCCGCCAGATAGAGAAACGGTGGCGATGCCAGCACGACCGCCAGGGGATGCCTCAAGGCCGCCTCGAAGGCATCGCCTGCTGCGCGGCGAGCCTCGAAGAGCTTGACGAGACGATCGACGTATTCAACCTGGGGAGATTCGCCGCGAAATGCCCGCGCGGCCAGCCGCTCGATCACTTCGCGGGCCCCGCTTGCGTCCTCTGTTGACGCGACGAGCGACACCGGCTCGGGTGTTGCCCGCTCCTGCGGCAGCGGCCCCTCGATCTCCACCCAATCGACCCAGATCACGGGCGTCGGCCCGCGGCCAATCGCGTAGAACGACTTCATGAAACGGTCGTTGTCGGTACCCCGCTTGATCCGCCGCTTCTCGCGAATCGAGAACGTCCGTTCTGGTCCGCTGCCGACCCTCACCTTGACGTCAAGGATCTGCGGGTTATCGAGCGTCCCCGTCACTTCGTGCGTGCTGATGAGATCAAAGTTGTCGAGACCCTTCCCCTTGATGCCGAACTGCACGAACCGCTGATGCCACTCGGCGTCGTCTGTGGCGGCAATTCGATACCGGTAGACATACTCGCCTGGCGGCCAGGCGTCGGGAATCTTGTGTGACTCGGTGCTGTGCACCATGTGGCAGCCAAGATAGACGCCCGTCTCGGTCGCCGGCCGCGTGTAATAGTCTCGCAGCGTCGGGAGCGATTTGAGCGCGGCGTCGCGGCCGAAGAAGTCGAGTGATCCCGCGTCGTTGTAGCCGTACTCCCTGACGTCGGGCTTCCCCACCAGGCGATCCCATTCCCGGTAGTACTGCGACTTGAAATCCCCCCGGCCGCCCATCCGCTTCGTGATGTCGGCCACCACGTCGGCGTGCTCGGGGAGTTTCGCCAGCTCGTCGATGGCCTGCGTCCAGGCGACATACTTGGCGTTGGCCTCCTCCTGCTGCTTGATGATCTTCTGCTGCCGCTCGTTGACGAAGCCTTCGCTGTCGCGGTGGTAGGTCTGCGGCTTCGTATGGGATCGCTTCTGGAGCGCGATCGCTTCGTCGATCGCCTTGCGGCCCAGCGCCAGATACGTCTCGAACTGGTCGCTCGACATCGCGAGGCCCGCCCCCACCGTGTCCATCGACCCGGCCCCGCCGTCCTGCGGCAGTTCCGTCACGTCGATCTCCACGCCGAGAACATCGCGGATCGTGTTCCTGTATTCGCGCTTGTTGAGCCGCCGGATGATCTGCTTCGTGCCCTGCTCCCCGATCACCTTACGGGCCACCACCAGTTCCTGCGCGAGGTCCGCCAGAAACTCCGTTTTCGCCTCCCGCTCCGGCTGCGGCGTGTCCTCCGGCGGCATCTCGCCGGCGTTGAGCACGTTCATCACCTTCTGCCAGCGGTCCGCGGCTTCGGTGGTCGTGATCTCCAGCGGCAGATCGTCGAGCCGCACGCCGCTGTCGGTGTCCGCCCCGGTGTGGCACTTCCCGCAATTCGTCTTCAGGAACGCTGCATGCCCGGCCTCCATGCGAGCCGCGGGGACCGCAGCAGCAACAGGGCCCGACGAAAGCAGGGCAATCGTTGCCGCCCCCCCGATCAGGACCGACAGAGTACGATTACGATGCACAGTCAGACCCCCGATCCGCTGGAAGTACTTCGATGACATTGTCCGAGAAGATCTCCCACGAGGTGCAGACGCTGCCGGAGGCTATCCAGCGCGAAGTGCTTGACTTCGTCGAGTTTCTCAAAGCCCGAAGATGCCACGTGGAGGATGAGGCGTGGACCGCTTTTTCGCTCGCACAAGCCATGCGCGGCCTTGAAGACGACCCGGACCTGTATTCGAAAGCCGACATCAGGACTCCGCATTCATGATTCGGGAGGGGATGGTCGTGCTGGTGCCGTTTCCGAATGCGGAGATGGCCTCGGCGGGAAAGGTTCGCCCGGCAGTCGTCATCCGTCGTCTTCCCGGAGGCTACGACGATTGGCTGATCTGCATGCTGTCGTCGCGGATTACCCAGACGCTCGACGGCTTTGACGAGGTCATTGCGGAAGGAGCTGACGATTTTGCCGAGTCCGGCTTGAAGATCAGCAGCGTGGTGTGCGTGACGCGACTTGCCGTATGTCATGATTCGCTGGTGCTCGGGGCTCTTGGTCGCATCTCCGATGCTCGGCTGCTGCGAATTCGGCATCGACTCGCCGAATGGCTCGTGGCCAGGTCGTCGTGATTGCACGCTGAACCTTCAGCCGGTCAGTTCTCCAAGGGTGCCGGTGGAATCACCGTGGGCATCGACCTCGATGCCCAGCCCCTGCATGAGCGTCAGCCAGAGATTGCAGAGCGGCGTCTGCTTGGCGGGGAGCACGACGTGTCGGCCGTGCTTCACGCCCGCCCCACCGCCGGCCAGGATCGTCGGGCAGTTGTCCAGGGAATGCACCGAGCGGACGTTGCTGCCGAAAGAGAGCGATACGTTATCGAGCAGCGACGAGCCGTCGAGCTCTTTGACAGCCGCGAGCTTGTCGATGAACTCCGCGAGGAGCTTGCTCATCTGGAGATCCCGCTTCTGCGAGGCCTCCATTCGGCTGCCCGGCATGTAGTGGCTCACGTCGTGCGGGTGGTAGTCGATGTCGAGAGCCTTCATGAGATTCCAGTGGGGCTGGCGGTACGTGATGACCCGCGTCGAGTCGGTACGAAGCGCGGCGATCATCAGATCGTGCATCAGCCGTGTCTCTTCGATGCCGTTCGGCTCCGCCGCTGGCTGCTTGACCTCGGCCTTCGGCTTTGGCCGGGCCATCCAGGCCTCGTCCTTGGCGAGCCGCGTCTCGATCTCCCGGATCGACTCGAAATACTCGTCGAGCTTCCGCCGGTCGTCGGCCGAGAGCTTCCCGTCGAGCGCCTTGGCCTCCACGAGCACGGCGTCGAGCACGCTCCGCTGCTCCGCCAGCACCCCTTGCCGCTCCTCCAGCGGCGCCTCGTCGTCGCCAAAGAGCTTGTGAAACACGGCCAGCGGCGTGTCGATCCCGGCGATCGGCTTGCCCTGGCGGTTCCACGCCAGCGAGAGCCCGGGCCCGTGACCGCTCTCGTAGTTGTCTTTGCTATTGAGCTGGAGCGAGGTGAAGCGAGTCTGCTTGCCAAACTCTTCCGCCACCACCTGGTCGGCTGAAACGGAGTTGGAAAAGTTCTGCCCCGGCACGGCGTAGCGGTTGGCGCCCGTCAAATAGAACGTGCTCCCCCAGTGGCCCTCGTTCGAGAATTTGTTCGAGAGCCCCTGGATGATCGTGATTCGCGACTTGTGCCGCTCGAGGGGCTGAAGCCCGACGGAAAGCTCGTAGTCGGCGCCCGTTTTCTTCGGATCGGGAAACCACGTCTCGTTCGTGATGCCATAGCCAAACGAGATCGCGATCATCCGCTTCGGCACGCTCGGTGCTGCCTCGGCTGCAAAGGCCTTCCGCGCGAGCGAAGGCAAGAACGGCAGCGTGAGAGACGCGCCGGCAGCCCTGAGTATGGTGCGGCGGTCGATGGCGTCGCGGGTCGTCATGGCAGGGCTCCGGGAGTCTGGCGGGGATGCAAGGCAATTCAGCTCGTCAGTGGCCGATCGAGCGGTCGAGGGGCACGGTCAGCGTGAGCCGCACGTCGTCGCAATAGTGTCGGTCGAACACGGCCGCCGGCCGGCCAGGCGTGCGATCCATGTTGGTGGCGTCGATCTGAAGCACCACGAACGTGGCATCTCTGGGGATGCTGGCCTGGGCCGTGAGCGTGCGCCAGGCCGTGTGTCCGCCCCACGACGTAACCCGCTCGGAACCGGTGGCCAGGGCTTCGATCCGCGCGTCCGGCCATCCCGCCAAGACCCTGTCAGGGTCGCCGGCAAACACATAGGCCCGGACGACGAAATCGGTCGGCACCATGCGCTGCGCGTCGGCATCGAGCAGCTGCGCAGACGCCGTGAGCGTGCAGCCGCCCTGCGCGATCTCGCGCCGGTGCGCGGCCAAGTCGATGATCTGAAACAGGTCGCACGAGTCGGCACGCGTTTCGGCCGGATCGCCCGGCCCGGGAAGCGCCCTTTCGAGGGCGAGCATGCGGCTCCCCTCGACGGGCGTGATTCCGTGCTCCGCCTCGCACACACGCACCCGGTCGCCGGCCCATGCGCCGGGCGCGGTCGGCAGTTTTTCCAGCCGCTCCACGCCTTCCGGCGGAGCGATTGCGCCGGCGGAACGATCTTCGAAGCCCGGGTTTGCCAACCTGAGCGCACGGCTTACCGTCGATCCGACCTGCGGTGCCACGGCCCAAGCCAGGCCCATGCCCACGACCGAACCGACGAGCAGGGTGAGCGGGATCGTCGAAGTCCGGAGCAGGCGGCCCGCTGTGCGGAACAGACGTACGGCACGGGGTGATCGCGATCCTGCCGGGATTGGCTCACCGATTTGATCCCAATGTTTGATGCCCCACTCCCGGAGCCCTTCGTGAATCTCGGCCTTCCGCCAGAAGAGGTCTCGCGCCTGGGGCGATTGCATGAGCGCGCGTTCGAGTGACGCACGATCTTCACCCTCGAGAGCGCAATTGAAGAAAGCGTCGATCAGTTCGTTGATGCGAATGTGGTTCATGGCATGTTCCTCCCGGCTATCCCCGCACCGCGGCAAGCTTGTGGTCGATGCATTCCCGCAAGACGGCGCGGGCGCGGCTCAAGGCCACGTGTACGCTGCCGTTCGTCCACCCCATGAGCCTCGCCACTTCGCGCGGTTTCATGGCGTTGCGATACCGGAGCTCGACGATCCGGCGGGCCTGCGGAGCGAGCGTGCCAACACACTCCTGAAGCAATCTGCCGACGACCATCGAATTGACGCCGTCGGGCCGGCTGGCCACGAGACTGTCGAGAACTTCCGCGGAAAATGGCTGACTGCCCGCATCGCCGTCGCGGGTCACGTAGGCGACCGCCTGCCGCAGCTTCGGATGGAGCCACGCCGTGAAACTCTGTGCAGGGTCGTAAAACGCGGCGTCTGCCGTCAGCGCCTTGAAGGCATGTTGAATCACCGCGTCCACGCGGGCGATGTCGGGGACCGTGGCCGTGACGAAGCGGCGAATCTCCGGCACGCGCTCGACGAACAGCTGCTGCACGAGTTCGCGCCGCTGAGCGGGCGTGAGTCGCGATGCGTCCATGGTTGGCCTCCGGCTCCCGGGCTGCAGAGGCGATGAACGCCCCATAGAAGTGTTGTCGTCGTCGAAGGCCGCGGCGGCAACTGGCGAGTGTATGGAATGCCGTCGGAAGTCTTAGCAAGTGATTCGACCGCCCGTGGTGGCGGGGTCGCGTCGCGGCCCTGCTAAGGTTTTTGGGATCAATTTTCATCGCAAGCATTGTGGCGGAGGTGGGCCTGCACTACGTTTCGCGAAGGGTTCCGTGAGCGTTCCACAAGACGCCGTCGGGTCGGCGGATCATCCCAGGGGTGGGCATATGCGTCTTCCGTATCGTTTATTCACTGAAAGCGTTCAGTGCGACGACAGTCGTGTGGGTCTGCCCCTCAGGCAGCGCCCGACGGTGCATGCCCTCCGCATCATCGCTTGCGGCATGGGAATCATCGCCGTCTTCGGGTTCCACGGTTCTGCATCTGCCCAAACGCTCACCAAGGCCAACACCACGACGATGAACACCGCGCTCGATTGGGGCGGGACATCGCCGACCTCCACGGGCACCGGCGTCTTCACGAGCGTGCTGAGTGCGTCGAATGCCGCGAATCTCTCGCTGGGCGGCGACGTCTCGCTCCGGATGATCGAGTTTCAGAATATCAGCGGGCCAGTCACGATCGCTGCTGGCAATACGCTCACCCTCGGAGCCGTGACGAACAGCATCCGCATGGACAACGCCAACCTGAATCATGACGTGACGATCAATGCAGCAGTGACCGGCATCGGCACTGTCAACGTCAAGTCTGGACGAACGCTTTCGCTCGGCGGAGGAGGCGGCGCATCAACGGCAGGCGGGAACATCAGCTTTTCCGGACTGGGCACGGTTCGGCTGACGTCGGGATCGTTCATTGGTTCCCCCGCCGCGGGCATCGGCGATTGGGCTTCGCCTGGGAGTTCTGGCCTTGTCCTCGCCAACTCAGGAACCCTTTCAGGCAACACGAGCATCGGCAATGCTGCGACAGGCATTCTCCGGGTGGACGGCGCGAATGCGGTGCTCAGCGCTCCGGGTGGGAACACCGACATCACGGCTGGACGAGCGAATGGCCGTGGGCTCTTGCAACTCGAGCAAGGAACGATCGCTGCATCGCGTAATCTCTACGCCGGCTTCCAGCTGACGACGAGCACGGCAAATCAAGGGCTGTTTCGGATGAACGGGGGGACGCTCTCGATCACCGGTGGTGGTGTGGATGGGCGGCTCGAGATTCTCGGAAGCACGACGGCTATCGCGGGCGAAGGAGCCTTCGAACTGGCCGGGGGCACCGCCTCAGTGCGGCGGGTGACGCTCGGCAATGGTTCGTCGATCGGCCATGCACGCATGGATGTGACGGGAGGCACGCTGTTTATCACCGGCAGTGGCGGGGCGGGGATTCAATTCCTCGGAACCGGCTCCGCGACGTACTCGATCGCCCTTGCCGGTGGCACGATCGGGGCGAATGGCACCTGGGCCTCGTCGGCCGACATGAAGCTGGGCACGACGAATGGCAGCATCACGTTTCAAGCGGCCAGTTCCACGGGCACTGCCCAAAACATCACACTCTCGGGCGTGGTGTCGAACAACGGCTTGCAGCAGGGCGGCCTGATCAAGACGGCCAGCGGCACCCTGACGCTGAGCAATGCCAACACATTCTCCGGTGATACGCGGGTCGATGGCGGCACGCTTGCGTTGGCGAACGTGAACGCGATCCAAAACAGCACGCTCGACATCGGCTCGGGCGCGGTCTCTTTCACGGTCGCGGGCACCAACACGTACGCACTGGCGGGCTTGAAAGGCTCGGGCAATCTTGGCCTCGGCGTGAACACGATCACCGTCGGCAGCGGCAATGCGAACACGACGTTTTCCGGGGGCCTTTCGGGGTCGGCCGCGTCGGGCCTCGTGAAAACCGGCCTCGGGGCGTTGACCTTCAACGGTGCCTCGGCGTCGTTTTCTGGCGCCACATCGGTCGCGGGCGGCAGGCTCGTGGTCGGGCCGACAGGATCGTTGAACGCCACGAGCGGGATCACCGTCTCTGCCGGGGCCGCGTTCGATACGAACTCCTCGACGGCCCTCACTGTCGCCCCCAGCCTGCTCGGCAACGGCGGCGGCAGCCGGGCCACGCTCGGCGGCACCGGCACGATCAACGCCGCGCTCACGCTCAACAACCTGGGCGACACGCTCTCGCCTGGCAACAGCCCCGGCATCCTGCCGTTCGGCACGTCGCAAAACTGGAGTTCGTTCACCTACGTCTGGGAGACGAACGACTTCACCGGCACGACGGTGGGCAGCGCCTTCGATCAGATCTCGATCAGCGGCGGGCTCACCCTCACCGGCGGGACCGGGAGCTATCTGCTCGACATCACGTCGCTCACGGCCGGGAACCTGGCCGGTGACGTGCCCAACTTCTCCGAGACGAATCGTAGCTGGACGATCCTGACCACCACGGGCGGTATCAGCGGGTTCGACCCGGCCACCTGGACGCTGTCCAGGGCAAACTTCGCAAGTGCGCCCACGGCCACCGGATCGTGGGCACTGAGTCAGCAGGGGAATAATCTGGTGCTGGGGTATGTCGTCGTCGTGCCGGAGCCGACGGCGATCGTGCTGGCTGGCGGTGGCCTGGTCGTTGCGGCTTGGTGTTTCGTGGGGCGGCGACGGCGGAGTGCACCAGAGACCCGGGCATGACACGGCGACGCGGCTCACGCAGTGGTCTCACGCTGATCGAGCTCCTCGTGACGATCGCCATCATCGGCTCGCTCGTCGGCTTGCTTCTGCCGGCCGTGCAGGCTGCCCGCGAGGCGGCCCGGAGGTCGGCCTGCTCCAGCAATCTGCGGCAGTGGGCAACGGCCCTCCTGCAGCACCACGAGGCGATGTCGGCGTTTCCGTATCTGGCGACGCGCGCCTCGCCACCGACGCAGCCCGGTGACGAAGACAATGCGCTCGTGTCGGGGGCCTGTGTCGCCACGGGCGGGACTGCATCGCGCTCGTTCGTGGTCGCGACATGGCCCTATCTGGAGCAGCAGGCGGTGCATGATCAGTTCATGCGCGGCCTGTACGCCGGCACGAGCACGGCGGCCCCCCTGAGCGTGCCCATGGCCGTCAACTATTGCCCGAGCGACAAGCCCAATGCCCGCTACTGCCCGCGCGGCGCGACGGGGGCCAACTGCATCGCGCGGCAGAACTATGTCGTCAATTCGGGGACCCTGCGGGCCGTCCAGCCGGTGGCGGTGGTCGCGGGGGCCGCGGTCTGCAGCATGCAGCCCAATCCCGTCGCGCCGTTCGGCTTTGGCAAGGGCTCCGTGTCTGGAAACTTCGTGCCCTTCCGGACGAAGCTTCGCAGCGTCGTCGACGGGACGTCGAAAACGCTGCTCATGGCGGAGATCAAGGTGTTTCCCCACGATCAGGGCCGCCTGCCCGGCAATGGGTATTCGTGGGCCGACGCCGACACGCGTGGCGTGGTCTCGCCGGGGTTCTATACATCGGCTTTCATGACCCGCTTCACGCCGAATTCGGGCGTGGACCTCGTTCAGGGCACCGGCGGCTGCGATTTCAACTACGACCAAACGGACATGCCCTGCGAGGTTCGCGGTGGAAACCTCGACCTCACCGTGAGTGCCCGCAGTCGGCACCGCGGCGGCGTCAACGTCGCGATGTGCGATGGGTCGGTCCACTTCATCGACGATACGATAGCCATCGGCACATGGCGGGCGCTGAGCACCATGCGGGGCGGTGATCGGATCGATTCTTTTTGAACGCTCGTGTGAACGCCGATGTCCAGGTGGATTTCATTGCGAGTCGTCGTGTGTTTGTGGTTGGTCGTTGTCGCGAGCGGCTGTAGTGGGCCCTCTACGACTGTGGGGGGTGTGGTTACGCTGGACGGTACACCGCTTCGCCGAGCCACCGTGCTCTTCTTTCCGGCCGCAGGCGACGCCCGCACGGCCCATGCGATCACGGATGATGCCGGCCGCTATGTCGCCCACGTGCCGACGACGACGCTCACGGTCACGATCAGCCTGTTCGTCCCTGGCGACGATGGTGTGAATGGCGAGGCGGATTTCAAGCAGGCCGTGCCGCCCATCTTTTGCGATCCCGCAACATCAAAACTCGTGGTTCGCCCGGCCGCCGGCCGGCACACCGTCGCCGATTTCGCGCTCCAGAGTCCGCGGGGGCCGCTGGATGCTCTACGGCGACGTCCGTCGAGCCCAAGCGATAACCCCACGACGCACATTCCGCCAGCACCATCGCGGGATCCTCCCCCAGACCTCGAATCCAGGCCGGGACGAACTCGAACAGGATGACCGGCCGGCATCGATCGATGGTGCTCCGCAGACCACGCAGCACATGATGATCCCAGCCTTGTGCGTCGATGAACACGACGTCGGCCGCGCGATCACCGACGATTCCGTCGGCCGCACGCATCGGGACATCGACCGAATCCAGCCAATGACCGCAGCCATTGGCGTCATGGTCGTCGTTGTTAGCGCGGAGGAGCGGCACGAGCCTTGGATTCGGCTCCGCGGCGAAGACTCGGCCGCGGGGACCGACGAGGCGAGACATCCAGCAGGTGAAGTATCCACGTTGGCTCCGATGCTGAGGCACGTGCCTCAGCGCGGGACGTGCGTTTTCAACCAGTCCAGTTCGTCTGGTTGCCACACGCCCGTGTCGCGAATGCACGCGGCAATGACGCGGTCTGTGGCGGGAAACAGCAGGGGGCCGAGGCCCGTGGCCACGACACGCTGCACCCCGGCATCACAATCAGCCATCGGCTCTTCGTTCGCACGCTGCTCTGGAACCTCGGCGAACACGGCCTGCCGTTCACTTGGTCGGTGTCCCTCGCTGCGCAACGACAGGTTTGGTCCGCGGATGCGCAGTGCCTTGATTTCGGGGAACAACGCCGCGTAACCATCGCGCACGAAGAAGGCGTTCGTGCCCGTAAGATCGGTATGGGTCAATGAATACCCGCGAGCCCGGCCCGATCCGCGAGAGCATCTCCGCGAGCACGCCATCCTCGCCGTTTTGCGAATGCACACGCAGTTCACAGGCAGTCAATGGCCGCCAGGCGTCCGCCGGCCGAGCGGCGGCCGGTCCCAGGAGAGATGGATAGGCATCCAGAAGCAATCGGGCGGCACGGTAGGGATCGGGCGTGCTGTGCATGCGCTTGCGAAACTTCGATCGGCCGGCTCGGCAGGGTTTTCGGCGGCCCGTGTACGGCTTCCTCGTCGCCGGTTTCAGACGCCTTTCCGCGCGCACGCGTGGCGGCTATAATTTGCTGAACGTGAGACTGTAAAAATACGGTCTCGCAGCCGCACCCTCGCCATCCACCAGCAAGGAGCCTCGATCCATGTCGGTCATGCTCACGGAAAAAGCCGCCAGCGAAGTCAAGAAGATCATCGTCGATCAAAAGCTCGACCCGGCCACGGTGCTCCGCGTAGGCGTCGCCGGCGGTGGCTGCAGCGGGTTCCAGTATTCGCTCGGCTTCGACACGGCGTTCGACCCGAAGGTAGACACCAAGTCGGAACAGCATGGCGTGCCCGTGGTCGTGGACAAGAAGAGCGACCTGTTTTTGGACGGCACCACGCTCGACTTCCACGAGGGGATCGACAAGCGCGGCTTCACGTTCAACAATCCCAACGCCAAGAAGAGCTGTGGCTGCGGCAGTTCGTTCCAGGCCTGATGGGGGCGGCGAAGGTCCATATCGTCGGCATCGGTGACGACGGCGTCGAGGGAATGACCGCCCAGGCGCGGCGGGTGCTCGAGGCGGCCGACGTGCTGCTCGGGCCCGAGTCGTGCGCCACGCTCCTGCCCAAGTCGCTCGCGCTGCGGCTCGAGACGACGGCCAATCTCGAGGAGCTGTGCGAGAAGATCGAGGCGTCCGGCCCGCGGCAGCTCGTCGTGCTCGCATCGGGCGATCCGTTGTTCTACGGCACCGCCCGTTACGTGTGCGCGAAGCTCGGGAAAGACCGCTTCGAGGTGGTGCCCCACGTCAGCAGCATGCAGCTGGCGTCTGCCCGCGTGAAGGAATCGTGGGAAGACGCGTTTCTTGCCAACCTCGCCGGCCAGTCGATCGAGCGGGTCGTGGACAAGATCCGCACGAGCGAGACAGTGGGCCTCTTCACGAGCGAGCAGTGGCCGCCTGCGGCCGTCGCTCGAACCCTGCTCGACGAGGGGATCGACTACTTTCAGGCGTATGTCTGCGAGAATCTCGGCTCGCCCGACGAGCGGGTCACGCAGGGAAGCCTCGGCGACATCGCCCGGGATTCGTTCGGGCCCTTGAACGTGATGATTCTCGTGCGCCGCGCCCGCACGGCCGACACGCCCGGGCAGGTGGGGCAGCGGCTGTTCGGCAATGCGGACGAATGCTTTCTGCAGTCGCGGCCGAAGCGCGGCCTGCTCACGCCGGCCGAGGTGCGGTCGCTCGCGCTTGCGGAGCTTTCGCTCCGGCCGGAGAGCGTGGTGTGGGACGTGGGCGCCGGCAGCGGGTCGGTGAGCCTGGAGGCGGCCCGGATCGCAGGCACCGGGCGGGTGTATGCGATCGAGATGGATCCTGACGATCACCGGCTGATTACGGCGAATGCCGAGCGATTTGGCGTGAAGAACCTGCGGGCGGTGCTCGGCAAGGCTCCGGAGGCGTGGCAGGATCTGCCCGACCCCCACGCGATCTACGTCGGTGGCAGCGGCCGCGACGTGGCCATGCTCGTCGCGGAGGCCTGGAAGCGGCTGCAGCCCGGCGGCCGGCTCGTGACGGCCTGCAATTCGATCGAGAATCTCGCCGCGGTGCACGCGATGCTGCGGGCGCAGTCGTCCGACGCGGCGTATTGGATGGTGAACATCGCCCGCGGCGTCGAGCAGCTCGACCGCATCCGCTTCGAGGCGCTCAACCCGAGTTTCCTGATCGCGGCCACGAAGCCGGCCCGCCAGTGATGCAGCTTCCCGAAGCTCTCGACGTGATCGCCGTCGGGGCCCACCCGGACGACGTCGAGATCGGCTGCGGGGGCACGCTCGCTCTGCTCGCCGCGCAGGGGCGGCGCGTGGGGATCGTCGATCTCACGGACGGCGAGCCGACGCCCCGGTCGAGCGGGCCCGAGCAGCGGCTCGCCGAGGCGGCGGCTGCCGCGAAGGTGCTCGGCGTGGTGCACCGTGAGACGCTCGCGTTGCCGAATCGCCGGCTGTTCGATTCGTTCGAGGCCCGCGTGGCGCTGGCGACCATCTTCCGCCGCTGGCGGCCGCGGATCGTGCTCGGCCTGGGCGACAAGACCCCGCTCGCCTCGCCCGACCACGCCCAGGCCGTGGCGCTCACCGAGGCGGCGGTGTTTTATTCGCGGCTCTCCAAGTGGGACGACACCTTCGCCGGCCTCCCGGTGCACACGGTGCCACAGTTCCTCACCTACTTTCTGCTTGCCGGCGTGCCCAGCGTGCCGCACGGCCACTGGCCCCTGGTGGTGGATATCGCCGGGCAGTTGGAGACGAAGCTCGAGGCGATCGCCTGCTACGCATCGCAGTTTCCGCCGGAGAAGGCCCACGTGTTTCCGCGGGTGCGGGCGATGGCGGAAACGGCCGGCATGATGGCCGGATGCGCCGCGGGCGAGGTGCTGGCATCGAGCCGGATGCCCTGTACGACCGACCTCGTCGGGCTACTCTTTCCTCCGGCATGAACGCACCCTCCGACACCGCCGCGGCCAAGCCCTGGATGAGCAAGGTGCTCGTGGCGGCAGGCATCTACAACATCGTCTGGGGGGCGCTCGCCGTGCTCGCGCCGGTGTGGTGCTTCCGGGTCGTGGGCATGGAGCCGCCGAACTATCCCGAGCTCTGGCAATGCATCGGGATGATCGTGGGTGTGTACGGCATCGGCTATCTGGCGGCGGCTTCCGATCCGCTCGGCCACTGGCCGATTACGCTCGTGGGATTTCTCGGCAAGATTTTCGGGCCGATCGGTTTCGCCGGAGCGCTGCTCTCTGGGCGATTCCCGGTGGCGTTTGGCTGGAACATCGTCACGAATGACCTGGTCTGGTGGCTGCCTTTCGCGGGCATCTTGCTTGCCGCCTGGCGAGGCCGGCGACCGGGGCCGCGGTGATGACAGCAGGCCACCCCGCTGCGTGCGACGTCGCGGTCATCGGCGCCGGCATGGCAGGACTGTGCGCTGCCGACGTGTTGCGTGATGCGGGCCTGAGCGTCGTCGTCGTGGACAAGGCGCGAGGCGTGGGCGGCCGAATGGCGACTCGCCGCCTCGGCGCCGCCGTCATCGACCACGGAGCGCAGTTTTTCACGGTGCGCGGCGAGCCGTTTGGCGCGGTCGTGACCGCCGCGCGAGAACACGGGGCCGTCATTCCGTGGTGCACTGGCTTCGCCCGGGCCGCAGCGGTCGATCAGCCGGCAGCGCCTGCCGACGATGGGCATCTTCGCCACCGCGGCGCGACGGGCATGACCGACCTGCCGAAATGGCTCGCCGAGCGGCTCGGCCGCGCGCAGGCGGTGATCCGGACGAACGCCCGGGTGACCGCGATCGCCGCCACCGCCGAGGGCGTGCGGCTTCCCCTCGATGGCGGCGACGAGATCGTCGCTCGTGGCTGCGTGGTGACGCCACCGGTGCCGCAGACGCTCGATCTGTTCGCGGCCGGCGGGCTCATGGGGCCGGCTTCCGGGCGGATCGACGGGGATGCCCATCGGCTGCTCGCCTCCGTGGCCTACGATCCGTGCTTCGCGCTCATGCTCGTGCTCGACCAGCCGAGCCGCGTGCCTGCGCCCGGTGGGGTGCAGTGTGCGGCGGGGCCGATCGCGTGGCTCGCCGACAACCAGCAGAAGGGCATCTCGCCTGTTCCGGCGCTCACGGTGCACGCCTCGGGGGAGTTCAGCCGAGCGCGATTCGACGACCCGCCGGACGACGTGATGCAGGCCCTGCGCACGGCGGCGGCGCCGTGGATCGGTGCGGCCACCGTGGTGGAGCAGTCGCTGCAGCGCTGGAAGTTCGCCCTGCCCATCACCGTGCTCGAGGTGCCGTTCGTAGCGGCCACCACCTCGCCTCCGATCGTCTGCTGCGGCGATGCCTTCGCGGGGCCGAAGGTCGAAGGGGCGGCGTCGAGCGGCATGGCAGCCGGCCGCTGGATCGCCGGCGCCCTCGGTGGGGCATAATAAAAAGCCGTCTTCGCGCACTTGCACGGATGCTCGGCGGATGCGGAAAATGGCAGCCCTTCGAGCCCCATCCCTGGAGATTTTGCCCATGGCGACGATCACCGCCCCGAGCCTGCTTCCCGAAGTCGAGGCCTTCCTCGGCACATCCCCGCTCACGAGCGTGGTGGGCGGCAAGGATGTGGCCGGCTCGACGGGTGAGACGATGCGAACGCTCGACCCGGGCACGGGCGAGCCGCTGGCCGAGTTTCACGTGCTCTCCGCCGCCGATGTCGATCGCGCCGTGCAGGCGGCGACACACTCCTTCAAGACATCTGGCTGGGCGACGATGCCGCCCAACGAGCGTGGCGTGCATCTGCAGCGGCTCGCCGACGCGATCGAGAAGCACTCGCCGATCATCGCCCAGATCGAGGCCCTCGATGCCGGCAAGCTGCTCGCCCACGCGGCTGGAGACGTGCAAAACTTCATCGGCACGCTCCGCTACTTTGCCGATATGGCCCTCCATGTGCAGCGGCGCAATGCGCTCGCCGTCGCGGGGCATGAAGCCTGGACGGTCCGCCATCCGTGGGGCGCCTGCGGCTTCATCTTCCCGTGGAACTTTCCGTTTCTCTTGATCGGCTGGGGCGTCTCGCCGGCGCTTGCCGCAGGCAATACGGTCGTGATCAAGCCCGCGGAAGACACGCCGCTCTCGGCGCTCTATCTCGGGAGGCTGGCTCGTGAGGCAGGCATCCCCGACGGCGTGATCAACGTGATCGCCGGCACGGGAGCCGGCGCCGGCGCGGCGCTCTCCGGGCACCCCGGCATCCGCCGGATGAGCTTCACGGGGTCGCCCGAAGTGGGCCGGCTCGTCGGCGAGGCCTGCGGCCGGAACCTCGTGCCGGTGAAGCTGGAGCTCGGAGGGAAGGGGGCGGCGGTCGTGTTCGACGACGTCGATGTGCCGCAGACGGCCCAGAAGCTCGTGAATGCGATCACGTTTCACTCGGGCCAGGTCTGCTGCGATGCCACCCGCTGGCTCGTGCACCGCTCGATCGCGAAGCAGTTCACCGACGAGTGCGTGAAGCGGATGCAGAGCGTGCAGGTGGGCTATCAGCTCGGGAATGGCACGCAGATGGGGCCGGTCGTGAACGCCAAGCAGCGGGCGCGGGTGCTCTCGTATCTGGAGCAGGGGCGGGCCCAGGGAGCCGAGGCCGTGCTGCCGGGTGGGCCCGCCGACGTGCCCGGTCAGAACGGCTTCTACGTGAAGCCCGCGCTCCTGGCGGGGTCGCTCGACAACGTCGCCGCCCGCGAGGAGATCTTCGGGCCAGTCGCCTACATCGCGACATTCGCGAACGAAGACGAGGCGGTCGCGATGGCCAACGACACCGACTACGGCCTGGCCAACAGCGTGTGGACGAGCGATCTCGGCCGTGCCGCCCGGGTGGCGGAATCGATGGTGGCGGGCAACAGTTGGATCAACGCCCACAACCTGTTTCCACGGGGCGTGCCCTACGGCGGCGTGCATAAAAGCGGCGTGGGGGGCGGCGTGAACTCCATCGAGACGCTGTTCGACTACTGGCGCAGCCAGTCCGTCGTGCGGCCCCTGTAGCCGGTCCCTGGTAAGCCCGAGGCGTGAGCGGAGAGGATGCACCCGTGCCAACAAGCCCCGGGCGGCAGCCCGGGGACTCCGCGTGGATGCGGCGACCGCTCTCCATGCAGCATGAAACCCGGGATCACCTGCGACCCGGTGCCCCGTCGCTGCCGCTCCGGGCTTCTTGGGGCACCGGAAGCCCGAGGCGTGAGCGAAGAGGGTGCTTAGGCGGCCCGCGCTCGGTAGATTGCTCGCCGTATGAAACACGCTGAACAGTCACACGACATCATCATCGTCGGTGCGGGGCTCGCCGGGCTGGCGTGCGCGCGGGAGCTCGTCCGGGCCGGCCGGCGCGTGACGGTGCTGGAGGCGGCGGAGCGGGTCGGCGGCCGCGTGGCGACCGATGCAGTCGAGGGCTTTCGGATCGACCGCGGATTTCAGGTGTACAACGACGCCTATCCGGAGGGCCGCCGGCAGCTCGACCTCGCCGCGCTCGAGCTTGGCCGGTTCGAGCCCGGCGCACTCGTTGCGGAGGACGGGCGGCTGCGGGGCGTGAGTGATCCGTGGCGGCGTCCGTGGGCCGCGCTTCGCTCCTTGCTCGACGGCACGGTAGGCATCGGCGATGGCCTGCGCACGGCGCAGTTGCGGTCTGCCGCGATCAGGTCGCTGCGGAGCGGATTGCTCGATCCCGACGCCGCGGGGCCGGCCGGGGATCGCTCGACCCGCGCGGACCTCGAGGCGCGCGGCTTTTCCGCCCGGTTCATCGACGGCTTCTTCCGGCCTTTTTTTGGCGGCGTGTTCCTCGAGCGCAATCTCGACACGTCGGCGGCCGTGTTCACTTTTGACTTCGCGATGTTCGCCCTCGGCACGGCCTGTCTGCCGCGCGGCGGGATGGCGGCCATTCCGGCCCAGCTTGCCGCCGGCCTGCCGCCGGGCACGGTGGAACTCGGTGCCGCGGTGCGGCAGGTCACGCCCGGCCGCGTCGTGATGGCGGACGGCCGCGAGCGCACGGCTGCGGAGGTGATCGTGGCGGTCGAGGCTCCCGCCGCCGTGCGGCTGCTTCCCGCCGCCTTCACCGGCCCGTGGCGGTCGCGGCGGATGAAGGGCACGACGCTCGTCGCTTTTGCCGCGGAGCGATCGCCGCTCGATCGACCACTCCTCGTCGTGAGCGCCGTAGCTGGCCCGATCGACAATCTCACCGTGCCATCCGACGTCGCTCCGGGCTACGCTCCGGCAGGGGCCGCGCTCGTCACGGTGTCGCTCCGCCCAGATGCGGTTGCCGACGACCCCGCCACGGTGGCCGCCGTGAAGCAACAGGCAGCCGGATGGTTTGGTGCGCAGACCGGTGGCTGGCGGCATCTCGCCACCGTTCATGTGCCCGAGGCTTTGCCCGACGAATCGGTCGCCGCCCGGGCGACACGTCCCCCGCATCCCCGGCTCGCCCCCGGCCTCCTTGTGTGCGGCGACCACTGCACGAGCGCCTCGATCAACGGAGCCCTCGTGAGCGGCCGCCGCTCTGCCGAGGCCCTGCTCGCGGCCCGCTCCACGTAGCGACAGGCCTCCAGGCCTGTCGAATTTCGCCAGCGCCGGAGCCCCGTCGCCGTACGCTGTTATTCCGCCCTTGGCCGTGCGGTTTTTCCCGTATACAGTTGATTGAAACGCCTGTTTGAAACGATTCGCTTCATGGCAACCGTCCGAAATCACGCCCGCCCCGCTGCCGCCCATGGAGATTCCGAGGATCCGCGGGATCGCATTTTGCGCGCCGCCGGGCAGGAATTCGCGGAACGCGGCTACGAGGCTGCCACGGTCCGCGACATTTGCCTGGCAGCCGATGTCAACGTCGCCGCGGTCAACTACTACTTCGGCGACAAACGCCGGCTCTACATCGAGAGCGTGAAGCACGCCCACGAAGCGCGGATGAGGCAGGTGCCGCTTCCCGAGTGGCCCGTGGGCAAGCCGGCTGCCGAGCGGCTCCACGATTTCGTGGCCAACATGCTGGAGCGGATGCTGGGCTTCGGGCAGCCGCCCTGGCAGGTGCGGCTGATGATGCGCGAGGTGTTGCACCCGACCGACGCCTGCCGCGAGCTCGTCGAAGACTACATTCGGCCGCACTTCGCCGTGCTCGTGTCGATTCTCGACGAACTCGCCGGCACGGCCCTGTCGCCGCCCGAACTGCGGCGGATCGCCCTCAGCATCATCGGCCAGTGCTTTTTGTATCGGGCGGCGGGCGAAGTGGTGGGCATGCTCGTGCCGCCCGGTGAACTTGCGACGCTCCACACGCCGGCCCAGCTCGCCGATCATGTCACCCGCTACGCGCTGGCCGCCCTCGGGCAGGGGCCGTGGCTCGTGCCTGCGCCTTCTTCCTCAGTCCCTGGAATGCTTTCATGAAGATCGTTCGTGCCGTGCTCGGCTGGATCGTGCCGCTCGTCGTTCTTGGTGGCGGGATCGCCGCGTTCATGCTGATGGGCAGTCAGCCGCCGCCCGAGCGCAAACAGGCCGCGGTCGCGGTGGCCACCCCGGTGCGCACCGCGGAGGTGAGGACCGAAACGGGTGGGCTCACGATCGAAGCCGACGGCGTCGTGGTGCCGCTCCGCGAGGTGACACTCGCCGCCGAGGTGGGTGGGCGGGTGCTGCGGAAATCGGATGCCTGCAACGCCGGCCAGTTCGTGACGGCAGGCACGCCGCTGATCGAGATCGACCCCCGCGATTATCAGCTCGACGTCGAGCGGCTCGAGCGGGAGCTGAAGCAGGCCGGCCACGCGATCGAGGAGATCGACGAAGAGATCGTGCAAAACGCCGCGTCGGTGGAGCTATCCAGGCGGCAGGTCGAACTGGCCAAACGCGAAGCTGGCAGGCTCGAAACGCTCAAGGCGGGGAAGATCGTGACGGAGTCGGAGCACGATCGGGCCATCCGTGAGGAGCTGACCGCCGCGAACGCCCTCACGGCCCTCGAAGGGCAAAAGCGGGTGCTTTCGAAGCGGCGCAACCGGCTCACCGAGGCCGAAGCGCTCGCTTCCACGATGCTCGAAAAAGCGAAGCTCGATCTTTCGCGCACGCAGATCATGGCCCCCGTCGATGGCATCGTGGTGGAAGACCAGGTCGAGCAGGATTCGTTTGTGTCGAAGGGTACGCCCCTCGTCACGATCGAAGACACGCGAGCCGCCGAGGTCCGCACGAGCCTCCCGATGGACGACGTGGCTCGTGTCTGGGGCGGCCGGCGCACCGGCGACACCGCCCGAGCGGCTCACGATCAGCTCGACACTCCGGCCAGCGTGGTCTTCACGGTGGGTGACGCCGCGTATGAGTGGAAGGGCGTGCTCTCGCGGCAGGAGGGTCGGGGGCTCGACGAGAAAACCCGCACGCTTCCCTGTCGGGTGCTGGTGGCCGACCCGCGGGGCGTGACGGCGCTCGACCGCTACGGCGTGCCGCTCGCCAGTCTGCCGGCCGGCGCGCCGCAGTCGCTCTTGCGGGGCATGTTCGTCGAGGTCCGGGTGCATGTGGACACGACGGAGAAGCTGGTGTCGATTCCGGAGGAAGCCCAGCGACCGAGCGGCGACGTGTGGGTGATGAGAGAGGGAAAGCTGCTGATCCTCACGCCGCAGCCGGTGCAGGTTGCGGGCGGCCGGGTGGTGTTCGACGCCGCCAGCTCCGGCCTCCAGGCCGGCGATCGCGTGATCACGAGCCAGATTTCCCAGCCGCGGGCGGGCATGGAGGTCGTCGAGGCCGGCGGCAGCCGTCCCGAACCGGCCGTGATCGCAGACAAGCCTGCGAACAACGACCCCACCTGAGGCGGCCGCCATGAGAACGATCGTCAGTTGGACCGTCCGCAACATGCCGGCGATGAACACGCTGGTGATCGCCATTCTGCTCGTGGGGGCGATGTCGTTCGCGTCGATGCGGCGCGAGGTGTTTCCGGAATTTGATCTCGAGATCGTGCTCGTCACGGTGCCGTATCCCGGGGCCACGCCCGAAGAGGTGGAGGAGGGCATCTGCCAGAAGGTGGAGGAGGCCTGTCGGAGCGTCACGGGCATCAAGAAGATCACGAGTGTGGCCCAGGAGGGAATGGGCTTCTGCGTGTTCGAGCTGCAGGAGAGCGTGAAGGACGTGCAGAAGACGCTCGGCGAGATTCGCTCCGAGGTGGAGCGGATTCCGAGTATGCCGGAGCTCGCCGAGGATCCGAAGGTGGAGCAGGTGACGCTCCGCACGGCGGCCATCAAGGTGGGTGTTCTCGGCCCGCAGGGGGCAACCGGCGATGCTGCAAGCGAGGCCGAGCTGCGCGACGTGGCCGAGGTGATTCGCGACGACTTGCTGGCTCTGCCGGCCGTGTCGGCGGCGAATCTGCTGGGCGCCAAGGACTACGAGATCGATATCGAGATCTCCGAGGCCACGCTGCGGAAATACGGCCTCTCGCTCCAGAAGGTCGCGGAGATCGTCCGGCGGGAGAACCTCGAACTGCCCGGCGGCACTATCCGCACCGAGAGCGGCGAGATCCTGCTCCGCGGCAAGAACAAGCGGTACGTGGGGGCGGAGATCGCCAAACTTCCGCTCGTGACGCTTCCCGACGGGCTCGTGCTCACCGTGGGCGATCTGGGCACCGTCCGCGACGAATTCGCCGACGTGGCTGCGACGAACCGGATTAACGGCCGGACCGGCATGGTCGTGTCGATCGACCGGAGTTCGGGCGAGGACCTGCTCGCGATGGTGGCGGCGGTGAAAAAGTATGTGGCCGATGCGAAGCTCCCGCCGGGCTACGACCTCGCGGTGTGGGCCGACCAGTCGATCGACGTCCAGGATCGCCTACGCATGCTGATCGAGAACGGCCTGCAGGGGCTCGTGATCGTGTTCGTGATGCTGGCCCTGTTTCTCGATCTCAAGATCGCCTTCTGGGTGGCGATGGGCATCCCGTTTTCGATGCTCGGCACCGGGGCGCTCATGTATTCCACCGATCAGACGCTCAACATGCTCTCGATGTTCGCATTCCTGATGGCGATCGGCATCGTCGTGGACGACGCGATCGTGGTCAGCGACAACATCGACCGCCATCGGCGCATGGGCAAAAACCTCACGACGGCGGCGATTGACGGCACCGTCGAGGTGATCCCGAGCGTGATCTCGAGCGTGCTCACGACGGTGATCACGTTTCTCCCGCTCTGCTTTGTGTCGGGGGTGATGGGCAAGTTCATCGCGGTGATGCCGTTCGCGTTCATTTGCACGCTGCTCTGCTCGCTGGCGGAGTCGACGCTCGTGCTGCCGGGCCACCTGGCCCACGAGAAGAACCTGGTATTCACGATCTTCGGGATCGTGCTCTACCCGCTGCGCGTGCTCCTGCCGGCTGTGGCCTGGCTGCAGCGGGCCTGCGACCGCGGCCTCAAGGCCTTCGTGAAGAACGTCTACGCGCCGGTCCTCGACTGGGCCCTCGACAACCGGCTCACGGTGCTCGCCGCGGCGGTGTCGATCCTGCTGCTCGCCGGCGGCATCGTCCGCAGCGGGCTCACGCCGTTTCAGCTGTTCCCGAAGATCGATGCCAACCGGCTCCTCGCGAAGATCGTGTTTCCCGATGGCACGCCGGCGAGCGTCACCGAGGAGGCGACGAGGCGGCTCGAGGAGACGGCCGTCGCCGTGTCGAAGAGGCTTTCTCCGCCCGACGCGCCGATCGTGCAGCTGGTGCATCGGGCCGTCGGGCAGGTGGCTGCCCAGGGGGAAGTCGGCCCGGATGCGCGGATGAGCGGCAGCCACGTTGGCGCCGTAGCGCTCGAGCTCGTGGAAGGCGAGTTTCGCAACGTTACGAGCGAGGAGTTCATTAGCGAGTGGCGGCGGGGGGCGGGCGAGTTTCCCGGCACGGAGTCGCTCGTCTTTGGCACGGAAAACATCGGCCCCGGCGGGAAGACGATCGAGTTCAAGCTGCTCGCCCAGGCCGGGCCCGGCTCGGTGCAGCAGCTCGAAGCCGCGGTGGAACGGTGCAAGGAGTGGCTCGCGCAGTATCCGGGCGTGATCGACATCGACGACGATTCCCGGCCGGGGAAGTGGGAGTATCAGATCAAGGTCAAGCCGAAGGCCGAGACCCTCGGCGTGTCGCTCGCCGATCTCGCCGGCACGATCCGCGCGAGCTACTACGGCGAGGAGGTGATGCGGCTGCAGCGCGGCCGGCACGAGGTGAAGCTGATGGTTCGCTATCCACGCGACGAGCGGCGCACGTTCGCCACGCTCGAAGAGATCCGCGTCACGGGCGCCGACGGCGTGAAACGGCCGATCGGCGAGCTCGCCGATGTGACGGTGGCCCGCGGCTATTCGGAGATCAACCGGCTCGGCCAGAAGCGATCGATCACCGTCACGGCCGACATCGACGTGGCCAAGAGCACGCTCACGAGCGCACTCGTGACGGCCGACATGGAGAAGCGGCTGATGCCCGATCTCTTGAAGGAGTATCCGGCGGTGCGGGTCCGCTGGGAGGGGCAGCGGGAGCAGTCGAACGAGTCGCTTCGCAGCCTCGGCGTCGGATTCATCGTGGCCCTGTTCGCGATGTTCGTGCTCCTCACGATGGAGTTCAAGTCGTACTTCCAGCCGTTCATCATCCTCGGGGCGATCCCGTTCGGATGTGCCGGCGCCGTGTTCGGGCACGCCCTGATGGGGATGCCGCTGACGCTGTTCAGCATGTTCGGCCTCGTGGCCCTCGCGGGCGTCGTCGTGAACGACTCGATCTGCCTCGTAGACTTCATCAATCTGCGGGTGCGGGAGGGACATCCCCTGCGCTTCGCCCTGCGCGAGTCGGGCTGCCTGCGGTTTCGGCCGGTGATGCTCACGAGCGTGACCACGATCGGCGGCCTCATGCCGCTGCTCCTGGAGAAGAGTTTTCAGGCGCAGTTTTTGATTCCGATGGCCACGGCCTTGGCCTTCGGCCTGATGATGACGACGCTCCTCGTCTTGATCCTCGTGCCGGTGCTCTACTCGTTCTTCGGCACGAGCGCCCGCGAGGAACACGAAGAAGAGTATGCCGAGGGCTTCATTCCCGGCGGCACGAGCAGCGTGGCCCCGGATGCCGCCGAAAATGAATGGCTCCCCGACGAACTCCGCACGCCCGTGCGCGCGTAGGACAGGCTTCAGCCTGGCTGGTTCCCCTCGACAAAGCCAGCGTTGAGGAGGCTCGGGGTTACCCCTGCCGTTGAGACGGCGTAGCTGACCAGCGCAGCCATGGATGGCGCAGCGAATGCGCTCTGAACATAGCGCAGGCAGGTCCGAGAGAGCCGGAGCCTGGAGGGCGGAGGCGAACGTCCGGCGAGACGGTACGGGGTAACCACGAGCCGGCACGTACCTAGCGATGAAAACGTCCGGCGACGGGAGATGGGGAGTCCGAAGCCGGCTTGGGCGCGTAAGTCGCTCTACTTGTTCACCAAGAAGTGGCAGATGTCGCCGTCGCGCATTTGGTAGTCTTTGCCCTCGACGCGGAGCTTGCCGTGGGCGCGGATGTCCTTCTCGGTGTGATACTGCTCGAGGTCGTCGAGTGAATAGATTTCAGCCCGGATGAAGCCCTTTTCGAAGTCGGTGTGGATCACGCCGGCTGCCTGCGGGGCGAGTGCTCCCACGGGAATCGTCCAGGCGCGGACTTCCTTTTCGCCGGCCGTGAAGTAGCTCTGCAGGCCGAGTGTTTTGTAGGCGGCGCGGGCGAGGGCGGCGAGGGCGGGCTCCGTCAGCCCGGCCCCGGCGAGCATCTCCGCCCGGTCGGCGGGATCGAGTTCCGCGATCTCGGCCTCGAGCTTGGCGCACACGGGCACCACCTCGGCGCCCGCTTTCGCGGCGGCGGCCCGCACGGCCTGCACGAGGGGGCCTGTGCCGGCAAGGTCGCCCTCATCGACGTTGGCCACGTAGAGGATCGGCTTGGCCGTGAGCAGGCCGAATTCCTTGACGGCCTTCTTCTCGGCCTCATCGAGCACGAGCGTGCGCAGCGGCTTTTGCTCTCCCAGGTGCGCGAGGCACTTTTTCATGGCCTCGACCTTGAGCTTGGCCTCTTTGTCGGCGCTCTTCGCGGCCCGCTCGGCCTTGGGCAAGAGATTGTCGAGATGCTGGATGTCGGCGAGCATCAGCTCGATCTCGATCGTCTCCATGTCGGAGACGGGATCGACCTTGCCCGCCACGTGGATCACGTCGGGATCGTCGAAGCAGCGGACGACTTGGAGGATCGCATCGACCTCACGGATGTGGGAGAGAAACTTGTTGCCCAGGCCCTCCCCCTCGCTCGCCCCCTTCACGATGCCGGCGATATCGACGAGCTTGAGGGCGGCGGGGATCACCTTCTGTGGCGGGATATGTTTCGTGATCCGCTCGAGGCGGCCGTCGGGCACGCTCACCATGCCTTCGTTGGGCTCGATCGTGCAGAACGGATAGTTGGCGCTCTGGGCGGCCTTCGACTGGGTGAGGGCGTTGAAGAGGGTGCTCTTGCCGACGTTCGGCAGTCCGACGATGCCTGCTTCCATGAGAGTGGGGGCTGCTCCGCGATTCGGGTACAGTGAAACCGCCACATAATGCCCGATATGCCGCGTTCATCCCAGCCCCTGCCTCGAGCCTTCTTCGCCCGGCCGGCAGACCGTATCGCCCGCGACCTGCTGGGGGCGCGTTTGGTCGTGCGGGACGCTGCTGGCGGCGTGACGCGGCACGCAATCTTCGAGACGGAGGCCTATCTCGGGGCTCATGATCTCGCCTGCCACGGCTCGAAGGGGATGACGAAGCGGAATGCCGTGATGTTCGGCCCGGCGGGCCGGTGGTATGTCTATCTGTGTTACGGCATGCACTGGATGCTGAACGTCGTCACCGGCGCCGAGGGTGTGCCGGCCGCGGTGCTGATCCGCGGCGCCGGCGCATTCGTCGGGCCGGGGCGGGTGACGCGGGGGCTCGGCATCGACAAGGCGTTCGACGGCCAGTCGGCCGTCCGCCGAGCGGGCCTGTGGCTCGAGGCTGGCGAGCCGATTTCACCGCGGAGCATCAGCCGCACGCCCCGGATCGGCGTGGGCTACGCCGGCGAGTGGGCCGCCAAGCCGCTGCGGTTCGTGTTCGATCCAGAATCACTGGGCCCGTTAGGCCAACGGTGATTGCGGCGGGCTCTCAGGGGCGACCACGCGGCCATCCACCCACACGAAAACGCCCTCCTTGCGGGCATATTCGGTCGTCTGGGGAGGAATTTTCTCGCAGGCGACCAGCCCGATCGCCGGCAGACCAGCCTTCCTCAGGCAGGCCGTGCGCCGTGCGGCCCGCATCACGTCGTCTTCATGGGCCGTGTAGGAGATTTCACCCACGAGGTAGGTGGGACTGCCATCGAGGGTGCCGGTCGCGACGACGTCGGCGCGGAGGAAATCATCGACGGCCACTTCTCCCACCGTAGGTTCGATCGTGTCGATCAGATCGGCCGCCTCGAGTCGCGATGTATTGGCCTCCGCCGATTCGCGCAGGAGCCGCACATCGTCCTTGGTGGCGGCATTCTTGGCGTCATCAATCATTTTGCCAATCGTCTCCGCAAAATCCTTGGCTCGCTCTTCGCCGAGCACCGACCGAAACTGCTCGTAAATCGCAAATGTGTTCAAAACAGCGACCATGAAAACCCCCTTGAGTGTAGCCGTGGCGGCCCGCCGCAGTGCGGGCGTCTTTTGGTGTGGCAAAAGGGTGAACGCATGTATACTTCCAGATGGGTGCGGTGTCAAGCCTCGGGCGTGTGCTGGACACCGAGAATCCCTACAATCGCGGTGGGTTCAGCGCAGGAGACCAGGACCATGCAGCGAGCGATCATTCTGGCAGGAGCAACGATCATGACGGCGTTGGGCGTTGGGCAAGGAGTGGCGGCGGAGAATGCGGGGGGGGCGTCGAAGGCGACGTTCGCCGGTGGATGCTTCTGGTGCACTGAGGCGGTGTATGCCCAGCTCAAGGGCGTGAAGAGCGTCACGAGCGGCTACCTCGGCGGCCAGGTGCCGAACCCCACGTACAAGCAGGTGTGCACCGGCATGACGG
>JAIXPT010000244.1 GCA_027486095.1 Planctomycetaceae bacterium | reverse complement strand
GCCTTGAGCGTGGATAGGAAGTTCCGCGGCGCCTCCACGGTCGGGCCGCATACGGCCCAGCCAGCTCCGGCGGTTGCTCCTCATGATCCGCCCCGCCAGGCCGACGCTTGCCGAAGTGCGATTGGCCGACCTATCCTTTAGCTATGTCGCCGCTGACGAAATCCCTGATCGAGGAACTCGAGCACGCCCCCGAGAGCGTGCAGCGGGAGGTGCTCGCGTTTCTACGGCACCTTCGGGCCCGCGGCGTTGGCAGTGACGGGAGCGAGGACGTGCATGCCCTGCTGCCGCTCGCAGAGTCCGCTTGGGCGGCGGATTGGGATACTCCTGAAGAGGATGAGGCGTGGCGGAATTTGTAAGCGGCGACGTGGTCGTCGTGCCATTTCCGTTCACTGATCTTCAGTCGAGCAAGCGTCGGCCCGCCGTCGTGCTTGCGACGTTCGCACGGGGCGACCTGCTGATCTGCCAAGTAACGAGTCGATCAGAATCCCACCCGACGGCGGTGGCCATCGGAACGGATGATTTTCTACGCGGCGGCATCGATCGGCCGAGCGTGGCTCTTCCCCACCGACTCGTCACCGTTCATGAGGCGGTTATCTTGCGGTCGGCCGGCACGCTCACGCCGCCCAAGCTTGCTGAGCTTGTGGAGCGAGTGTGTGCCGTGATTCGTGCTGGCGGCGATGCGTAAGCCTGTTGTACCCTGCCTAAATAATCGCCAAAAACCTGGCATATCCAGTGAGCAGCCGTGTGGTATCGGCTGCCGTCACTCACACTGGATATGCCCATGCACGACAACCTTTCGGGGCGAGCGGCGGAGCTCGCCCATCTCACCGATCTGATCCGCACCAGTCTCTCGCTGGCCGATGCGGCGATCCCGCTCCTCAACGAGCAGTTGCACGCCCTCGCTGAGATGGGGGTCGACAACCTCGAGCTCGAGGGGCCGCAAATCTATTCCCGCACGGCAGGCTGGTCGCCGGCGTTTGACGACGAGCAAATTCTTTTCGCGGCAGCACTCACGATGCCCGGTGGCCTCGGCTGCACGGTATGGAGTGTCGACGACTATGCGACGCGGTACGGCGACTCACACCATGAGCCACCGGCCCTGCGGGAGCGCTTCGTCGTGTACGACAAGTTGCCGCCAATCGTGCGGGCAATGATTCCGGGCGTAGCCCCGAAGCTCATTGCCGACCTTCTCTCATGCTTCCACGTGCTGGCTCGGTAATGCCGGGACTGCTGATCTCTCGCTCGGCCGCGGCGTAGCGGCCGGGCCTCGCTCTATCCGGCAGGCAAGGTGCCTCGCTGGACTGGTTCTCTCGCTGGTGGCGACGCTCGCCACCGGTGTTTCTCTTGATCCCCATATGGGGAAGGAATGCGCAGATGTCTCTTCATGATGATGAACTTCTTCTCGCCGCCGTCGCGGCTGCCCTTGGCGAGACAATCGCCCTGGTCCGGCGCCGCGGCTTCCACATCGATAGCCGTTTGGGTGGTAGCGAGGTGCCGCTGGCGGGCTCGCGGTTTCGACGGGCCACCGATGACGGCGACGATGCCCTCGATCTCGCGGCGTATGGCATCGACTGGGATGCTGGCGATGACTCTCGGCTGCAGCGGCGTACGCGGCAGCTGAAGGGCAGGCGAAACCCCCGCAGGGTGGCGTAGCGGCGATCGTAGCGAACCCGACCGGCGGCGTGCCGACAGGGGCCGATGTGGCTCCCGGGCACGCCGCCGGTTTTTTGCAGTAAGGACAAACGAAAATGACAAAGTCGAATGACAGGAAATCCAAGGCGGGCCAAAACCGCGGTGCCCACCGTAATCAACGTGGGCGTGGACTGCGTGATCATGGGGCGGATCCAGTGCCGCGGGTGCAATTCCGCAAGTTGCTCGCCGATCTGATCGCGCGGCGTTTTCTCGCAGAGCGTTCACCGAGGCGTACGGACCATGCCAAGTAGTGGCTCAGGCAAGTGGATTCACGAGCCGTTGGGCCGGGCTTTCAAGGGGAAAAACAAACTCGGAAATGTTTGGAGCGCGAGCTCCGAATTTCTAAAATGAGGGTTTGCGTGGCAGGAGGCCGCGGGCTGTCGGGAAACCGGCGGCTATCAGAACACCCAGGGGTATGGAGGCTCATGATGGTTTGTCGCGCTTCGTTGTCAGTGCCGCTGGTCGAGGATGCTGATCTTCGGGATGCCCGGCGGCGATTCGAATCCCACGTGTTGCGGACGTCGCAGCCGATCCTTGAACGCCATCGGTTCGTGGGCCGCGGCTCGGCGAGCATGATGCGGGGCGTGCACGCGGCGTACGTGGCCGAGTTGCGGATCATCGTGCAACTTCACGTATGGCAGCGAGGCAAACTCGTTGACCTTTCGCGGATCGGCGTGCCGGCACCTCACGGCATGATCACAAATCTCATCGAGCGTATGAGGGAGGCGAGGCAGGAATACATCGCCTCGGAAGCCTTGGTGCCGACCGTCGGTGCGATGTTTTTCTGGTGGTACGAGAACTGCGCCCGACACGCCCCGGAGCATCTGGATACGGATGTCCTTGTGCGGGGCAGCGTCACGAATGACGTAATCGACGAAGTGGCGAGGCTTGCGTGGAGCCTGCGTCATCTGAATATCGAATCCGGAAAGGAGTGAATCATGGAAGCCACGGAACGCTACGAGTCGCGCACGTACCTGCGTCGGAGCCAAAGCAGACAGGAACTGTCACTGCACGATCAGCTCGGAATTGTCCTGAGGCGCGCCGCGGAACTGAACGTGCCGCTCGACATCACGCTGGCCGACCTGGACTACATGCTGGACAATCGCTTGCACCACTACAAAGGCCTGTATGTGGATGATGGCCTGAAGGGCGACGATCTGGAGCGGCCCGCCTTCGCGGAGATGTGCAGGGAGCTTCAGTCGAACGAGAAGATTCGCCGCGTATTCTGTGTGCGACGAGATCGGATGGCCCGTCCACAGGACATCGAGTTGTATGAGATGGCTATCTGGGAAATGCGAGTGGCGATGCTCGGCGTCGACATCGTGTATAGCGACCGCATTGTCAGCGAGGCCGATGTCGGCCGTGACATGTTTTCGCAATTCATCACGTCGACCGTCGAGTACAAGGGGGCCGGAGACTTTTTGGTGCAGCACGCCGAGCGGGTGATCACGGCTCAGCAGCGGCTGGCTCGCGAAGGATGGTGGACAGGCGGTAAGCCGCTTTATGGGTTCGCCCGCTACGAGTTTTCGCCGAATGGCGGGCCGCCGTTGAAGCTCGAGCGGGGCATGGTCACGAGGTCCGCCGGCTATCACGTGAAAGTGCAGCCCGACCGTGACGACCCGGTGAGGTACGTCGCGCTCAAGGCCATGATCGCCTGGTGGCGGCAGGGGCTGGGATTTGGGGCGATCGCGACGCGGCTCAACAAATTAGGCGTCCCGTCGCCCGACGCTGGCTACACGCGGACCGAGAAGGGGGTGGCGCACGCTCTATCCGGCCAGTGGCAGGTGAACACGGTGAAGAATATTTTGCTCAATCCCCTGATCGCAGGCGTGCAGATGTATGGCCGGCGGTCGGAAGGGCGGCTGCGTCGTGCGAGCCGAGGCGGCCCGCGGCAGTTGAACGCCAGCGAACGGAGCGTCAGGGGCGGTGGCAAGAAGCGGCGGGCGAAGTTGAAAATCAACGCGGCCGAGGACCGCGTCCAGCGCGACGGAGATTTCGAGCCGCTCATTCCCTACGAGGAATGGGTGACGCTCGTCGAGCGGTCGAAGCGACGAGGAGCCACGCAGGAGGGCCGGCAGCGGCCGAAGAACGTCGGTCGATACGCGCTCGGAAAGCGGGTGTACGACCAGACCAATGGTTGTGGCTATCCGCTCTATGGGCGAATGCGGGACGGAAAGCCCGAGTACATGTGTGGCCGGTACACGAAGTCGCGGCGGACCGAATGCAACAGCAACAGCGTGGACGGCGAGCAACTCACCCGATTCACGCTGGCAACCCTACGGGAGCAGGTGAACAAGATCGGTGGCCGCGAGGCCGTGCGGCAACGGATCGAGGAGCTGGCACGCGGTGATACCGAGCAAGTGGTGAATCCAAACCAGCTCGCCCGCACTGCTCTTGAGGCCAAGGCCGCAGATCTGCGCGAAAAACTCGACCAGGCCACACGGAACATCATGGAGGTCGAAAACCCATCGCTCATCAAGGCCTTGGAGAAGCGATATTCCGAGGACGATCGTGAATTGGCGGCGACGGAGGCGGAGATCGCGAAGCTGCCGCCGCCGGCGGACCGGCTGGCGACAGACATTGATTCCGAGGTCGAGGCTGCCCTCGTATTGTTCGATGAGATCGAGCGTCTGGCGGAGATGCCGATGGCCAATGAGGCGATCAACGCCATGCTGGAGCGGATCGATCTGCGGATCGGTCTCTACTTCGAGGATGCCATGAAGGGTAAGAGGCCGGTCAGGAAGGTTGCCAAGGGCATCATCGCGCTCGGCGACTTCCCGCTGCCGGTGCCGCCCTACGGAGAGCCCCGCGTGCTTCCGACGGCCGCCCTCGACGCGGGTCTCCAGCGACGGCTGGCCGCCGAGCTCGAGGCCGCCGGCCAGCCGGGGGCGATCGCGCCCGCAATGGAATCAGAGGGGTGCTGCTGTGACGATCACGGCCATCCCCACCACGTTTCAGAAGTTGCGGCGCGTTGCCGCGACGATGTTCCGGTGGATCCTGCCGACCCGTCCGCGCCAGCATGGCGTGGCGACGGACGGGAAAGTCGGCCCACCGGGACGGTCCCCGAAGGGATTGTTCCGTCTCGTGCACAACTGCGAATAGCAGCGGGCCTCCAGGCCTGTCGAATGCGGGCTCCATTCGACAGAGCTGGAGCTCTGTCGCTACGCCGGCCGCTGGAGCTCTGCCGCTACGCCGGCCGCTGGAGCTCTGTCGCTACGCCGGCCGCTGGAGCTCTGCCGCTACGCCGGACGCCAGGCCCGGAGGGCCGGGGCATCACCAGCCAGCTGAGCTGGCCACGGCATGTTCGACAGGATGTCGAGACATGCCGTGAAAATAGCAAGGCGGCGGGGGACATCCTGTCCCCCGCCGCCTTGTTGATCACGATCATCAGGCCGGGGCCTGACTTCTCGCCGGCTTTAGCCTGCGTTGCAGCAGGGCTCGGCCGAGCAGGCCGGCTCTTCGCAGCAGCTCGCGCAGCCGCTCGTGCTGCCACCGTGGTGGGCACGTCGGCCGGAGAACAGGCCGCGACGGGCGCGACGATGGGTCGGGGCGCTGCCGCAGCAGGCCGCCTCGGCACCACAGGCGGGCTCGGCGGCACCACAGGCCGGCTCGGCAGCGGCAGCACCGCAGCACGGTTCGCCAGCTGCACAGCCAGGTTCGGTGGCACCGCAGGCCGGCTCGGCCGCACAGGCCGGGGCGCAGTCGCAGCTCTGCCCACGGCGGCCGCGGCCGGCAGCGGAGGCGGTGTCGGCGACCATCAGGCTAACGGCGACGGCACACAGGATGGTGAAGATCGTGGGAAGACGCATCATGAG
>JAIXPT010000152.1 GCA_027486095.1 Planctomycetaceae bacterium | reverse complement strand
GCATCAGTTGTCTCGCGGCCGAGGACGTCGTAGGCGTAGGCGTGCGTCGTGCCAGCCCGGTCGGTGAAGCTTGTCCGCTCGCCGAGGGCGTTGGTCGTAGACACGTCGCGATCGGTGGCCGATGGCAGCCCCGTCGCCGGGTCCGGATAGAGTGTCTCCGCCAGGATGTCGTTGGAAGCAATCGCGCTGCCCGTGGCCGGGGAGACGCCGTAGACGTAGCCCGTCACCTGGGAGGGCGTGCCGGCGGGCTGCACGGCCGTGCGCGAGGCGAGCCGGCCGGCGAAATCAACCGTGAACAGGGTCGTGACGTCGGTCTGGGAGGATGCCACGCCGCCTGTGTAGTTCGCGATCGTGGCCGTCGTACGGCCCAGGGCGTCGGACAGCGTCCGCAAGACAATGCCGCCCGGGTCCGTCACGTCTTGCACCCGGCCGGCCGCGTCGTAGGCATACGTCATGACGAGCGCCGTGTCGGAGCGGGCCGGGACACTGGATGGGCGGGCATACGCCACGCCGCCGTTCGTGCCCACGTTCACCGACGCTGTCAGCCGGTTGGCGGCGTCGTAGTAGCTGGCTTGATAGGAACTCCGCGAAGGCCTCGTGCTGCTCGTCAGAGCCTGGAGCGCTCCTGTGCCCGTGGCGTCGTGGAACCGCTGGCGGGTGTGCACCAGGATCATGTTGCTCGCACCGTCGAACGTCACGTCTGTCTGTTCGAGCACCGCATCCCCTGTCACCGTCTTCGCATCAGACCACGTGGCATCGCCCCCGCCATCCGACAGAAACGACACGATCGCCCGCCCGGCCCCATCGTATTGAAATTTTTGTGTGGCGGCTCCGGGGGCCTGCACCTTGATGACATTGTCGCGCCTGTCTCTCCAAAACGCCGTCGTGAGCCCGGCGCCCACCACGCCCGAGGCGGGATCGACGCCATACCGCGTCTCCCGAAACACCCGGCCGCGATTGTCATACTCGCTGGTCACCTGGCCGCGCAGCAATGCGGCCGCAGGCTGGTCGGGCACCCCGTCGGCATTCGCATCTGCAACCCCCACGCCGTCGCCGTCATACTGGCTCGAACGGAGCGGACGATCGGCGTTGTCGTAGTCGGTATAGGTCAAGAGCCGGTTAACGGATGGGTCTTCCACCGCCTCGACGCCCGCCTTCGTGACCACGAGGCGGCCACGCCAATCGTAGGCCATGCGGGTGACTCGGTCGGGCGCACCGAGGCCGGGAATCTGCGTCACCGTGGTCAGCAAGCCATCGCCGCCGGACAGACCGTTGTCATATTCATAGGCCGCCACCTTCACGAGATTCGTCCCCGCCGTGTTGCTCGGAGACCAGAAGCCGGCTGTGGGTGTGTCGTCCGTACCCACCCACACCGCCACGATCCGCTCGAACCCGTCGTACACGCGCCGCGTGATCGTGCCACTCGGCTCGACGGCCCGCTTGACGACGCCCCGCGAGTCGTAGTCGGTCATCGTCGGATGGTAGTTGCCCACGGCCGACGCCGTGCTCGCCGTGCCCAAATGGAGAGTCGTCGGCGAGTATGCGATGCCGCTGAACGAGAAATAGCGGTCGTTCTCGACGAACTGCCCGGCATTATTCGTCACGGCCCGAACCAACGATTGGAGATTCCCCGCGGTGATCGATTCGGTGCCTGTCGGCACAAGGCCGGCGCTTGTGAGCATCGTGGATGGCGCGGCTGACGTCGTCAGCGTTTCTCGATACACCGTGGTCGTGGCCGAACCGCCAGGAGAAGCCGGACGGTATTCCCGCGCCACCTCGACAGGGCCGGTCGTCGTTCCCGTCGTCGCGTTCCAGCCGCGGTAGACGCGCACTTCATGGGCCGGATCGTTGTAGACGGTGAATGTCACGCTCCCGCCGGCATCCGCCTGCCGCGTCGTCCGCCCCAGACCATCGACTTGGACCGTGGTCGTCAGATGCAGGCCGCCGCCCGTCGGTGTCGCCCACCCCGCCGGTAGCCCGGAAAACGTTCCCGTCTGCGTCGTATCGATATCCACGATCGACTTCGTCACCGCCCCCGTGAGCACGTCGTACTCGCGGAAGTGCAGAAACCCGTCGCCGTCCTGCGTCCAGGTCTCCCGGCCGTAGATGTCGTAGACCGACGTCGTGGTGTCTCCCGAGTTGGGACCGTTCTGTGCCGTGGTCGCCGTCGGCAGCGTCGTCACGATCCGCTCGGGCCGCGCGCTCCCTGGATACCACGTGTAGGCATATGAGGTGGTCATGAGCCCCGTTCCATCGGCATTGCGATAGCGGGTGTCGGTTGCCAATGGAAAGGTGGTCACCGTCGCGCCGGTCGGGCCAAACGTACGGGCGTAGTACTGCTTCCGCGCAACTGTAATCCCGCCCCCGAGGATGTTGCTGCCGCCATCCTTTTCGCCCTGCTTGACTTTCGTCTGCCACGCCCGGCCAGCCGCGCCGCCGGCGACCGTCTCGGTTGCAGTCGTGGAGGAGTAGTAGGTGTAGAGTTCGATCAGCCCCGCATCATCGCGGATAAACTGGTTGTTGTAGGAGTCCGACAGGCCGTTGGTCACGAGCCCCGGATAAAACTCGTCGAACCCGCTCACGGCCGACGGGAACGCATGCAGCACGAGCCGCCCCTGGCCCGCGTAGGGAGATCCCGACGCTGAATCCTGGCTATATCGGTAGTAATCGGCCTGTTGGCTCACCACCGGAGCCCAGGCGAAAGCAGCGAGATCCGGGAGCGCGGTATGGGACGGCGAAGCTCCGAGCGAATAGGTGAAGGTGTTCATGTCCAAGACGGTGACGCGAAATACGCCGTCATACATCGGCAGCGTCGTGCCCAAGGGAATGCCCGGAGGAAGGCCGGTCGATCCGGCTTTTGCCCCGCTCACCGCGATCGCCTCGCCTGTCGTGAGCCCGTGTCCGGCCGACACGACCGTCAACGTCCGCGCACTGCGGGCGATCGAGGTCGCCTGATACACCGAGTCACCGACGTCTACTTTCACCGTGAGCAGCACCTGGCCCACTTCGTTCATGTAGATGAGTTTGCGATCGTTGTCGGCCCATGCGCTTGCGTCGATGCGGCCGTCGCCATCCGCGTCGGGATTGGTCGTATCCGGGAAGTATTCGGTCGTCCGCATCCGCCACACGTTCGGGTCGTACTCATCGTTGCCCGCGCCCGTGGCGCTCGCGTTGACCAGCATTTGGTAGGCAAACGTGCCTTGGCCGCCGGAACACGTGGAGCAGCCTGTTCCGCGGGCGATTTCTTCCGCCACCCGGTAGCGGGTGTAGACGTGGTAATTCGACGCAAAGTCGGTCGTGGCGTAGGTCTCGTAGTTCCAGCGTGCGTCGCCCCAGCGATCGTATCGAAACACGTGATCCGCGTAGGGCGTCAACGCGGCCGTGGCGGTGGTGGCGTATGACGCGACGTTGGCCGCCATCCTGGCATACGCCGAGCCACCGACGACCACCGTGAGTCCGCTCCACAGGTTGTTGTCGGGGTTTTGATAGAAGTTGTAGTAGGGGTCGTTCCACGCGCTCGTGTATCGAGGATAGGTCGTGTCGGTCCCGCCCGTGGTGCCAAGATCGTTGAGCGGCCCCTTGTCGGGCTTGCGGACATACCCCCACAACTTCGAGTATCGGTAGTAGGTGTGGTCGATTGCGGGGCCAGTCGCGGCGCCATCGCGAGTTGTCACGAGCTCGAGGTCGCCGAATCTGCCGTACGCGGCATCGGTGCCTTCGCCGGTGTAGTAGTCATAGGTTGCCGACCGGATCGCCGTGTAGCTTGCCGAGGATGTGGCTCGCATCTCCAGGGTCACCGCTGAAATCAATACGGCAGCACCGCCCAAGGAGTTGGTCACGTTGGCGTAGCCGTAGACCAGCCGTTGCGCGGCGCCGGTGGCGGCATCGGTTCGCTCGATTATGACCGGGAGATTCGTCGTCGCTCCGGTGGTTCCATACGTCCACGTCGTCACGGCGCCGCCGGGGTCTGTGCGGCTCACGATCGCCCCGAAGAGCCCCTGGTTGGCATAGCCGACCGTGGGATTTGCAGACAGGGCCCCAGAGGCGTCGCGCGGCAGGTCGTTGAAGACGAGGCTCGTGCCTACCGCGTCTCGAACCGTCCAGCGGGCGTTGGTCGGGTCGTACGAGAGCGTCTGGCCGCCGTAAAATCTGCCCGCCCACGGCCCGCTTCCGCTGGCGTCGAACAGAATCATGTTTTGGCTGGATTCCACATAGCCGATGACAGGGCGGTCGTTGGCTTTCGTGGATGGGTTGAACGTGTTGTAGACGATCAAGTAGGGCTGGGATGTCGTCGCCCAGCCGTTGCCGTTGCGGCCGGTGTTGTTCATGCCCGACCAGGTGCGCGTGTGGGCGAGTGTCGCCCCAAAACCGCCAGCGCTCACGTCTACTGCGGCGATCGAAGCCACACCCGAGTAGGCATCGATCGGGGCGGTGGTTTGCCGAGAGATC
>JAIXPT010000432.1 GCA_027486095.1 Planctomycetaceae bacterium | reverse complement strand
GCCCAGTAGAGGCGGCTGCCCGACTCGTCGCCGAGCACCACCGTGAGCAGCTTCGCCGGGTAGCGGGCGTCGTCGCCGCCGTCGGGTCCGGCCGACATCCGCACGGCATATTCGAGCGCCGCGGCCGGCCGCGTGATCGATTCCACGAGTGACCGGCCGGCGGCGGGGTGGCGGGCGGCGGGCACCAGCCGCGATGGCGCGGGCTGCGGCTCCCACTCGCCACAATGGCGGCGGGCCGTTTCGACCAGGGCGGCGAAATCCACGGCGCCCGTCGCGGCGAGCACGATGTTGTCGGGGGCGTAGCGGCGCCGGTGGTACTCGCGCATGGCCTCGACCGGCAGGGCCGTGATCGACTCGACCGTGCCGAGCACGCTGCGGGCCAGCGGGTGGCCGGCGAAGAAAGCCGCGCGGCAGCGGTCGTCGGCCCCAAACGGCGGCTGGTCGTCGTACATCCGGATCTCTTCGAGAATCACGAGCTTCTCGGTCTGGAAGTCGTCATCGCGGAGGGCCGGCCGCATCATTCGCGCCAGGAGCGACACGGCCTCGTGCTGCTGCTCCGGGAGCACGGCGGCGTGGTAGACGGTGTCTTCCTCGCTCGTGAAGGCGTTGGCCGCGGCGCCCATCCAGTCGAAGCGGCGGTTGATCTCGTCGCCGGAGAGGTCCTGCGTGCCCTTGAACACCATGTGCTCGAGGAAGTGGCTCGCCCCCCAGAGGGCGTCGGTCTCGTCGCGGGCCCCCGTCTTCACGAAAAAGCCGACGCTCGTGGAGAGCGCGCCGTCGGTGATCTCGGCGATCACGTCGAGGCCGTTGGGCAGCCGTTCATGCCGAAACTGCATCGGGCACCTCCAGCGGTTCCCGGCCGAGCGACACGACCGACAGGTCGTGGACGGGATGCGCGGCCAGCCAGCTTTCGATCGTGGCCACTGTGAGCCGGTCGTAGCGGGCCAGCTCGTCGGCCAGCGTGCGGACGCGGCCGAGGTGATACCACTGCCGGGCGATCGCCCCGGCCCGGGCGGCGCTCGATTCCTGCTGCATCACGAGGCCGCTCTTCGCCCGGGCCTTCACGCGGTCGAGCTCCTCGCCGGCGATCGTGCCGGGCAGCCGCGCGATCTCCGCCAGCATCACGTCGAGCGTCTCCTGGGCCCGGGCGGCGCTCGTGCCCGAATAGCATACGGCCGCCGCATGATCACGGAGCGTCTGATAGCCGGCCGACACGCTGTAGCACAGGCCGCGGCGTTCACGCACCTCGGTGAACAGCCGCGCGCTCGAGCCGCCGCCGAGGATCGCCAGCGCCGCGGTCGCCTCGTAGGATTCGTCGCTGCGGTAGGGCGGGGCCGACCAGCCCAGGGCGATGTGCGTCTGCTGCGAATCGTGTGGCACGTGCCGCGACCGTGGTCCACGCGGCCCGGTGTGCACCGCCGGCGTGGAGCCCGCCTGCCAGTCGCCGACGAGCGCCTCCATGCGGTGCACGAAGTCGTGCCAGTCGATGCGGCCGGCGATCGCGATGATCGTGCCCGCGGGCCGAACGTGCGCCGCGACGAAGCCGCGGATCGCCTCGAGATCGAGCGTCTCCACCTCGGCCGAAATGCCCTCGCTCGGCATGCCCCAGGGAGTGGGATAATGGAGCTGGCGCAGTGTGGACATCGCGCGGTGGGCCGGGTCGTCTTCGGTGCCGGCGAGATTCTGCAGCACCATCTGCCGGGCACTTTCGAGCTGATCGGGCTCGAGCCGGGGGCGGCGCAGGATGTCGATGTAGATCGGCAGGGCTTCGGGCAGCTGGCGGGCGACCATCGCGCCGGCGAAGCTCGCATGGCTCGTGGACACGGCCTGTGACCACTGCACGCCCGCCCCTTCGAGGGCCTCTACGATCTCGCGGCTCGAGCGATCGCCTGCGCCACGCAGCATCATCTCGCCGGAGAGGGTGGCGAGGCCGCAGCGGCCGGGCCCGTCGTGCACGGCCCCGGCCGGCGTATGAAACGCGATCGCCACCGATTCCAGGCCGGGCAACTCTTCGCCGAGAAGGACGATGCCGTTGTCGAGCGTGGCGGAATGGAGAGACTGCTTCACAGGCAGGCGGCTTCCGCCACGAGGAGCGCATCAGCCGCTGCGAGATCTGCATCGGGAGCGGCGGCCGCCTGTTCTCCATCCACGACCTTGTACACCGTCTTCGCCTTGCGGAAGCCGAGCTGTTGATAGAGCCGCACGGCCCGCGTGTTGCTCGCGGTGACTTCGAGCGAGGCGCGGCGGAGGCCGTGCCCGCGAAAACCCGCCAGCGCGTGCTCGATGAGCGCGGTGCCGAGCCCACGCCCGCGGTGCGCGGGCACGATCCCGATGTTTTGGATCGAGCCCATGCCGAGCCGATCGACCACCCCTTGGATCGTGCCACACCACTCGAGGTCGCCGAGCGCGTCGTTGCAGACCACGAGCCAGGTGGCCGTGGGCAGAAAGCCGGGCTTGCCCCGAATCTCGCGCATCAGCCGCCGGCAGCCGTCGAGATCGCCGAGGCACGGAAACACGGTGGCGTCGATCTCGCGGCGAAACGCCCGAAACTTCGTCCGGGCATGCACGTCGAGCAGGGCCTCGTTCCAGGGCACGAACCGGTAGCCGGCCGGGAGCGGCCGCGGATGCCGCCGCACCGCCAGATCTACATCCATTCGAAACCGCTTGAAATAGCTCGATTTCATCGGGGCTCCCGCAACACCGCCAGCCGAACTCCTGCCAAGGTAAGTATGCCCTCCACGGCGGTCAACGCGCCGGTGTCGAGAGGTTGCATTGCCGCCACCGCGCCACCGCGATACGATTTTGACGATTCAAAAAATGGCTTTTGGTTCCTCAAAATCGCTGTGGCGGTGTGGCCTGTCGGCCGGCTTGGCCGTTTTCGGCCTGGCCACGCCGGGGTGCCGGGCCGCCGGCGCGGCCGACACCCTGCCGCGCGTGGTGGCCACGACGACCGTCGTCGCCGATCTCGTCAGGCAGGTGGCGGGAGACAGAGTGGCGCTCGACTGCCTGATGGGCCCGGGCATCGATCCTCACGGCTACAAGGCGACCCCCCGCGACACCGATCGCCTGGCCCGCGCCGATCTGGTGGTGGCTTCGGGATTGCATCTCGAGGGCAAGCTCGGGGGCCTGCTTGAAAAACTCGCGGCCCGCACACGCGTGGTGGCCGTCGCCGAGTCGCTCCCGCAGGAATCGCTCCTCGAGGTGGCGCCCGGGCTCTACGACCCGCATGTGTGGTTCGATGCCCGGCTCTGGAGCTTGTGCGCACGCCCCGTCGCCGCGGCGCTCGCGGCGCTCGATCCGGCCGGCGCCGCCATCTACGAGGAACGGGCGCGCGACTACGCGGCCACGCTCGAACGGCTCGACGACGAACTGCGGGCGAGCATCGCCACGATCCCGGCCGGCCGCCGGGTGCTGGTGACCGCGCACGATGCGTTTCGCTACTTCGGCCGCGCCTACTCGATCGAGGTGGTGGGCGTGCAGGGCACGAGCACCGATAGCGAGGCCGGCCTCGCCGACATCAACCGGCTCGTCGGCCTCGTGGTCGATCGGAAGCTGCCGGCCGTGTTCGTGGAGACGAGCGTCTCGGATCGCAACGTGCAGGCGCTGCAGGAAGGCGCGCAGGCGCGCGGCCGCACGGTGGCGCTCGGGGGCCGGCTCTATTCCGATTCGCTCGGCGCCGCCGGCAGCGACGCCGCCACGCTCACGGGCGTCTTGCGGGCGAACGTCGCGACGATCGTGGCGGGGCTCTCCGGAGACGAGTGATGCCTGCTCCCGCCGTGGCCGCCTGCCCGGCGGTCGAGTTTCACGACGTGACGGTGGCGTATGGCCGCCGGCCGGTGCTCTGGAACATCGATCTGGTGATTCAAGCGCCGGGGCTGTTCGGCATTCTGGGGCCGAATGGCGCGGGCAAAAGCACGCTCTTGAAGGCGGCGCTCGGGCTCGTGCCGCTGGCGGGCGGGCGGATCACGCTGTTCGGACGGCCGCTCGCCGAGGTGCGCCGGCGGATCGGCTACGTGCCGCAGCGTGAGACGGTGGACTGGGATTTTCCCGTCAACGTGATGGACGTGGTGCTGATGGGCACCTATGCCGGGCTGGGGTGGTTTCGCCGGCCGGGGGCCGCGGAGCGCGAGCGGGCCCGGGCGGCGCTCGAGCGCGTCGGCCTCGCCGACCTCGCCGACCGCCAAATCGGCCGGCTCTCCGGCGGCCAGCAGCAGCGCGTGTTTCTCGCGCGGGCCCTCGCCCAGAACGCCGATCTCTACTTTCTCGACGAGCCGATGGCCGGGGTCGATGCCCGCTCGCAGGAGCGGATCTTCCGCGTGCTCGACGACTTGCGTCGGGAAGGGCGGCTCGTGGTCGTGGTGCATCACGATCTACGGAGTGCCGCCGACTGGTTCGACGGCGCGGCCCTCGTGGACATGCGGCTGGTGGCGGCCGGCCCGGCCGCGGCGGTGCTCACCCCCGAAAACCTGCGCCGCACCTACGCGGGCCACATCGACGTGCTCGACGAACTCGGCCGCGCCGTCGAACGCGGAGGCCGCACGGCATGACCGCCTTCATGGGCATCCCCTACAACACGCTCGTGGTGGCGGCGGCGGTGGCCGCCGTCGGATTCGCGGCCGGCGTGGTGGGCTGCTTCGGCGTGCTCAGGCGGCGGGCGCTCGCCGGCGATGCCGCCTCCCACGCCACGCTCGCGGGGGTGGTGGCCGCGTTTCTCGTCACGGGCCGCCGCGACCTGCCCACGCTGCTCGCCGGCGCGTTCGTGGCGGCGGTGGCGAGCCTCGGATGCCTGGTGTTGATCCGGCGCTCCACGCGGACGCGCGACGACGCCGCCACGGCGCTCGTGCTCAGCGTGTCGTTCGGGGTCGGCATCGCGCTGCTCTCGGGGCTCTCGGCCCGGGGCATTCCCGGGGCCGGCGGGCTCGAGCAGTTTCTGCTGGGGCACACCGCCGCGCTCACGGCCGCCGACGCCGTCACGCTCGCGGTCGTGTCGCTCGTCGTCGTGCTCGTCGTGTGTGCGGGCCTCAAGGAGGCGACGCTCGTGTCGTTCGATCCGGCATTCGCTGCCGCCAGCGGATGGCCCGTCGGGCTGATCGATTACGCCCTCGTGGCGCTCGTCGCGGCGATGGTCGTGGCAGGGCTGCCCGCGGCGGGGGCCGTGCTCGTGACGGCGCTCGTGGTGATTCCGCCTGTGGCCGCGCGGCAGTGGACCGACCGCGTGCCCACGATGCTCGTGCTCGCCGGCGCGATCGGCTGCGCCGCCGCCCTCGGGGGCGTGGTCGCAAGCGCGCTCGTGCCGCGGCTCGCCACCGGGCCCACGATCGTGCTCGTGGCGGCCGCGCTGTTCGTCGTGTCGGCCTGCTTCGCGCCCGAGCGCGGCTGGTTGGCCCGCTGCGTGAGGCCCGAACGATGAGCGGGTGGCCGATCGCGTGGGGCGAGTTCGGTGCCATGCATGCCTGGGCGATCGCCACGGCGGCCGTGGTGGCGGCCGGGTGCGCGCTCGTGGGCACGCTGCTCGTGGTGCGGCGGATGAGCCTGCTCGGCGACGCCATCAGCCACGCCGTGCTGCCCGGGATCGTGGTGGCCGTGTTGGCCGGGGGGCGGCCCGGGGGGCTGCTCGTGCTCGTGGGCGCGGCGGTGGCGGCGGTCGTCACGGTGTGGCTCGTGCAGCTGTTGCGCCGCGAAAGCGGCCTCGCCGACGACGCGGGCACGGGCGTGGTGTTCACGACGCTGTTTGCCCTCGGGGTGGTGCTCGTGACGGCCGCGGCCTCACGGATCGATCTCGACCCCGGCTGCATCCTGTATGGCATTCTCGAGCTGGTGCCGTTCGACACGGTGACGATCGCCGGCATCGAGATGCCACGGGCGTTTCTGACCGGCATGCTCGTGCTCGCCGCCGTGGCGCTCGGCCTCACCCTCACCTGGAAGGCGCAGCTGTTCACGGCCTTCGATAGCGATGCCGCCCGCGCGGTGGGCGTGCCCGTCGGCGCCGTCACGGCCGGGCTGCTCGCGGCCACGGCGCTCGTGACGGTGGCGAGCTTCGAGGCGGTGGGCGCGATTCTCGTGGTCGCGATGCTCGTGGTGCCGGCGGCCACCGCCGAGCTGCTCGTGCGGCGGCTCCACACGATGGCCCTCGTGGCGATGTTCGTGGGCGTCGTGGCGGCAACGCTCGGCTATCTCGCGGCGTGGCGGTTCGACACGAGCGCGGCGGGCATGATCGCCGTCGTGCTCGGGCTCTGCTACCTGCTCGCCGCAGTTTTGGCACCGGACGACGGCGTGCTCGCGCGGCTCGTGGCGCGGGTGGCTTTGGGCTGGCGGGTGGCCTGCGAAGACGCGCTCGCGCAGCTCTGGCGGGCCGACGAAGCCCAGACCGTGGTCGTCGGGCCGACGGCGCCCCTCGCCTGGGGAGCGCTCACGTGGCTCGGTGCGCGGGGAAAGGTCGTGCGCGACGCCGGCGGCTGGGCGCTCACGGCCAAAGGCCGCGCGGAAGCCGAGACGGTGGTGCGGTCGCACCGGCTGTGGGAAGCCTGGCTCGGCCGCCACGCCGATCTGCCGCTCGACCACCTTCATCCGCCCGCCGAATGGATCGAGCATCATCTCGGCGCCGAGCTCAGGCGCCGGATCGAGGCCGACGTAGGGAGCGACGAGGGCGATCCGCACGGCCGGTCGATTCCGCCGGAACGCTGATGATCGGCAGCCCCCGGGGTTGGTATACTTTCGGCCGCCGCACGGGGATGTGCAGCCAACCCGCGATCGAGGTGTCGGCGTGTCGGTGGAACTGCGTGATTTCTCCTGGCCGAGGATGATCGAAGCCGTGCAAGCCGTGCGTGAGCGAGCCCT
>JAIXPT010000167.1 GCA_027486095.1 Planctomycetaceae bacterium | reverse complement strand
TCGACGCCCGCCACGTCGGCATGGGCCGCGAGCACGCGTTTCGTGTCGCCGATCAGTTGCGGGCCGGCCGGGCAGGCTGGGCTCGTCATCGTCATGTCGATGCCGATCTTGTGCTTGCCTGGGGCGTCGGCCGCCGGTTCGAGCGTCACGCCGTAGATCAGGCCGAGATCGACGATATTCACGAACAGTTCCGGGTCTTTCACGTCCTTGAGCATTTCTCGGATCGAGTCTTCCGAGAGCGGCCCCGCAGCGGAGGCCGCCGCCGGAGCCGGCGTCGTGGCGGCTGCTGCCGCCGGGGCAGGGGGGGCGGCCGTCGTCACGGGTGTGCTTGCGGCATGTGCGGCGGGGCCGCTGGCCGTCGCATCGTCGCGGAGCCGCACCCACACGCCGCCATCCTCCACCTTCACGTCGTGGGCCCGGGTGGCCCGCACGGCGGGCATCGTCAGCGCAGCGCCGGTGCGGATGTCGAACTTCGCCCCGTGCCGCGGGCAGGCGATCTTGTGGTCGCGAAGTTCGCCGTCGGCGAGCGGGCCGCCGTCGTGGGTGCACACATCGTCGAGCGCGTAGTAGCGCCCTTCGACGTGGAACACCGCCACCATGTCTCCGGCGACCTCGACGAGCGCCTTGCCAGGGTCGGGGATCTCGCCGATCTCGGCGACGCGTATGAAGTCGTGCATGGCGCTCATGACACCCGCCGGATGCGGCTGCCGATGGCCCGGGCGAGCGCCTCGCGCACCGGCACGATCGTGATTCGGTCGAACACTTGCTGAAAGAAGCCCGCAACCACGAGGCGGGCCGCCTCGTCTGCCGAGAGCCCGCGGGCCTGGGCATAGAACAATTGCTCGGCATCCACGCGGCCGCTGGTGGCGCCGTGCGTGCAGCGGACGTCGTCGGCTTCGATCTCGAGCCCCGGGATCGAATCGGCCCTGGCCTCGGCGGAAAGCATCAGGTTGTCGTTGCGCTGATAGCCGTCGGTCTTCTGGGCGGCTTTGTCCACCTTGATCATGCCGCGCCACACCAGCCGCGACCGATCCTGAAGGGCGCCCTTGTAGAGCAGATCGCTCTTGCACGAGGGGGCCTCGTGGTGCTGCAGCGTGTTGTAAACAAGATGCTGCCGGCCCTCGGTGAACATCACGCCGTTCACCTGGGCGTCGGCATTTCGGCCGGCGAGGGCCACGTCTTGCGCGACCTGAGACAGCCGGCTGCCCAGGGCTCCGAGCGTCCACTGCAGCCGGCCGTTCTGGTGGACGACGGCCTTCTGTCGGGCGAAGTGCCAGACGCCCGTGTTCCAGTTTTGCAGGTTCACCATCCTCAAGAAGGCACCCCGGCCGACCACGATTTCGGTGCCGCCGCAATGAAAGCCACCCACGGGGCCGGCTGCATCACCGCCGCCGGCCGTTTCGGTGAGCAGCGTGGCTTCGGCACCCTCGCCGAGGACCACGAGCACGTGCGAGGTGTCCACGCCACCGGGGCCGATCGCCGCCAGCACCGACAACGGCTCGCGGACTTTCACCCCGGCGGGCACGTAGAGGATGGCGCTCGCACGATGAAAGGCCGCGTGCAGGGTGGCGAACCAGTCGGCCCGCGCATCGATCACCGAAAACCAATGCGGCTCGATGGCAGGCCCGTGCTCGGCGAGCACCCGTTCGGCCGCACCGAACACGACGCCGAGCCTGGCGAGACCGGGATCGAGTTCCTCGCGGATCACGTGGCCATCGAGCGACACGAGCCGGCCGCCGAGTGACGTCTCGGCGACGGGGTGCGTGGGCTGGCCGGGCAGATCGGCGGATGTTTCGTTGGCCGTCGTGCCGGCCGCGATCGCCTCGGCGAGGAGACCGACGGGCGGGCTCACCACGGCAGGCCGCGGCCGCAGGCCCCACGCTTTCGGCTTGAAAAGCCGGAGGTCGGTCCGCATCCAATGTTCGCTGCGGCGATCCGGCAGGCCGAGCGAGGCACATGCCTCATAGGCCGCCCGGCGCTTGTCCGCCACCCAGGGCGGGAGCGAATCGGCGACGATCAGGGTTTCGAGTGCGTCGCGGTCGAAGGCCGTGGCGGGAGCGGCAGTGGCAACGGTCATGCTCTAGCCCACCGACCCTTCCATCTGCAATTGGATGAGTTTGTTCATCTCCACGGCGTATTCCATCGGCAGTTCCTTCACGAGCGGCTCGATGAATCCGCCGACGATCATCGTGCTCGCCTCAGCCTCCGACAGGCCGCGGCTCATCAGATAGAAGAGTTGCTCCTCTCCGATCTTCGAGACACTCGCCTCGTGGCCGATGGTCACGTCCTGCTCTTCGATCTCGATGTAGGGATAGGTGTCGCTGCGGCTCTTGTCATCGAGGATCAACGCGTCGCAGACGACGCTCGATTTGCTCTTCTTCGCCCCCGGCTCCACCTTCACGAGCCCGCGGTAGCTGGCCCGGCCGCCGTTCTTCGAGATGCTCTTCGAAACGATGCGGCCGCTGGTGCGCGGAGCGGCGTGCACGATCTTGGCCCCGGCGTCTTGGTGCTGGCCGGCCGAGGCGAACGCGATCGAGAGAATCTCGCCGCGGGCGCCGGGCTCCATCAGGTAGACAGCGGGATATTTCATCGTGAGTTGGCTGCCGAGATTGCCGTCGATCCATTCCATCAGGGCGCCCTCGTAGGCCATCGCCCGCTTCGTGACGAGGTTGTAGATGTTGTTGGCCCAGTTTTGGATCGTCGTGTAGCGGCAGCGGCCGTGCTTCTTGACGATCACCTCGACGACGGCCGAGTGCAGGCTCTCCGTCGAGTACATCGGCGCCGTGCAGCCTTCGACGTAGTGCACATGGGCTCCCTCATCGACGATGATCAGCGTCCGCTCGAACTGCCCCATGCTCTCGGCGTTGATGCGGAAGTAGGCCTGCAGGGGAAACTCGATCTTCACGCCCTTGGGCACGTAGATGAACGAGCCGCCCGACCAGACGGCCGAATTGAGGGCGGCAAACTTGTTGTCGGTGGGCGGAATGACCGTGCCGAAATATTCTCGCAGGAGGTCGGAATGCTCGCGCACGGCGGTGTCGGTGTCGGTGAAGATCACGCCCTTCTTGGCGAGATCTTCCTGCAGCGAGCCGTAGACGACTTCGCTCTCAAACTGGGCCTTCACCCCGGCCAGAAATTTCCGCTCGGCCTCGGGGATGCCCAGGCGATCGAAGGTCTGCTTGATCGCGTCGGGCACCTCTTCCCACGTCTTGCCCTGCTGCTCGGTGGGCTTGAGGTAGTAGAAGATGTCCTGGAAATCGATCCCCAGCCGGCCGCCCCAGCTCGGCATCGGCTTCGACTCGAAAATCTCGAGCGACTTCAGCCGGAAGTCGCGCATCCACGCCGGCTCTTTCTTCATCTCGGAGATCTGCGTGACGATTTCGGCGTCGATCCCCTTGCGGGCCTTGAAGACCGCCGGCGAGTCGGTGCGGAAATCGTATTTGTTGATCTCGCCGAGGGTGTCGGACGAGGGCGTATCGAGGGCTGTGGACATGGCGGGTGCTTTCCTGGGAGGACGTCAGGCCGAAGTCACTTCGGCACGGGATTCTTCCATCGCCTTTTCGGCCGCGGCCGCTTCCGGATAGGCGGCCCGAATGCGTTCGTAGCCCTTCTTGTGGAGTTCGGCGGCCAGTTCAGGGCCTCCCGATTCAACAATCCGCCCGCCGAGCATCACATGCGTGCGGAGCGGGATGTTGTGCTCGAGCAACTGCTCGTGGTGGGTGATGATCAAGATGCCCATCTCGGCGCCGCCGGGGCTGCCGCCGCTGCCGATCTGAGCGATGCTCTGGCTGGCCAGCCGCACCGCATCGGCGTCGAGGCCGCTGTCGGTCTCGTCGAGAATCGCGAATTTCGGCCGCAGCATCGCGAGCTGCAGGATCTCGGCCCGCTTCATCTCGCCGCCGGAGAAGCCGTCGTTGACATAGCGGCGGGCAAATTCAGGGTCCATCGAGAGCTCTGCCATTTTCTTCTTGAGCTCGTCGCGAAACTCCCGCATCGGCATCAGCTCCTGCCCTTCCTTGCGGTCGGGATTGCGCACGTTCGTCACCGCATGCCGGAGGAAGTCGGCCACCCGCACGCCCGGAATCGACATGGGCCGCTGAAACGCCAGAAAGATGCCGGCCCGGGCCCGCTCGTCGGGCTCCATGGCGAGCACGTCGAGCCGGCTGCCATCGGCCTGCACCAACTCGATCGAGCCGGCGGTCACTTCATACGACGGATGCCCCATGATGGCGTAGCCGAGCGTGCTCTTGCCCGATCCGTTGGGGCCCATGAGGGCATGCACCTCGCCGCGGCCGATCGTGAGATCGACCCCTTTCAGGATCTCCTGGCCTTCGACGGCCACATGGAGCCCTTTGATCACGAGGTGCTGCCCGGCGATCGTGTCATCTGCGGGTGTGGTCATGGGTGGCGTGCGTTCCTTCATTCCGTGGGCACAATCAGGCCTGGACCTTCTGGTGGTCGAACACGAGATCACCGTCGCCGACGGGCGAGACGACGTAGCCGGAGTGGTGCGGCACGGGCAGTTCGTCGTCGATCTTGCCGACGCCGTCTTTCCGCTTGGCGATCCGCTGTCCCTGGATCTTGTCTTGGATGCGCATCAGGCCCTCGAGCAGGCTCTCCGGCCGCGGCGGGCAGCCCGGCACGTAGACATCGACGGGCACGACGAGGTCCACGCCTTTGACGACATGGTAGCCCCACTTGAAGTACGGCCCGCCGCCCGTGGTGCAGGCACCCATCGCGATCACGTACTTCGGATCAGGCATGAGGTTGTAGAGCCGCCGTACGCGGCTGGCCATTTTGTAGGTCACCGTGCCGGCTACGATCATCAGATCGGCCTGCCGCGGCGTCGCGCGGAAGGCGCCCGCCCCGAAGCGGTCCATGTCGTAGCGGCTCGCGCCCGCGGCCATCATCTCGATGGCGCAGCATGCCAGGCCGAACGTCATCGGCCAGATGCTCGACTGCCGGGCCCAATTGATCGCCTGCTCGACGGTGGTGAGGACCATGTTTTCCTCGAACCGACCCTCGATCCAGGGCTTCGGCATCGCCAGGGGCTGTGTCATGGGGCGCTCTCCGGGTGGGACTGCAAAGGAAACCGCAGGGCATTCGATGCTGCAACGCCGGTGTTTTCAAGGGCCGGGTCGGCGACTGCCGAGCCGCTGTCTCCGGCCGTGAACCGGCAGCAGCTGCCGCCGTCGAGCCGGCACTCGGAGAGCTTGACGGGTGCACCGACGAGCTCCTCGAGCATCACACGCTCGGCCGCGCAGATTCCGCGATCTTGCTCGGCCAGGTCGGGATACGGGCAGGCGTAGGTCGTCAGCACCGGGAGGCCGCCGGTGCGGTGGTCGGCGTCTACGGCGCATGAGAGCTGCCGCTCGTGGAACAGGCGTGCGACGCTCCTCAGGCGGGCTTCTGGGGTGGGGCCGGCGACCCGGTCGCGGTAGCCGCCCGCCATGGCGGCGCCGATCCTGGCCAGCAGGCCGCGGCGGACATCGGGCTCGCGAATGCCGCGAATTTCTCGCCACAAGACAAGCGCGAGATCCCGAAAATTGTCGCCACCGTCGCGGCGCCCTTTTTCGGTGAGGCCGTAGCGATGCGCCGGGCGGCCGCGGCCGGCGGCCCGCTCATGGGCCGAGCGTTCGACAAGCCCGGCCTTCGTGAGCCGCTCGAGCCGTTGGCGAACCGCCGTGGCCGTCACGCCGAGGGCCGCAGACAACTCGCCCACGCCCTTCGCCCCCTCGACCCGCAACACCTCGAGGAGCGCCGCGTCGGGGCGTCGCACGCCACTCGGCTGGGCGGCGACTGCGACTGGCTGGGTAAGGAAGGCGGAATCCGGCGGTTGCATGCCCCATTTATAGCGCGGTTTCGAATTTCGACAAGCCGGGGTGTGAAAAATCGCCGCCGCCGGGCCGTCCGGGAAAGGTGGTACGCATCACGGCGAGGAATTCCTGCTGCGAGAGCACGCGGGACACCTGGCCCCGAAACTCTCGGGCCCCGGGCAGGCCTTGCGCATACGAGCAGGCGAATTTGCGCATCAAGAGCGTGCCGCGGTCGGCCCCGAAGCGACGGCAGACGAGGTCGTAGTGGTGGAGCACCAGTTCATACTGCTCTTCGGGCGTCGGGTCGGGGGGCTTCGGTTCGCCGCGCAACAGCGCCGCCGTCTGCGCGAAGATCCACGGCTTGGCGAGCGACTCGCGGGCGATCATCACGCCGTCGAGGCCGTGGCTCGTGAGCCGCATGACGGCCGTCTCGGCTGAGTCGATATCGCCGTTGCCCACGACCGGGAGCCGCGACACGCTCCGCTTCACCGCGGCGATGGCGTCCCAATCGGCGGCCCCCGAGAAAAATTGCGCCGCCACCCGCCCGTGCACCGTGAGGCACGAGGCACCGGCCTCTTCGATCCGCTGGGCCACCTCGACGGCCGTGCGGCACGTGTCGGCACATCCCAGCCGGATCTTCGCCGAGACGGGAGTGCCGTCGCAGGCCTCCACGACCCGGCGCACGATCTCGCCCACGCGGGCCGGATCACGGAGCAGCCATGAGCCGCTGTGCGCTTTCACCGTGACCTGCCGCACCGGGCAGCCGAAATTGAGATCGACCACGCTGACGCGAAAGTCCTTGGCGAGCCGGCGGCCCACCGCAGCCAGATTGTCGGGGTCGTTGTCCCACATCTGCACCGCCAGGGGCCGCGGTTCGTCGTGCACGCCCCACAAGCGATCGGGGTTTTCGCCGCGGTGGGTTTCGAGCCAGCGGGCGCCGCGGGCCGCGATCATCTCGGTGGCGAGCAGCCCCGCGCCACCGAACTCGCGCACCACCTGCCGGTAGGCGAAGTTGGTGTAGCCGGCCATCGGGGCCTGGAGCACCGGTGGATCGACGACCACGGGGCCGATCAGAAGCGGCCGGACCGTTGGCCTCGCGGCGGCGGCTGGTGTCGGGAGGATCATGGCGCGAGCGGGGGCACGATCGGCACGGCGGGGGGGGCAGCCTGCACGGCACCCGGCGTGATGAACGCCGGTGGCGGGGCCGCCAGAGAGGTCGCAGCCGGCGACCCGGGCGGCGTCACATCGGCCGTGGCCCCAGTCGCCACGACGGCGGGCTGCTGCCGCCATGGGATCGGCGTGCCGATGAGCATCGCCGCGAAGCGATCGTCGGGCACCGAGAAATCTCCGACGGCCATCACGTATTCGGCGATCTCGTGGTTGTAGGTGCGCACGTCGTCGATGAAGCCACGCTCCTGCGCACCGAGCCGTTCGTGGGCGGCCGCGACGGCCTCGATCGGCAGGCGTCCCTTCGCATGCTCGATCTCCGCGAGCACGAACGCCTCGGCCGCGGCCCGCGCCGCTGCAGCTCGCGTCTCGAGGGCTTCGTGGCGGCTCGGCAGCGTGCGGTTGATCGCCCGCACACGGCCGGTGGCGGCCCGCGCGGCGAAGATGGTGTCGAAATGGGTCTGATAGGCCGTGACGAGCGGCCGATCGACCGGCCAGGGCAGGGGGTCGCCGACGGGCAGCCTCACCAAATCGACGAGTTCCTGCTGGGCAGTGACGAGCGTCGCCTCGGCCTCGGCACGCTCTGACCGGGCTTCGGCCACGAGGGCATCGAGCACGGCCCGGTCGTGCCCGGCCGATCCCGGGGCGACGAGCTCCAGCCGCTCGACGGCCGCCGTCGCCTGTTTCAGCCCCGCGAACGCCGCCGCCACCTTCCAATACGCCTGCGTGATCCACAGCCGTCGGGTGCGGTCGCCCGACCGCTCGAGCGCTTCGAGCAGCGGCAGCGGCCGGTCGTGAAGCGTGCCACTCCGCGCGGGATCGAGCGGCTCGAGCAACGTGCCGAGCAGCGTGGCCGCGGCTGACGCATCGGGCGCGGGCGATGCGGTAGCAGCGGCGGCCGACCGCGGAGCGGCCGGTGGGTCCACCACGACTGAAACCGTGCCATCGGCCGCGACTTCGCGCGGGGCGAGAGCCGAGGCAGGGGAATCCTCCGCGCGCACAGGAGCATGGCCCACCATGAGGCAGAGTGCGAGGGGCACGATGAGACGCGAGCAACGCTTCATATGGAGAATCACGGCTGCCAGTAGGCTCACACACGATGGCATGGCAGTCAACGGCAACCACGGGACCCGGAGGACCCGGAGGACAGGCTTCAGCCTGTCTCTGCCTGAGCAAACGCGCCGGCTTCGGGCTCCCCATATCCCGTCGCCCGACGTTCCCTGCGGCCCTCCAGGCCTCCGTTCACTCGACTCCGGCTGCGCCGCGCCATCCATGGCTGTGCTTGCCTGCATACGCCGTCTCCAGGACACGGGGAGCCCGAAGCCTCCTCAACCGTAGCGACAGGCCTCCAGGCCTGTCGAATAGACAGAGCTGGAGTGGCTGTCTGCACGAAAACCCTCGGCATCCTGCCTCCGTTTTCTTGGCGAACAGCCGTTCGCATGTAGCGACAGGCCTCCAGGCCTGTCGATCGACAGAGCTGGAGCTCTGTCGCTACACCGGAGGCTTCGGGCGAGTCGAAGTCGATTGGAAGCCCGAGGCGTAAGCCGAGAGGATGCCCCGGTGGCGCCATGCGACGCGTATTCCCTTCGGCTCACGCCTCGGGCTTCCTGAGGCCGTACATCGCGCCGGCGCATCCCTTCGGGCCTGCGGCGGCTTACGCGAGGCTCGGCTGGATGCCGAGCCATCGCGGTCGAGGCAAACCTTGGCTTTGCCTCCGACCGCGGAAGCGAAAATCGGCAGGATGCCGATGTTTCGCGCTATGTTTAGCTCGCGGCGTCGAGATACGGATCTTGGCTCATCTGGATGTGGGCTTCGGCGCGCTGCCGCTCCACGTATTCGAGCAGCCGCCGCTGCCGGATGTGCCGCGCCTCGATCCGCTGCTGGGCCCGCTTGTAGATCGCGAGCGCCCGCTCGGAGGCCGTGCCCACGAACGCGGCGAGCCGCTTGGCGACCCGCGCCGCGCGTTTCGGTCCGAAGCCGCTCACGAGAATGTCGTCGTCGAGCGACACATACTGCCGCCACGTGCCCGGGTCGCCCTGGCGGCCGCAGCGGCCGATCAGCTGGCGGTCGATCCGCGCCGAGTCGTGCAATTCCGTGCAGATCACGTGCAGCCCGCCGAGAGTGTGCACGCCCTCCCCGAGCTTGATGTCGGTGCCGCGGCCGGCCATGTTCGTGGAGACGGTGATCTGGCCGCGCTGCCCGGCCTGCGACACGATCTCGGCCTCGCGTTCGATCTGCCGCGCGTTGAGCACCGTATGCGGAAGGCCGGCTTCCGTGAGCATGCGCGAGAGCGTCTCCGACTTGTCGATCGATCGCGTGCCGATCAACACGGGGCGGCCGAGAGCGTGCATCTCCTGCACTTCGGCCACGATCCGCGCGAACTTGTCGGTGAGGTCGGCGCAGATCACCGGTGGCAGCCGCCTGCGGATGGCCGGCCGGTTGGTCGGCACCGTGGCCACGGCCACGTCGTAGGTGCGGCTGATTTCGCGGGCGCTCGTGGCGATGGTGCCCGTCATGCCGGCGAGGTGCGGCCAGCGGGCAAAGAGATCCTGGATCGTGATCCGCGCGGCATGGCCCGAAGGCACGGTCACCTCGATCTCCTCCTTCGCCTCCACCGCCTGGTGGAGGCCGTCGCGCCAGGTGCGGCCCTCGGCCGCGCGGCCGGTGAACTCGTCGATGATCACGATCTTGTCGTCGCGCACCACATACTGCCGGTCGCGGGTGAAGAACTGCCGCGCCTTGAGCGCCCGCTCGACGGCGTCGTAGAGCTCGAGCAGGCTCACGCCGTCGAGGATGGCCGGCCGCTCCTGGGCCCGCACACGGCTGCGGCCCCGGCCCAGGAGTTCGCAGGTCTGCTTCTGCACGTCGGCTTCGAAGTCTTCGTCGCGCTCGAGGGAGTCTGCCGCCGCGGCGGCGAAGCGAAAGATCGCCTCCTGCATCGCCTGGGCCTCGCCGGGAGGCGAGGCGATGATCAGCGGGGTGCGGGCCTCGTCGATGAGCACGTTGTCGGCCTCGTCAACGAGGGCGAACCAATAGGGCCGCTGGAGGAGCTGCGACGTGGTGGACGCGGCTCGCCCGGTGAGCATCGCCCCGAGGTCGGCCCGGCCCTCGGCGATCTCACGGTTCATGAGCCGGTCTTTCAGGAAGTCGAAGCCAAACTCCTTGGCGGTGCCGTAGGTCACGTCGCACGCATAGGCCTTGCGCCGGGCGTCGAAGTCCATTTCCGACTCCACGATGCCCACCGACAGGCCGAGCGCCTTGTAGATCGGCTCCATCCATTCGGCATCGCGGCGGGCCAGGTAGTCGTTGACCGTGGCCAGGTGCGCGCCCTTGCCGGCCAGCGAATATGCCACGAGCGGCAGCGTGGCCACGAGCGTCTTGCCCTCGCCCGTCTGCATCTCGACGATCGCCCCGTGCACGAGGGCCACGCCGGCCAGAAGCTGCACGTCGTAGTGCCGCATGCCGATGGTGCGCCGGCCCGCCTCGCGGGTAGCGGCGAAGCTCTCGACGATGAGCGTGTCGATCGGCTCACCGGCCTTGGCCCGGTAGGAGAGCGACCGCGCCAGCCGCCGCAGCGCCGCATCGCTGAGCGCCTCCATATCGGCCACGAGGTCGTCGATCTGCTCCACGACCTTCCACGTCGAGCGGGTGATCGCGGAACGTTTGGGTTTGAGCCAGTCGAGCATCGTGGCACCGTGGGACTTCCGTCACGATACCACGCGAACCGGAGGACAGGCTTCAGCCTGTTGCTGCCTGAGCAAACGCGCCGGCTTCGGGCTCCCCATGTCCCGTCGCCGGACGTTCACTGCGTGGTTGGTAGGCGCCGGCTCGGGGGTACCCCGTGCCGTCTCGCCGGACGTTCGCCTCCGCCCTCCAGGCTTCGGCTCACTCGGACCTGCCTGCGCTCCGGCATCCTGCCTGCGCTGGTCAGCTACGCCGTCTCAACGGCAGGGGTAACCCCGAGCCTCTTCAACTGCCGACCGCCGGGCTGGATGCCCGGCCCTCGCGAGCGAACAGTGGTTCGCCAAGCAAAGCGAGGCAGGATGCCGAGGCTTTGCGTGACCACAGCCGCCGAGGCTTTGCGTGCAGTTGACTGCCGGGCTGGATGCCCGGCCCTCGCGAGCCGACGGAGGTCGGCCAAGCGAAAACGAGCAGGAGGCTCGTGTTTCGCGTGCAGCTAGTATCTCGCCGGCATCGCCGGGGTGGCGCGGGCGGGGGGCAGGCTGTTCGGGCTCTGGAATGGCCACCAGTTGCCGTTCACGGTCTGCTGCTGCGGCATCGCCTGCTGCATCTGTGCGTTCATCTGGTTCGTCGCCTGCTGCATCTGGCCCGAGAGCTGTTGCTGCTGGGTCTGGAGATTCTGCTGCAACTGGTTGTTGAACTGATTCACTTGGTTATTGAAGCCCTGCTGATATTGATTGGCTGCGCCCTGCATCTGGTTCGTCAGTTGCTGCTGCTGGTTCGCGAGCGCCTGCTGCGTGGAGTTGGCCCACTGCTGCGGCTGGGCCTGCATCTGGTTGGCATACTGCTGGGCCTGGTTGGCCATCTGGTTGCCCGATTGTTGGAGCGCAGGCGGCGCGGTGGGGGTGCCCGATTGCGACCAGCTCCAGGTATTGGGGGCCGGGGCGGCAGACGTCATCGGTGCGCCGGGGGCGGTCGGCTGCCAGCCGTTGGAAGGGCCGGGCATCACGGGAGACGGTGGGTAGGCGGCCCCCTGCGGAGCGCTCACGTAGCCGTTGTAGGGGGCGGGCTGGCCGATCATGCCGGTGGCGGGCGGCGCGACGGTCGCGCCATACGCCGGGGGCGCGGTCTGCGGCGGGGTCTGGCAGCCGGCCAGGCCGATGAGCATCAGGGCGGCCAGGGCGATGGCGTGGGGCACGGCTGACTCTCCACGGAAGAACAGATGCGGGCGGTTTGGAAATCTGCGGCCGAGCGGGACAATAGCGACTCTCCCCGGTGGGTCCAGACCAGTTCCCCCGCTTGGGGCACGGCTGGCCGCCGCCCTGGATACCCGGGCCGCCCACCTTGCCCTGGTTGACGAACGCCCGGGGTTTACACGCCCGTTCTCCCCGCAGCCGCGCACGCCCGCATGCCCGCCGCCGATCTTCCCACGCCGCCGCCAGGCTCGACCACGGAGCTCGTGGCCGGCCTGCGCCACGAGGCGAGCCGGCTCGGATTCGCCCGGCTCGGCGTGGCTCCGGCCGATCCGGCGCATCGGCCGCCCTTTCTCCACGAGGCCTTCCGCCGCTGGCTCGATGCGGGGCTTGCCGGCGCGATGGAGCCGTGGCTTCGGGAGCATGAGCCGCTGCGGCGCGACGTGCGGGTGCACCTTGCCGACGTGCGGAGCGTGATCATGCTCGCCGCCGACCACGCGACCGCTGCCGAGGGCGCGGGCGGCGGGGCGGGGCGGGGCAGGGTGGCCCGCTATGCCTGGGGCGCCGACTACCACGACCTGCTGCGGGCCCGGGTGAACGCACTCGGCGCCTGGCTCGAACAGCGCATGCCGGGCTGCCGCACGCGTGGATTCATCGATTCGGCACCGTTTCCCGAGCGCGAGTACGGCTGGCTCGCGGGCCTGGGCTGGATCGGAAAAAACACCCTCCTCATCAATCCACGGGCTGGCAGCTATTTTTTTCTGACGGTGTTGCTGACGACGGCCGAGCTGCCGGCCGACCTGCCGATGGAGGTCGATCACTGCGGCTCGTGCACCGCCTGCCTCGACGCCTGCCCGACGCAGGCCTTCGTCGCGCCGCGCGTGCTCGACGCCTCGCGGTGCATCAGCGCCCTCACGATCGAGGATCACGGCCCCGTCGAGCCCGCCCTCCGCGCCGGGCTCGGCGACTGGCTCTTCGGCTGTGATGTCTGCCAGGAGGTGTGCCCGTGGAATCGGCACGCGCCGGGGTCCGCCGAGCCGGCGTTCCAGCCCCGCGAGAGTGCGGCGCTGCCGCTGGCCGAGCTGCTGGCCCTCGACGACGCCGGATTCCGCGCGCGGTTTCGCGGCACGCCCCTGTGGCGGGCGAAGCGGCGCGGGCTCGTGCGATCGGCCGTGCTCGTGCTCGGCAACCGGCCCGATCCTGCCAGCGCCGATGCCCTCGTCGCCGCACTCGACGACGTTGATGACGTCGTGCGCGGCGCGGCCGCATGGGCACTGGCCCGCTGGATCGAGGCGGGCGTGATGGTCGCGCGCTGCCAAGCGGCGCTCGCGCGGCAGTGACAGGCTGAAGCCTGTCCTACGGAGGAGCGCAGTCGGCCGTTTCATCGACGTCGGCGGAGGGATCGCGGCCCGGGCCGTCGGCGGCGTAAAACCGCGCGAGCACAGCCTGCCAATCAGCGTTCACCTTCACCGCCACGAACGCGTCGCGCACCGTCAGCGGCTCGGGATGCAGCCGGGCATATTTGATCGCAAACTTCCGCATCGAGCGGCCGGCCAGATCCTCGCCGTGGAGCTCGACCGCCAGGCGAAAATGCTCGCGGAGCACGGCAGCCTGCTCGTGGAGCGAGGGCGGCGGCGGGGCGGGCTCGCCGCGCAGAAGGGCGAGCGTGTGGGTGAAGATCCATGGATTGCCGATCGCGCCGCGCGCCACGCTCACGCCATCGACGCCTGTCTCGCGCAGCATCGCCACGCAGGCCTGTGCCGAGAACAGGTCGCCCGAGCCAAGCACGACGCGGCCGCCGGCGTGGCGTTTGACAGCCGCGAGAAATTCCCAATTGCTGGGGCCCATGTATTTCTGCTGCACCGTGCGGCCGTGGACGGTGATCGCCGCGGCCCCGCGGGCGAAGGCGCCGTCGAAGATCGTGAAGAAGTTGTCGGCGCTCGCTGGCGAGTCGTCGAGGCCGCGTCGCATCTTGAGCGTGACGGGCACATGCGGCGGCACGGCGTCGCGCACCCGGCCGACGATCTCGAGAGCCGTCTCCGGCTGGCCGAGCAGGTAGCCTCCCCGGCAGCGGCCGAGCACTTTTTTCACGGGGCAGCCGAAGTTGATGTCGATCACGTCGAAGCCCGCCTCGACGAGCCGCCTGGCCGCCGGGGCGAAGTCGTCGGGGTTTGCCCCCATGAGCTGGCCGCCGACGGGATGCTCGTCGGCGGCGACGGCCACGCGGGCGAGGTTGCGCTTGTTCTTGCCGATCGCAGTGATGAACGTGTCGAGCAGCACCTCGCAGAGCGCGTAGGCGGCGCCAAACCTCCGCGCAAGCACCCGCATTGGCAGGTCGCTGTAGCCGGAGAGGGCCGCCTGCACCACGGGGGAGTCGAGGGCGACGCGGCCGATCGACAGGCCGGTCACGTGAGCACCGGGCACATGTCGAACCACGTGCGGCCCTGCGCGGCCATCCATTCAACGCTCGCCAGCGGGCCCCACTCGCCCGGCTCGTAGACGTCGATCGGCGGCATGTCCACCGAGTGCCAGGCCCGCACGAACGGGTCGATGATCTCCCACGACTTCTCCACCTCGTCGGCCCGGGCGAACAGGCTGGCGTCGCCGGTCATCACGTCGAGCAGAAGCGGCTCGTAGGCCTCGGGCAGCCGCCCCTGGAACTCGCGCGAGTAGCTGAATTCGAGATCGGTGAGCCGCAGCCGCATCCCTTCGCCCGGCACCTTCGTGTGGAAATGCAGCTGGATGCCCTCGGCCGGCTGGATCTGGATCACGAGCCGGTTGGGCTCGCGATGAAACGTCCGCCGGCCCTCGGCGAAGAGTTCGAGCGGCGGCTGGCGGAAGCCGATCACGATCTGCGTGGTGCGGCAGCTCATCGCCTTGCCGCTCCGCAGATAAAAGGGCACGCCCTGCCAGCGCCAGTTGTCGATCTCGAGCCGCACGGCGCCGAACGTGGCCGTCTGGCTCTCGGCTGCGACGCCGGGGTCGTCGAGGTAGCCGCGATACTGCCCGCGCACGCCTGCCGCCGCCACCTCGCCGAGGTCGAGCGGTCGAATCGCCTCGAGCACCTTCACCTTTTCGTTGCGCACGGCTGTGGCCTCGAACCGCACGGGCGCCTCCATCGCTGTCACCATCAAGAGCTGCAGGAGGTGGTTTTGGAACATGTCGCGGAGCACGCCTGCCGTGTCGTAATACGCGCCCCGCCGCCCCACCTTCACCTCCTCGGCCACGGTGATCTGCACGTGGTCGATGTAGCGCCGATTCCACACCGGCTCGAAGATCGTGTTGGCGAACCGCAGGGCGAGGATGTTCTGCACCGACTCCTTGCCGAGGTAGTGGTCGATGCGAAACACCTGGCTCTCGTGAAACACCGCATGCAGCGCGGCATTGAGCCCCCGCGCGGTGGCGAGATCGGTGCCGAACGGTTTTTCCACGACGATCCGGCGCGGCCCGTGGGCCTCGGCGGCCATGCCGTGGGCGCCGAGCGCCGTCACGACCGGCTCGTAAAACTGCGGCGCCGTCGCGAGGTAATACACGCGCGTGGTGTCGGCGCCGGCCTCGAGCACCGTCAGCCGGCGGTCGAGCGCCGCGAAATCCTCCGGCCTGCCGATGTCGCCGGCGTGGTAGTGGATCCGACCGGCGAATTCACCCCACGACGCATCGTCCACCGTCCCGCAGTCGCAGTGCTTCGCGGTGGTCTCGCGCAGGCTCGCCCGCCAGGCCTCGTCGGTCATCGGGGTGCGCGAAAAGCCGACGATCCGGGTGTCGGCCGGCAGCGTTCCGGCGCGAGCGAGGTTGTAGAGCGCGGGCACGAGCTTGCGGCTCGTGAGATCGCCTGAGGCGCCGAAGATCACGATGGTGTGTGGCATGGTGGTTTCGAGTGTACCGTCTGCGTTCGACAACTTTACGCGCCGGCTCGGGGTTACCCCTACCATCTCGCCGGACGCTCACTGCTTTCAGTGCGTGCCGGCTTCGGGCGCCCCATATCCCGTCGCCGGACGTTCGCCTTCGCCCTCCAGGCTTCGGCTCACTCGGATTTGCCTGCGCTGCGCCATCCATGGCTGCGCTGGTCAAATACGCCGGCTCCCGGGACACGGGGAGCCCGAAG
>JAIXPT010000098.1 GCA_027486095.1 Planctomycetaceae bacterium | reverse complement strand
GGTCGTGCTGCTGGCCCGGAAACAACAATCAGGGGCGCCGCAGTGCGTTTGTCGATCTTCTGCCCTTCATGGAGGAGGCGACCATGTTCGAGAGCATCCAATCGGGGATGGGCGGCAGGCCTCTCGGCGGACCGGCGGGCTACTCGGCGTGGTCGGTCTGGGATCAGGCGCCGCAGTCTCTGCGCTGCCCGTCCGACGCGGCCCCGCTGAGCGCGGCGATGGCCCCGACGTTCAACTATGTCGTGTGCCTCGGGGATGCGACCGGCCGCCATTCGTCTGGCCAGCAGGTCTCGAATGCCAACCGCTATCAGATCGCCCGTGGGCTGTGGGCGATGGGGACGTATCTGTCCGCCGCCACGGGAACCAATCAAGTGACCTTCGGCGTGCGCTACAAAGACTGCACCGACGGCCTCAGCAAGACGCTGCTCTTGAGCGAGCGTTGCCGGCCACGGCAGGAGACCCGGGCAGCCGGGCTGACGTCCGACGGCAGCATCAGTGTGAAACGCGGCATCGCGCGGCTCGACCCCAACCTCTGTCGGACGCTCGGTTCCGACACGTATCCGAGCGGCACCGAATACAAAATTACGTCGCAGTTTCGCTGGACGGACGGCGCCGCAGAAAACATCGGGTTTACCGCCCATCTGCCTCCCAACTCGCCATCGTGCAGCGCCAGTGCCGCCGCCTCCACCGATCCGCAAAACAGCCAGTGGATGTCGCTGGCAGCGACGAGCGAACACGTGGGAGGCGTCAACGGGGCATTCGGCGACGGCGCCGTGAAGTTCGTGGTGGACTATGTCTCCGTGACGACGGCCAACTCCGGGGCTGTCAACACGTCTGGAACTCCCTCGACCTACAGCCTGTGGGGTGCGCTCGGCTCGCGGGCGGGCGGAGAGGTCGGGTCAATCGAGTGATGCTCACCCTCGTTTCGCGGTTGTCTCGGCCCCTGCTTGATCATCGTCTTCATGTGCCACGGCAGGGGCGAGCCAGGATGTGCGTCTCTGGCAGGGGGGCTGCTCTAGCCAAAGTGGCGATGGTCGTGGTCGTGGCCGGCGGCTGTTGCCGTGTGCGGCGGCCGCCGCTGCCGCAGACGTTCCCGGTGACGGGCATCGTTTCGTTCGCCGGCAAGCCGCTGCCCAGTGCGACGGTGATGTTCAACCCCGTTGCGGGGGATGGCCACGGGTCGATCGCGTTGACCGACGCCACGGGCCGGTACCGGCTCACCACGTTCACGCCCGGCGATGGCGTCGTGCCCGGCGACTACCGGGTGGCGATCACGAAAATCGAGCTGGGCGGAACCGCGAGCGACTCTCCCGCCGCCGTCGCGCCCGATCCCAAGAATGTGCTGCCCGCGAAGTATGCCGACGACTCGACATCGGGCCTCACGGCGACGGTCGAGGCCAAGCCCGACAACACGTTCGACTTCGCGCTCACGAAGTGAGCGCGAGCCGCTCGCCGGCGCAGCCTGGCCGAGTTGCCGCTTGCAGTCGGTGGCGACGTCTTTCGCCCTGATCGGCGTGAGCGGATAGGACTTCTGGCCTGCGGCACGTACGATGACGCTGTCACTTCGAGCCCAGGAACGAGCCGATGGATGCGAGAACCACCCACGCCCGCAAGGAATATGAACAGGCCGCGCTCGACGAGGGCTCGGTCGAGCGAGATCCGATTCGGCAGTTCGCCGCCTGGTATGACGCGGCGGTCGCCGCCGGGGTGCCCGAGCCGGAGGCCATGACGCTCTCGACCGCCACGCCCGCGGGCCGGCCGTCGGCGCGGATCGTGCTCTTGCGCGGCTTCGATGCCCGGGGCTTCTGCTTTTTCACCAACTACGAAAGCCACAAGGGCCGGGAGCTTGCGGCGAATCCTCAGGCGGCGCTCACGTTTCACTGGACGGTGCTCGAGCGGCAGGTGCGGATCGAAGGCCGCGTGGAGCGCACGAGCGCGGCCGAATCCGACGAATATTTTCGGAGCCGCCCGAGCACGTCACGGATCGGAGCCTGGAGCTCGCCGCAGAGCACAGTGATCCCGGACCGCGCGACGCTCGAAGCGCTTTTCGCCCGCTATCGAGCGGAGCATCCTGACGACGCGGCGATTCCACGGCCGGACCATTGGGGTGGCTTCCGGCTCGTGCCCGAGCGGATCGAGTTTTGGCAGGGCCGGCCCAGCCGGCTTCACGATCGGCTCTGCTTTCGTCGCACCGCCGACGATCGCTGGATGCTCGAGCGGCTGGCACCCTGACGTGCCCGCGGCAGAAGCCCGCGACTCTGCCGGTGGCGACGATCATGCCGAAGACTTCCCGGTGAGTTCGGCCGCGGCGGGCGAGCATGCCAGGATTCCGCTTGCCGTGCGCATGGCTTCTCACGGAAGATGCATGGCAGAGGGAGCAGGCGCCCGCGGCCATGCTTCAGAGTGATCGCAACGGCATCGTGTGCTGCGGCGGTTGGTGGATCGGGCATCTCATGGTGCCGACACCGAGATCCCCGCCCGACAGGACGCCGCATGCCCGCACTCGCCACTGCCCACGCTCCGCCAGCCGACCGCCGCGGAGTGTTGCCCGATGCCGTTCGCCCCTACCGGATCCGCTGGCGCTACGCCATCGTGATCGGCGTCGTCCACATGTTGGCCTGCCTCGCCTTGCTGCCCGGGCTTTTTTCCTGGACGGGCGTGGCGGCCTGCGTCGTGGGCGTGCATCTCTTCGGGGCCGGCATCAACCTCGGCTACCACCGCCTGCTCACCCACCGCAGCTTCCGCACGCCGAAGTGGGTGGAATACACGCTCGCGTCCCTCGCCATCTGCAGCCTGGAAGACACACCCGTGCAGTGGGTGGCCGTGCACCGCATGCATCACGCGCATTCCGACGACGTGCCCGACCCGCATTCGCCACTGGTGACGTTTTTGTGGTCGCACCTCGGCTGGCTGCTGATGGTGAATCCCAAGATCGACACGCTCGCCTTCCGAGAACGCTACGCGCCCGACCTGCTCCGCGACCGCTTTTATTTCAATCTGGAAAAATACGGATATCTGCAGGTGGCGATCGCGCTCGGCCAGGTGCTGGCGTTTTTCCCGGCCGGCTTCGTGGCCGGCTGGCTCGCCGGCGGCATCGCGGAGGGCGCGCGGCTCGGGGCGAGTGTCGTGGTGTGGGGCGTGTTTCTGCGGATCGTGCTCGTGTGGCACATCACGTGGTCGGTCAATTCGCTCAGCCACCTGTTCGGCTACCGCACCTACGCCACGGGCGAAGGCAGCCGCAACAACTGGCTGGTGGCCCTGCTGGCAGTGGGCGAAGGGTGGCACAACAACCACCATGCCGATCCGACGGCCGCCAGCGTGCAGCATCAGTGGTGGGAGATCGATATCTCCTACTACGAAATCAAGCTGCTCGAGACGCTGGGGCTGGCACGCGACATCGTGAAGCCGCGGCACCTTCGGGCGCCGACGGCAGCCGGCGAGTGATCCCCACAGCAAAGTCGGGGCGACACGATTCGAACGTGCGACCTCTACGTCCCGAACGTAGCGCTCTAGCCAGGCTGAGCTACGCCCCGAAGTGTGCGGCCGTCACAGGCACGGTCGCACGTGGGAGAGCATGAAAGAGTACCGTCGATCCGGTCTCGGGACAACGTCGCTTTGAAAACCCGCGGAATCACTCCGCGAGCGAGATACAGACGAGCTCCCGGTCGTTTCGTGCAAACACGCACCGTCCCGCGAAGGCCGGGTGGCTCCAGACGACATCGCGGCCGAAGCACTCGTTCGTCGGGTCCACGACGTGCGTCCGGCCGAGCTCGGCGTAGCCCGTAGGAGTGAGGCTGGCGAGGATCAGGTCGCCCGTTTCGCTGAACAGCCAGGTGCGGCCCGCCGCAGCCGATGCTCCGCCCGCCGGCCGATGCCGCACCAAAAATGCCGTGCCGTGCTTGCCGCGGCGGGTGCCCATCGTGGGGGCTCCCGTCTCCCAGAGCCTCGCCCCGGTTGCCAGATCCACCGCCGTGAGAAAGCCCGTGTCGCAGTCGCAGCCGTAGAGCGTGTCGCCGTCGATGAAGGGCGTGCTATTGGCACAATAGACGGCCGACTTGGGCTCGCCCCGCCAGAGCACGTTGGCTCCGGGCGCGTCGGCCGCGAGCGCGAAGAGCGCGCCCACGCGGCCGATGCCGCTCGCGAAGAGCACGCGGCCCTGTTTCGTGTCGGCCACCTGCGGTGCCATGATCGACATGCCGTACATCGGCTTGAGCGGCTCTGACCAGAGCACGCGGCCTGTCGCCGGCTCGAGCGCATTGAGGTTGTCGGCATCCCAGATCAGGAGCTGGCGCGTGCCGGCACTTTCGATCATCGTCGGCGGGCAATAGCCGCTCTCGCTCGCCGAGACCGCCCGCCAGAGCTCGCGGCCCGTCGCCTTGTCGAAGGCCACGGCCACGCTGCCCGGGCCGCCCACGAGGCAGATCAAGCGCTCGCCATCGACGAGCGGATGGCCGCAGAAGCCCCAGATCGGCACGGGGGCGCCATACTCCCGCTCGAGGTCTTTCGACCACACGACGCGGCCAGTGGCGGCGTCGAGGCAGGTGAGGTTGCCCTCGGCACCGAGCACATACACCTTGCCGTCGGAGACGGTGGGGGTGCACCGCGGGCCCGATGCATACGAGATCGCATACGGGCATGCGTAGTCGTGCTTCCAGAGGAGCGTGCCCGTGGCGGCGTCGAAGCAGAGGATGCGTTCGCGGCCGGCAAGCTCCGTGCGATCGTTCGGGGCGTTGGCGAGCGGGCCCTCGGGCCGATCGTAGTCGGTGAGATACACGCGGCCATCCGCGACGGCGGGCCCGGAGTAACCGCCTTTGACGGGCACCCGCCACTTCACCGGCAGGCCCCGGGCGGGGATCGCGCTCACCACGCCCGCCTCGCGCCACACGCCGTCGCGCTCGGGCCCCATCCACTGCGGCCAGTCATCGGCAGGGAGGTGAGTGCAGAATGTCACGAGGAGGAGAAACGGAAGAAAAATTTTCATGATGAACACTCCAGGCTCCAGTGTGATTGAAGGCGACAGGCTGAAGCCTGTCCTACGGAACGGTCGCGAGCGGGGGCAGATCGACCGCCACGTCGATGCCTGCGGGCCGCCAATCGACGATCTCCATCTCGGCGGTGCGGCGGCCGCGAAACTCGTTGATCTTCGGCTTGAAGGCCACGTGGAAGGGCTGCCCAGGCGGCGGCAGGTGATCGAGCCATTCGGCGCCGCCGAAGGCCACTCCGCGCACCTTCGCGCCGTGCTGCACGAGGTTCATCGCGAGATGGCGGGCGCCACCGCCGATCGCCCGCGGGGGCTCGGCGAGGCTCACGCCGGTGGCGCAAAGCACCGGCCGCCGATTCGCCTGGCCGAATGGGGCGAGCCGCTCGATCTGCACGACCGTGTCGAGCGTGAGGCCGGCGAGCGTGGCCTCGCCATCGAGGGCGAGCTGGGCCCGGCGCAGCGATTCCGGCAGCCGTGCGGCCACCTCGGCCAAAAACTGCTCGCGAAAGGCGTCGATGTGCGCGTCTTCCACCCGCAGGCCGGCGGCGGCGGCGTGGCCGCCGCAGGTGACGAGATGCCCCCGGCAGGCGACGAGCGCCGCGTGCACGTCGAAGCCCGGCACGCTGCGCACGCTCCCCGTGGCTGGGCGGCCCTGCAGCGAATCTTGCGCGATCATCACGACGGGTCGATGAAACCGCTCGGCGAGCCGGCCGGCCACGATCCCGATCACGCCCGCATGCCAGCCCCGATCGGCCAGCACGAGCGCCGGGTCGGCCTCCGGGTCGAACCGCTCGCGAGCCTGCTTCGTCGCGGCGAGGAGGATGCTGCGCTCTTCCGTCTCACGTTGGGCGTTGAGCTCGTGGAGATAGTTCGCGAGGCTCGCGGCGCGAGATTCGTCGGCGGTCGTGAGGAGCTCGATCCCGCAGGCGGCCTGGCCGAGACGGCCGGCGGCATTGAGCCGCGGCGCGAGCCGGAAGGCCACGTCTTCGCTGTCGAGCTGTGATTTCTCATCGAGCTTGGCGAGCGACAAGAGCTTGGCGATGCCCGGGCCGCCGCGCTTGCGCAGGCATTCGAGGCCGTGCTTCACGTAGATCCGGTTTTCATCGAGCAAGGGCACGACGTCGGCCACGGTGCCGAGGGCTGCGAAGCCCATCCCCTTCAAGAGCATCTCGCGGAGCCGAGGGGTGACCTGCTTCGCACCCGAGGCCCGCGTGGCGAGCGCCCAGGCGAGCTTGAAGGCCACGCCGGCACCGCACAGCTCGCCAAAGGGATAGGCAGCGCCCGGCAGCCGGGGGTGCACGAGCACCGCCGCCTCGGGGAGCGTGTCGGCGAAGGTGTGGTGGTCGGTGATCACGAGCTCGAGCCCGAGATCACGCGCATGCCGCGCCTCGGCGACGCTCGCGATGCCGCAATCGACCGTCACGACGAGGCTCGCTCCCTGCGCGGCGAGGGTGGAGAGCGCCTGGGCGTTGAGGCCGTAGCCTTCTTCGAGCCGGTCGGGCACATACCAGGCGGGCGTGGCGCCGAGCGCCTCCAGGCAATTCATGAGGATCGCCGTCGCGCACATGCCGTCGGCGTCGTAATCACCGTAGACCACGATCTTGCGGCCCGCCCGCACCGCCGCGAGCATGCGGTCGGCCGCCTCCGCCACACCGGGCAGGAGGTCGGGATCGCGAAGGTCGGCCATCGTGCCCGACAAGAATGCCTTCGCGTCGCCGGCGCCGGTGAGGCCGCGGGCCGCGAGCAGCCGGGCCACGATCGGCGAGACGCCGGCAGACCGTTCGAGCCCGGCCACGAGTGCCTGATCGTGGGGTTGAATGTGCCAGCGTTTGGGCATCGGCCGACTTCCTGCGGGGCCCGCCGAGTATAGGGAATCGGGTGGACGCGACGGATGGTATAGTGCCGGCCCCACCCCCGGAGGTCACCATGTCGGTCGCCGATCTGCCGCTGCCCACGCTGCCGCCGAAGCCGAAGCGTGGCGACATCCCGCAGGACAAGGTGCTCTGCGAATATTGCACGGCCAAGTGCTGCCGATATTTCGCGCTCCCACTGGAGACGCCGACCACGCGGGAGGAATTCGAATACATCCGCTGGTTCCTGCTCCACGACCACGCCACCGTGTTCACCGAAGACGGCGACTGGTATGTGTGCGTGCACACCGAGTGCAAGCACCTGCAGGCCGACCACCGCTGCGGCATCTACGACACGCGTCCGCAGATCTGCCGGGAGTACACGACGAAAGACTGCGAATACGAAGACGATTGGGTCTACGACCAATACTTCGAGACCGCGGAGCAGGTCGAAGAATACATGGACGCCGTGCTCGGCCCGGGCGGCCAGGAGATCGGCGACGGCCGCAAGCGGAAAAACCGCCACGCGAGCATCCGCGGCCCGAAGCCGGCCCTGCTCCCGATCGTGTCATGATCGAGCCGCGCACGCTGAAGGGGTTTCGCGATCATCTGCCCGCGCAGGCGCTCGCCCGCGAGCGCCTGCTCGACGTGGCCCGGCGGGTGTATCGCTCCTACGGCTTCGCCCCGATCGACACGCCGGCGCTCGAGTATCTGGAGATCCTCACGGGGAAGGGGAGTGCCGAGACCGACAAGCAGCTCTATCGCTTCACCGACCACGGTGGCCGTGAGGTCGGCCTGCGGTTCGACCTCACGGTGCCCTTCGCGAGGTTTTGCGCGCAGCATGTGGCGAGCCTCGGCACGCCTTTCAAGCGGTATCACATGGCGGCGGTGTGGCGCGGCGAGAACACGCAGCGCGGCCGCTACCGCGAATTCATGCAATGCGATTTCGACACGATCGGCACCACGAGCCCGGTGGCCGATCTGGAGATGGTGCTCGTGGTGCACGATCTCCTCGCGGCGATCGGAATCGAGCGGTTCACGATCCGCCTGAACGACCGCCGCGTGCTCGGCGGCGTGCTCGCGGGGCTCGGGCTCGCCGAGCGATCGACCGACGTGCTGCGATCACTCGACAAGCTCGGCAAAGCGACGCGCGAGGCGGTGGCGGCTGAGCTCGCCAGCCATGGCGTGCCGGCCGACGCCGTGGACAAGCTCCTGAGGATGGCCGAGCTTGCCGGACCGCCGGCCGACGTGCTCGCCGCGCTCGGGGGCCTCGTCGCCGGTTCCGAGAGCGGCCGGGCCGGGGTGGCGGCGCTCGGGGCGTTGCTCGACGGGGTGCAGGCGGCTGGCGTCGCTGCCGGCCGCGTCGTCGTCGATCCCTCGATCGCCCGCGGCCTCGACTATTACACCGGCGTGGTGCTCGAGAGTTTTCTCGACGAGCTGCCCACGCTCGGCAGCATCTGCTCGGGCGGCCGCTACGACAATCTCGCCGGGCTCTACACCAAGCAGCCCTTGCCCGGCGTCGGTGCGTCGCTCGGCATCGACCGTCTGCTCGCCGGCCTCGAAGAGCTCGGCAGGCTCTCGGCCACCGAGACGCCCGCCGAGGTGTTTCTCGTGTATTTCGCCGAAGAGCACCTCGCCGACTACCTGCGGATCGCGGCGGCACTCCGGGCCGCCGGCGTGGCCGTGGAGTTTTTTCCCGAGGCCAAGCGGGTGGGGCAGCAGCTCAAGGTCGCGGCCAAGAAGGGGTTTCCGGTGGCGCTCCTCATCGGCAGCGACGAGTTCGCCGCGGGCACGGCCCAGTGCAAGCAGCTCGCCACGCAGCAGAGCACCACGATCGACTGGCATGGCGATCTGCACGTGCTCGTGGACGCCGTGCAATCCCAGCTGATTTCACGGGATGCCTCGGCTTCGTGCCGACCATCCCGCGGCGGGCCGCCGCCCGCAGGTGATCACCCGGGCCTCCGGCCCTGACGCGAATCGGCTGCCCAGACAGGCTGAAGCCCGTCTTACAGGCCCCGCTCGAGCGCGGCGAGTTCGGCGGCGACGGTGGCGGCGTCGGCCGGGCGGCCTGCCTTCTCGTGGGCGATGAGCCGCATCACGAGGCGAGCCACGGGCTCCGGCACCTCGGGGGCGAGCGTGCGGAGATCGGGAGGGTGGCCGTGCGAGATCGCTGCCAGGATCGAGACGAGAGAATTGCCATCGAAGGGCAGCCGGCCCGCGAGCAATTCGTAGAGGATCACACCGAGCCCGAAGAGATCGCTCTTGGCATCGAGGTCGCGGCCCGCGATGCGTTCGGGCGACATGTAGGCCGGCGTGCCGACGATCGATCCATCGACCGTCACGTCGAGGCCGCCTTCCTTCCCGGTGACAGCCAGGCCGAAGTCGATGATCCGCACCTGGCCGCGTGGCTCCTGAAGGAAGATGTTGTCGGGCTTGATGTCTCGGTGCACGAGCCCCTTGGCGTGGGCCGCCGCGAGCCCCTCGGCGGTTTCGCGGCCGATGCGCAGCACCTCGGCGAGGGGGAGCCGGCCTTCTGCCTGCCGGGCCTGCTTGAGCGTGCGGCCGACGAGCCGCTGCATGACGATGTAGGGCAGGCCCTGCTCCTCGCCGACCTGGTGGATCGCCATGACGTGCGGATGATCGACCGCGGCGGCCGCCCGACCCTCGCGCAGAAATCGTCGCGTGGCGGCAGGGTCGCGGGCTTTCGAGGGATGGAGCACCTTGATCGCCACCTCGCGATGCAGGCGTTCGTCGCGCGCCAGATACACGCGGCCCATGCCCCCCTGGCCGATCAGTCCGACGACGGTGTACCCGCCGATGGTAGGCGGGGCCGCTTCGCCCGCAGCGGCGGCCGGCGGCGCGAGCGCGGGCTCACCTCCGCGGATGACGTCGGTGGTGTCGGCGAGCGAGCGGTCGGGGGCCTGAGTGTCGTGGGCAACGCAGCGGATCGTGAACGAACAGAAGGGGTCGCCCCGGTGCATGCACGAAGGCTCGTCGAGCTCGATCGTCTCGTGGTAGTGGTCGGCAATGCCGTGGATCAGGCCCCGCGCGAGTGAACACAGCTGCCGCTCCGAGCTGTAGACGAGATGGAGCTCATCCAGAGCCGGCCGCACCGCCTCGAGCACCGGTGGCTGGGCGCCCGGGTTGGCCGTGCGGATCATCGCGTGGATGATGGCTTCGGTGTGCTCGATGAGGTCGAGCGAGCGCCAGGCGGGATCGACGTGCCGCCCGGCCACCTTCACGAGGTGCGGCGCGAGGAAACGCCCGAATTGTTCGATCGTTTCCGGCAACGACCGCCCGGTCGATTCGGCGAGCGCCTGGAGGAGGCGCACGGCTTCGGCGTCGGGATACACGCCCGCCGGCAGGTAGCGGGCGTCGCCGATCGCCACGCTCGGGCGTGTGGTGGTTCGCGAAGCAGCGCCGTGGGCGGCCGTGTCGGCGAACTTCTGGATGTAGAAAAAGATCAGGCCGTGCAAGGCTGGCGGTCTCAGCGGATCGAGGCGAGCGGTTCCCCCGGGCACACCCGCTGGTTGTACAGCATGAGACCGTGAATCGCGTGGTAGAGCGCGCCACACTCGACGTCGATGTCGCTCGTCTGTTCGAGGAGCGCGACGAGCCGCTCGGCGGCGCGGGTCACCCAGGGGGCGGCGAGGGCGTCGTCGTCGAGGGTGATCGCGAGCAGCTCGAAGATGTGCCCCGTGGCGCCGAGGCGGGCGAACACGTCGGGCGAGGTGCCGGGCCGCTCGAAGAAGTGCGTGGAGAAGCTGCCGTCGGCCTGCTGAAACGCGCGGGCCCTGGCGATCGCGTCGTCAAGCACGTCGGCGGCGGCGGCCCAGCCGCCGGTGAGCGGTGCGGAAGGATTCACGCGGGCGTTGCGGTGGGCTGCCAAGGCGAGCGCCAGCCCGGCTAGCCGGTGGGACCCGCCGCAGGCACTCGCCGAGAGATCGGCGTCGGCTTCCATCTGCACCACCCGCTCGGTTGTCCATTCCGAGCCGTCGGCGGCCGTCCACGAAGCATCCGGCGGCAGGTAGGCCGCGAGCGCCATGAGCGTCCAGGTGGCTTCCTGGCCGGGTCGGATGTCGTGCTTGGCTTGGTCGAGCAGGTCGGCGAGCGTGAAGTTTCGATCGGCGACCGTGAGCTGGGTGTCGAGCGGGATGCCGCCGAGGCCGCACTGCGAGAGGTAGCCGAGCCACTGATCGGGGTGCCCCTGGCCGGTCGTGCTGCCCTCTTCGACGATGGCCACCACGCCCCGATCACCCGGCCTGAGCCGCCAGCCGGCCACGCGGCCGCCGCGCAAAAGATAGTCGAGTGCCGGGCTCGTGCGGCCGTCGTGGGCGATGGGAAACTCCGGGCCAAAGGCGAGGATGCCGTGCACCACCTGCCACGCCCCGTGCACGGCTGCGTCGAGGCGGCGGGCGTCGCGGGCGTGGTTCACGGCGGCCGCGATTCGTGTGCAGAGCGGCAGCTCCGCCCGCGGCGTGGCGGGCGGCGATCCGGCGGAACCCTCGCGCGGCCCACATCCTGCCAGGGCTGCGCACGCCGCCACGAGCAGGGCTGTCAGGCCAAGCCAGCCGGCCGCGGTAGGAGCGTGGTTCTCGAACATGTCCCCTCGTCGGTGCGTAAAGCTTAGAATACCGTCGCGGCTGGCGATGGCGGAGTTTCCCGCCCGCCACGGCCGTATCGTCGGAGTTCCCCCAGCCATGCCGATTTTTTTCGATCCCGCCTACATGCTCGCCGTCGCCCCTGCGATGCTCTTGGCCATGTGGGCCCAATGGCGGGTGCAGTCGTCGTTTGCGGCGGCCGCGCAGGAGCCCGCCCCGCTGACGGGTGCCGCCGCGGCGCGGCACATTCTGGATTCGGCCGGTGCGACCGACGTGGAGATCGAGGCGATTCCGGGCAAGCTCAACGACCACTACGATCCGCAGGCGAAGGTGCTGCGGCTTTCGGAGGCGGTGTATGGCAGCCGCTCGCTGGCGGCCGTGGGCATCGCGGCGCACGAGGCGGGGCACGCGCTGCAGGATGCCCATCGATCCTCGCTGATGGCGATTCGCAATGCGGCGGTAAACGTGGCGAACCTCGGCAGCGGCTTCGGGATCACGATGTTCGTCCTCGGCCTGATGATGCAGGTCGCGCCGCTGGCCTGGCTCGGGATCGCGCTCTTCGGCGGCACGGTCTTTTTTCAGCTCGTGAACCTGCCGGTCGAAATCGATGCGAGCAACCGTGCCAAGGCGCAGCTCGTGAGCCTCGGGATCGTGCCCGCAGCCGAGATGCCGGCCGTGAACAAGGTCCTCAATGCGGCCGCCTGGACCTACGTGGCCGCCACGCTTCAGAGCGTCCTTACGCTCCTCTATTACGCCAGCTATCTGACGGGCAGCAGCAACGACTCGGAAAGATAGGCGCTCTGCGCGGCCCTCGGCGGGGCTCACGATGGCGCAAGGTTCAACCTTCGTGGCGATCGTGTCGATCATGCGGATGACGGAGTCCAGGCCGACCTGAACGCCAGGAGGCCCAGCCGCTGCCCCCGTGCCATCCTGACCGGAATACCGGAGGGTTCGGACTGCAGAGAGTCGCCCCGTGATCAGCTGTTATTCATGGCGATCGGCGCATTGGCCGGTCGTGGTCGCGTGCGCCGCACTCGTGTGCGGATCGTTCGCGGTGCGCGCGGCTCACGGCGAGGTTGCCCGGGTCGTCGTGGATGAGGCTGGCGATGTCGAAGTGGCACTTCCCGATCCGCAGGGCGTGGCCGCCGAGCTCGAGAATCTCCAGCGGCAGATCGACGAGCTCAAGGCGGCCGCGGCGAAGGCCGCAGCCAAGAAGAAAGCCGAGCCCAAGGCCAAGCCCAAAGAGAAAGACCAGAAGCCCACGCTCACGCTCTCGGGGCAGGTGCAGGGCGACCAGGTGTTTTTCGGGCAAGACGCCGTGAGCCGGGCGGCGGTCGGTGATCTTCAAGACGGCGCGCAGTTTCGCCGGCTCCGGATCATGGCCCGCGGCAAGGCGACCGAGCAGCTCGAATACGCCCTCGGCGTCGATTTCGCACTCGCCAACCAGCCGAGCTTCATCGACAACTACATCGAAGCCCACGATCTCCCCTGGCTGCAAAACGTGCGGTTTGGCCATTTCTTCGAACCCTTCTCGCTCGAGCGGGTCACGCAGAATCGCAACAACACGTTCATGGAGCGGTCGCTCGTCGATACGTTCGCGCCCGCCCGTAACACGGGCGTGATGGCGTATGGCACGGCGAACGACGAGTTCAACACCTGGCAGATCGGCACCTTCCGCACCAACTCCGACAACATCGGCAATGATTCGTTCGACAGCGGCCAGGCCCTCACGATGCGCGGCACCTGGCTGCCGTGGTGGGACGAGGAGAGCGACGGAGCTTTTTATCTCCATCTCGGCAGCGCCTACAGCTACCGGGTGACGTCGCAGGGCCAGGTGCGCTTCCGCAACACGCCCGAGATCCGCAAGCAGCAGCCGGCGAACGTGTTCGGCCCCGTCGGCCCGCCCTCACCGAGCAACTATCAAAACGGCGTGCCGAGCCCCTTCGCCCCGATCTTCGTGGACACGGGCAACATCCCGGCCAGCCAGTTTCAGCTCTTCGATCCCGAGTTTGCCCTGATTCTCGGGCCGCTCTCGCTGCAGTCGGAATACGCCTTCGCGGTCGTCGATCAGATCAACGGGCCAAACCTGTTCTTCAACGGCTACATGGCCCAGGTGAGCTATTTCCTCACCGGCGAACACCGGCCGTACGACCGCAAACTCGGACTCCATAAACGGATGGAGCCGTTCGAAAACTTTCTGCGCGTCGGCAAGGCTGGCGAGGGCGGCCGGCGGGGCCTCGGGGCCTGGGAGATCGCCGCCCGCTACTCGAACATCGTCCTCAACGACAAGAACATCTCGGGCAACAACCTCACCGACTTCACGATCGGTCTGAATTGGTATCTCACGCCCTACGTGCGGGCGAAGTTCAACTACATCCGGGCGTTTCTCGAGGACCGCCGCGCGGGCAATAGCCTCACCGACGCCTACGGCGTGCGGTTCGACTACGAATTTTAGGCGGCCGCCGTCCGGCTCGCGATAATAGTGAGGGCGTGGTTCTGAAGGCGATCGCGAGGTGGGCATGGCGCGGCGAGACCGATCTTGTGCGGCGTGGCACGCGGTCGATCCGGCCGAGGTCGCCCGGCTGCTC
>JAIXPT010000306.1 GCA_027486095.1 Planctomycetaceae bacterium | reverse complement strand
GCACCCGAATCACCACCGACCAGGGCGATCGCCACGAGGGCGAAGAACATCGCAAGTGCACATCCGAGAAAACGCTTCATCACATTCCTCCAGGTAAGAGAACCCAACGCGTCGTGCGTTCCATCACAGCCGTCACGGAACCACCCCGATCCGGGACGGCTACCGGACCGCAGCAGACGAATTTCTGGCGAGACACCCCCAAGGGCAGGCTTCGGGCCACCGGCAGCACTCCCGTGGAAAGCATGCCGATTGGCGAAACATTGCCGCCTAGGGAATCTGGGGGTTTAGGGTAGCCGCGGTCGGGAGGGTGTCAAGGCACAGCCAAACCGGGCGAATCCCCCTGGAAAAGGCTCAATCACGGCCGCAACGTGGCTCAAGCCGACCGCTCGACAGGCCTGGAGGCCTGTCGCTACCGTTGAGGAGGCTCGGGGGTGCCACTGGCTCGTCTGAGGAAGGCCGAGGCGTGAGCCGAAGGGAATACGTGCGGCGGTTCGCAATCCGGGCATCCTCTCGGCTTGCGCCTCGGGCTTCCGGCGAAGGTGAGCGTCCGGCGAGGAGGCTCGGCGTAACCCCGAGCCGGCGTTTATCCGGAACGTCCGGCGACGGGACATGCGGAGCCCGAAGCCGGCCCTCAGCACAGCGAAACAATTACTTCTCGGCATCCGCCGGCTGGGCGGCAGGGGGTGGGGCGAGGCGGCGGAGCAGGCGGCCGCCGCGGCGCGGGCCGGCGGGTGGCGCGGCCTGAGGGTTGTCGGGGTTGGCAGCCGCGCGCTCGGCCCGCCGCTTCGCCACTTCGTCGAGCACGCCGCCCACGAGGTCGATGATCGCGCCAGCGTTCGGATCGGTGGCGATGTCGCCGGGCAGTTTCGCTTTGAGTTCGTCGAGCCGCTCGGCCGTGTTCGTAGAGGACTGCGGCGGCGACTTGGCGTCGGCTTGGGGGGCGTCGGCCTTGGCCTTCTCGGCCGCTGGCGGCACCCAGTTCGGTGCGGGCGGCTGTGTGGGCCGCGGAGGGGCGGGCTGCCCGGGATGACGGAGTCGATCCACGAGGTCGGCCACCACGCCGCCGGCCGTCGCCCGGATCGAACCGTCGAAGTTCACTTTTGGCTCGCCGAGCACGCCGCCGATACCGAGCGAGATCGACTTGCCGGCGAGCGCCGCCAAGAGCGGGCGGTCGGCAGGCAGGTCGGCCGGCACGGGCAGCGCGAATTTCAAATCGAGCGTTTTGTCGTCGAGCCCGACGGAGCCGCTCGAATGGATGTCGAGCCGCTGCCCGGGCTTGGCGAGCGGGATGCCGAATTCCAGGCCTTTGTGCCACACGCGGCGATTCGCCAGATGAAATTCCACGTCGGCGTCGTCGGCCACGCGGATCGAGCGCGGCACATCGAGCCGGCCGGGCAGCGCGTCGAGCATGCGCGCCGTCAACGGGCCCGCCCCCATATCGACTTCGTGCATCGAGAGCACGCCGGCGAGCCGCGCCGCCTCCGGCGCGCCCACGGGAAACGTCGCTCCGTCGAGCCGGAGCGAGAATCGCCCGCTCGTGCGGGCTGCGTCGGCCATCACCGGCGCGATGTAGGCGAGCACGCCCTGGGCCACGTTCGGCTCGAGCCGGGCATCGCGCAGGAGCTGCACCTGTTCCACCGTCCAGGCGCTGGCCGAGCCGTCGGCCGTGGGGGCGAGCGCGATCTTGATGTCGGTCGGATCGCTCACCCACGGGTCTGGTGCCCACGGCCCGGTGATCGTGGCGATCGCGTCGTCGATCTCGAGGCGCACGCGCACCGGGCTGCGCCGCGGCCCCGGTTCGCCGCCTCCTGCGCTCCGCGCCACATCGGGCGTGAACAGCCCGGTGAGGTTCGACGTGCGATCGGTGTTGAAGACCACGTCGGCTTCCAGGCCCTCCACACGAAAGCGGCCCAGATCGCCGCCCGAGAGCAGCATCGCTGCCAGCCCGTGGCTGCCCTCGATCCGCTTGATCGCCACGGGCGCTCTCGCACCACTGTGCGGCACGATGCGCACGTCTTCGAAGACGACAGGCCCGCCCCACCCGATCTGGGCGCGGCCGATCGACACGTCGGCCCGCAGCCCCGGCACGAAGCGGGCGATCAGCCGCGACACCCGGGCTGGATCGGAAAGCATCCACGGCACCGCCGCCGCACCGAGCAGCACCACGGCCAGCGCCGCCCACAGCGTGGCCTGCACGAGCGGTCCGAAAAACCGCCGGGGTACGAGAGGCCTCGCAGCGGCGTGGGGCGGTTCTGAAAGTGGGGCGGGCACGGGCATGCGGTCACTCCTCGATGGCGAGTGCACCCGGGCCGCCGATTCGGCCGGGTCGCCCAGTATCTTACCGGCGCCGGATCACGGTGGGCGGCTCGCCGCCGGCCGCCGGGGATGCAGCCGGGCAAAGATGTGGTAACGTGGGAATGGTTCGCGGGCGTAGCTCAGTTGGTAGAGCGCTAGCTTCCCAAGCTGGATGTCGAGGGTTCGAGTCCCTTCGCCCGCTGTTTCACGCCCGCAGTGCCATCCTGGCCACTGCGGTCCGGGAGAGGCTCGTCATGGCGCCAGACCGGTGGAAGCCCGCTCGACCAGGCTCGGCCGCTGCCGTACCTACCGCGGCTTCGTGGCGGTGAACCGGCCCTCGATCCGATCGAGGAGGAGTTCGGCCGCCTTCATGCCGATCGCCCTGGCGTCCTGCCGGATCGTTGTGAGCGCGGGCTCGAGCATCGAGGCTTCTCTCAAGTCGGCGAACCCGATCACCGAGAGATCACGCCCGATCGCCAGCCCGAGCTCCGCCGCCGCCCTGTAGACGGAGGATAGCCCGGTCAATGGCACTTCCTCAACGGTCTTCCGGCCGATGAGCGACTCGTGAGCCTCGGGAGGAGCGGCCCGGGCGTCCGGAGAGGTTTTCTCGAAAGGCCCCGCACACCCTTCGGTGGCGATTTTCTCTCCTCGGCGCAGACCGCGTCCCAGTTTGCAGTTTCCCCACATGCGTGGGTCGCGTCCGGCACCGCTCAGAGCCTGTTGTGGATGTCGATCGCGGGCGGTTCGCCCAGATGCGTGAGGATCTGACTTCACGCGGGCGAAGCCATCCTGGCCTTCGCCTGCTTGCGAACCTCCGGTTCGAAGTGGGCCGGCTCCTGCCGGCCCACTTCTCTGAGCCGGATGTCGCCGCCGCAGTTCGGGCACTCGAGCGGAAACTCCTCCCCCACCCGCACCATCAGTTTCGCCCAGGCAATCCGCGACGTGTCGCGTGAGCGGGGCTTTTGATGCGTGGGAGTCGCGTCGCAGCAGCCTCCGGTGCCGTGCCCGTTCAGCGCGGCCTCTTGCCGCTTGCCGATGTTCCCGATTGCGAGTGCCGTGACGGCCCGCCTGAGCTTGTGATTCGGGGCGAACACCCCGTGGCAGCGATGCCGATGCTTTCGCGGCGGCGGGACGAGATTGGCGAGCCTGTCGAGGAACTCAAACGGCGTGAGCGCGACGATGCCAGTGGCGTCCGGCCACGTGGACTTTCGGCTGCGGCTGCTTCGCATGATCAGGAGTGACGGCCCGCCCATCCCCGTGGGCTTTCTGTCCCCGATCATCGTGACGATGCTGGCCGCTGAGGCAGCACATGAGCCACGACTCGGCTATCGACTGCAGGAACGCATTTCGCTTCCGCCTGCGCAGAAGAAGTACGCGGCCAATTGCGGGCTCCAAGCAGTTCTCGACGGTCAATATGTGCGGCCATCCTTGACCGGGCTTCAGGGGTGTACGTACACCCCGCTGACTCGGCTTGTGAGTGGTCATGAGGTCGACGCCTGCAACGCCGTGATCAACAACCTGTTCTATGAGCAGTTCGGCGAGAACGGCGGGGAGTTCATCAGAGTCTTGAGCAAGGTGGTTGGAGAAATGCACGACAACGTGGCCTCCCACTCCCGCGGCATCGGGTTTTCGAGTGCCCAACGCTACGAGCGCGGGGACGGCGACGTCATCCAGTTCTCTATTGTTGACTCCGGAGTCGGCATGCTTCGGAATGTGACGGCGGTGGCCCCAGCAGTGACCTCGGACGAGCAGGCGATCGACTGGTGCCTCCAGCGTGGCAACACCACGGCGGCGAGCCAGGGCGACGGCTGAGAGCAACGTCTGCCAGAGGACAGCGTGGTCAGTCCGTATCCGCCGACAGTCGGCACCGTCACCGGCGACAACCGCCACCAGGGGCTTGGTTTATGGCACCTTCAGGAGATTGTCCGGGCCGCTGGCGGCGGCTTTTGGGTGGCTTCGGGGGCTGGCCAGTGCCGATATTTGGCGGGGGCCGACGGGCCGTCCTATGATTCTTTGGCGGCCTTTTGGCAAGGGGTGGCCATCGAAGTGGAGTTGCCGGTGCCGAGGGCGACAACCGTGAACGCCACTCGACGGGCTGCCTTGGAAGGCTTGGCGGAGAGGTTGGGGCTGTGACGCACACTGTCGAAATCGCGAAGACGTTTGGAACAGATCTCTCCAGTCGGCAGAGGGCGGCCACGCTACGGCTGGACATCGCCACGCAGACGGCGGCGGGGATCACTCCCGTGACTCTGGATTTTGCTAGCGTGAGGACCGTGAGCGAGTCGTTCGGCGACGGCGCCATCGCCGTGCTCGTGGCGGAGCGGGGCGAGGAGTGGTTTCGACAGAACGTGCGGCTCATCAATCTCACGCCTGCGGTTCGCCTCTCGGTGCTTGAAGCGGTCGATGAGCGATACCGCAGTGCCGAAGCAGCTGGTGCCTGATCCCTCCTGCGACGTTTCCGGCTAGGCCGTGTGAATCTCGTAGACACGGGATCCGAAGACGCTCATCAGGAACACACGGTCGAAGTGCGTCGAAATGGCGGCCGGAGTGCTAAATGATTCCAGCGAATAGGCAGTGGCTAGATCGACCGTGTTCACGCACATGAGCAGCCAGGCTTCGTCGCACCTTTCGCGATACGCCGCGACCTTGCCGTTCTTCTTGGCGACGCAGCGATCGACGTCCGCTGCAGCCAAATCAGGAATGAAGACTGCCTCGCCGGAGTCGCACGAGATCTCTGTCAGGCAGCGGTATTGGGCTATGGTCACTGCGAAAACATCTGGCGGTAGTTCTGGGTCATAGGGCCAGTGATGTGCGCACTTGGAGAACACCTCCCCTTCGGGCGGAATCCGCGGGCCGATGTAGCTGGCTAGCCGCTCCGCGAGGTCGTCCCGACCCGTTGGGCTGCGTTCGGGAAGATTCCCGTGGTAGCTGACCATGACGGGTGGCACGTTGCTCTTAACTAGCAGGACTTCGAGCTTTCGCATGACGGCGGCCCGTTCGCTCGCGTCCCGCATCACGCTACTGCCGCCCTTGCCGTCATCCGGCTGGATGTCGGTAACCTCAATGCCAACGCGGCCACTCGATGCGTGAATCACGAGATCCGGTGACTCTTCCGAGGAGTCCACGGGGCCTTCTGGCACGGGATAGAGTTGGCGGAACTTCCCGAGCGCCCACAGTTCCCTTTCCTCCTTGATCGGGTTCTTCGGCATTCGGCTCACCTATGCCGCGGGTGCGAGGGCTTCGTGGAGATGACCCCCTCCCCCAGTTCGGGCCCCCTGTTCCCTCGGCCTGGGAATTGGCTGCCCCGATCGCGTCATCCAGATTACCGGCGTCTGGCACGGCCGGGGTTTGGTGCAGGCCTATGAAGAATTTCCTCGCCAGCTTTTTTTGCGCGTGCCTGCTTCACGTCAGCCTGGCTGCCCAGGGAGCGACGACGACCTACACGTCGGCGTGGAGCGGAGGCACGATCGCGGCGGGCGACACTGCCGTCATCGACGATGGTGGCAGCCTCGCCGGCAACGTCACTGCCAACGGCACGCTGCAATTCAACCAGACGACACTCCTCACGCTGACAAACACCATCTCCGGCACGGGCACGCTCGCAGTCACCAATACGGGCACGACGAGCCTGCAAGGGCTGACGTCCGGCACGGCACGGTTCGACCTTGCCTTGGAAATTCCACGGGGCCAGCTCGTCGTCGGCGCGAGCAACTCCCACGGCTTCGTCGTCGGCGACGCGGGCACCGGGTCGCTGACCGTGACCGGGGGGGCCGTGACGACGTTTGCGAGCGCGCTCGGGCTGGGCGCGACAGGCATGGGCACCGCGACGGTGAACTCGGGCTCTTGGAGCACCCGCGTGCTCCAGGTCGGCGCGGCGGGCTCCGGATCGCTGACGGTGCAAGGCGGCGGCGTGGCCAGCACGACCGCGGCGATCGGCAGCGTTGGGGGCAGCGGAACCGCACAGGTGACGGGTGGCACCTGGACGGTGACCGGCCCGCTGTACGTCGGAGGCTACACCTCGGGCAGCGGCAATGGCACGTTCACGCTCGCGTCGGGGCAGGTTTCGAATTCGTTTGGCAATATCGCGTTTAGCGCGGGGAGCGTGGGCCTGGCGACGATCAACGGCGGCACGTGGTCAAACACCCAGGCCTTGTTCGTGGGGCGTTCCGGTGCCGGAACGTTGACCATGGCCGGCGGCAGGGTCACGAGCACGAGCGGCACCATCGGCAATGCTGCCGGCAGTGTGGGCCATGCCACGATCTCGGGCGGCACGTGGTCGAATGCCGGCGCCCTCACGGTCGGGAGCGCGGGCACCGGCACGCTCACGATCTCAGGGAGCACCGGCGCCGGCGGCACCGTGATCGTCGGCGGCACGCTCTCGCGGGGTGCAGCCGGCACCATCAACCTCGAGCCGGGCGGCACGCTCCAGATCGGCACGGGCTCGGCGGGCGGCGTGCTCGCCACCGACCTCGTGAACAACGGCACGCTCGTCTTCAATCGCACCGGCTCCGGCACCGTCGCCACCGCG
>JAIXPT010000403.1 GCA_027486095.1 Planctomycetaceae bacterium | reverse complement strand
GCCGTGCCCTGTGTAAACGTGGTCACGTGCGTGAGTGCCTCGTGGCCGTTCCAGACATGCCCCGCCTCGAGATTCGTGGCGATCGTGTTTTGCCCGGTGATCGGCGTCGAATGGCCGTAGTAGCGGCCGGCGCCGAGGAATGTGTTGAGGTTGAACGTGCCGCTGCCAACGGACGTCGTGGCCTGCGACGATGGCCCGGTCGTTCCCGCCGACTCGATGCCGTAGGTGCCCACGACCGTCGCCGCCGGGTCGAAGGCCACGGTGGCCCCTGCGAGTGGCAGCGTCGGCGCCGCAGCGGCCCACGGCGCGGCGAGCGCGAGCCACGCGCAGGCCGCCCAGGGCAACTTCACGCCCCTCTCCCAACACGGCCGCCCATGGGCCGCCGGCAGCCTGGTCCTCGACATGGTGTTTCCGCCCCCCTCAACGATCGACCGTCGGCCGCCCCCGGCCTCCCGCCGTGCTCGATCCCGGTTGCCGCCAGCGGCCCCTGGCGCCAATCGACCTGCCCTTCGCAGGCGGTCTCTGCCACGTGAGCCGCGGCAGGGCCGAGTTCTCGCCTCGTGCCGCCGGCTCCCGCGACTTTTCGATCTCCAGAATCCCGAAATAAGGATCGGGATACTGCCAGTCGTTTTGGCCGCGCGATTCACCAGCCGGCACGACGGCGATCGCCGCCACGATCGCGACGATCATCCTGCGCATGGCTACGCTCCTCAGCCGAGCATCAACACCGCGACCGCCACGGCGGCCGCACTTGCCCCAATCGGCAACGTCACGAACGCCCTCGTCAGGGGCGAAGACTCGGCAAACAGGCCGACACGCTCCGCGGCAGGCAGCCCGAGCAACCCCTCGAGATCTCGAAACGTGATCGGCGGCGAGAGCGTGGTGGCGGCCCCGGCATCGGCCGCTTCGCGGCGGGTGCTCTCCCAACGGGCCGACCCCGGCTTCGCCGTCTCGACCATGGCGAGTTCTGCCGCGCCGATCCGTGTCTGCAAGAGATCGATGAAGTCCTGCCCCGCCATGTCGTCGAGTTCGGACGCCACGAGCCACGCATCCACCCGCATGCGGCGGGAGAGCTTGATCGCCTCGGCTCCGCTCGAACGGAAGTGAACGATGAGTTTGCCGAGGCGAGCGCTCGCAGCAAGCGGCTTGTAATTGTCGAAGCGTGGATCCACGACCACGACGGAGGGCAGCGCATCGTCACGCCCGAAGTGGGCGTCGCCATCGCGATCCATCAGCAACGAAGCAGGGCTCATGATTCTTTTCCCCCGTGAAACGTGAGCAGTATTCAGCAGCAGCCCGAGCCATCGCCGACGATCGCCGTCACGCCGGGCGCCATCGCCGGATCACGCGTCGCCCGGATCACGTCGAGCGTGATCGGTCGCACGAGGTAACCCGCGATGCCAGACACCAGGGCCCGCTGCTCATCTTCCAAGCGATACTCATCGGCCACCATGAAGATCGCCGACCGTTGGCCCTCCCCCAGCCGCCCGAGCGAAATCCGCGCACCGGAGAGCATGGGATCGACGTCACCATGCACGACGTGCGGCGAAAGCATTTCCAGGAGGTCGAAGCCCGACATGTCGGCGAGCTCGGTGCTCACCAGCCACACGTCGGCCCGAAACCGCCGCGCCATCCGCACAGCCGACCGGCCGTCGCTGCAGAAATGCAGGCCGATCTCGCCGGCCCGGGCGGCCTTCACGAAATCGCCATAGCGATCACAGGCCGGATCGACGATCACGATCTCGTTGATGCCGAGCGTGCGAAGCGAAGGAATCGCATCGCCGTGCACTCCGGCAGCAGCCACTCCCGACTGCATCGCACCGTCATGGTCATTCGTCATTGCACAAGCTCCAAATCCGAGGTGTTTTGGTGTGGTTCGTGGTGGACCGCACGGGCTGATCGTGCCTTACTTCGCTCCGACCGACTGGCCAGTCATGATCGTGGGAGCGGCGGGGGTCTGGCCGATCACGAGATCGCCCACGAGCAGCGGGAATGCCAATTTCGACACGCCCATCCATTCCTGCGAAGGCCCGGAGACTCTGGCCCGCGTCACCTTGATCGACGTCGTCAGCGGGCGGCGCGAAATGCTCTGCGGCCGTTCCGCCTCGATCGCCCGGGCCGGCAAGGCCTGCGAAGCCGCACTCACGCCCCATTCCAGGGCCGGGTCTTCGACGCGGGAGACGAGCAGCAGGCTCGACGTCGTCTCGGCTTTCGAATCCTGCATCGACCCGATGGCCAACGCCAAGATCGTGAGCACCGCCAACGCCACCGTCACGGCGAGCGACGAAAACGCCTTCGAGGCACGGGCGAGCGAGAGAGGGCGGGGCATGACCATGGAAATTCCCTTTCCGATTCGGTGAAGAGCGGACGGTTTGCGAAGCGACTCGAGCGCAATCAGACGAGCGAGACGATCGACAGAAACAGGGCGACGGGCACGGCGCACAAAAGGACGTCGGCACGGGTGAGCGACCACCGGTTGGCGGCCACGACCACGGCCGACGGTGTGACGGCGATGTTCATGAGCAAACTCCTTACGACGTGGGCTGGTTGCATGGATTGGCAGAAAGATCCGGCACCGGCAGTCGCCGGCATCGGTGAGGCAGATGCATCAGCATCCGCCGCACGCTTCCCAGACAACGCAATCGGTGTGCCAAACTCGCGATGGCCCTGCGGCCAGCCGTTCACGAGCCGCCACGGCACGCGCAATTTCCGCCGAAAAAAGGCGGCCAAAGTTTTTTAGACAGGTGCCTACCGCGAGCGCGATGACCACGTGGCCGGAGCATCGAGGGGACGAAAAGACCCAGGGGGGTGGGGCGAATCACCCCACCCCCCTGGTCGCTTTTCACCCGCGGCTGGAGCGATTCGCCCCAGCCGGCCGGGCGGCATCACGCCCCGAACTTGCCAAACCTTCCTGCGTGCGCCATGGCCAGCAGCATCAGATGCTTCGCGGGAAAGATCCCGAAGCCGCCCCGCAGGCAGTCGCGCTCGGAAAAGCCCGCGAGGCCGTCGGGCCGGCAGGTGTCGGCCACGAGCAGCGTGGGCACGGGATGCCACGAATGGCTCTGGAGCCGGCTCGGCGTCGAGTGGTCGCCGGTCACGATCAGCACGTCGGGCCGCAAGGCTTCGATGCGCGGCAGCGCCCGGTCGAGCTCTTCGATGCGCCGCACTTTCTCGGCGAAGTTCCCGTCTTCACCGGTCGAATCGGTGTATTTGAAGTGGAGGAAGAAGAAGTCGAACTCCTCCCAGTGCCTGGCGAGCTCGTCGATCTGCTCGTCGAGCGACTGGGCCTTGCCGACAAGCGTCATCCCCGCCAGCCGCGCCAGCCCCTTGTACATCGGATAGACGGCGATCGCCGCGGCCCGCAGCCCGTAGAGCTCGGCATAGCCGGGCAGCTGCGGCTTGGCGGCAAAGCCCCGCAGCACCATGCCATTGGCCTTCGGCTCCGCGGCCAGAATCTGCCGCGCCTGCCGCACGAATTCCTGGGCGACTTCGGCCGTGCGGGCGGCCGCCGGCACCACGGCGTGGGGATCGAGCGGAGCCACGCCCACCGCCTGGGGATCGGTGTCGGCCACCCTGCCGTCGAGCCCCTGGCCGCGGAACACCACCACGAAGCGGTGCTCTTTCACCGGCTTCACGAACGTCTCAACGCCCGGGATCTTCACGGCTTGGAGCCGCTCCACCACCTGAAAACTCTCCTCCGACGCGATCCGCCCCGCCCGCCGATCGGCGATCAGCCCGGCCGCATCGAGCGTGCAGAAATTGCCCCGCGCGGCCACGTCGTCGGGCCCGAGTTCGAATCCGATGCCGGTGGCCTCGAGCGCCCCGCGGCCGATCTTGAATTCGAGCGGATCGTAGCCAAACAGGCCGAGATGGCCGGGGCCCGATCCCGGCGTGATCCCCGGCAGCACGGGGATGCTCGACCCACTCGTGCCCCGCGCCGCGAGCCGGTCGAGGTTGGGCGTGGCAGCCGTCTCGAGCTCGGTTTTCCCGCCCGCTGCGAGCGGCAGGCCGCCCAGCCCATCGGCCACGAGCATCACGATCTTCGATGTCGCCTGTTCGGCGAGTTCCCGGACCAGCTCGAGTTGATTCACGAAAGACTCCTTCTGCGGGGAAAGTGCCAGGGGTATCGTTGCTGCCGCGCGCCGCGATCGGCTACAGTTCGGCCGCCCTTCTATACCGGGATCGACACCACGACAACAGCCGGAATGCAGCCATGAGCGTCGTCCGCCCGCAGCCACCCGCCGATCCGATCCACTACGACCCGTCCGCCGTGTTCGCCACCGGCGGATTCGCCTCGAGCGATCTCGCGGCGCTCGCTCCACGGCTCGACGAGGCCCGCGCGGAGACGCTCGCCGATCTCGCCCGCTTCGGTGCCGGCGGGGCCCGGGCCGGCGAGGCACTCGACCCGGCCTTCATCGATCTGCCCGACCGGCTGCTCGCCGCTTATCACGCGGCCCGACCGACGAGCGAACTGTTTGCGATTCTCGGCACGGCCCGCCGCCTGCGCGAAGCCGTCGATCGGATCGTGGTGCTCGGCATCGGCGGCTCCTACATGGGCACGCGGGCCCTCTTCGAGGCCTGCTGCCACCCCTTCCACAACGAACTGCCCCGGGGTGAACGCGGCGGACGCCCGCGGCTGTCGTTCGAGGGATTCAATATCGACAACGACTCCGCCCAGGGCCTGCTTGACCTGCTCCGGGCCCCGGGCCACGGTGGGCCCCCGGCCGCCGACCTGCTCGAACGCTGGGCGTTGGTCGTGGTCAGCAAGAGCGGCGGCACGCTGGAAACCGCCGTGGCGACGCGGCTCTTTCTGGCCGCCCTGGCGGAATCGGTCGGCCACGATCGCCAGCTTCTCGCGGAGCGGCTCGTGCCGGTCACCGGCAAGACCGGGCGGCTGGCCGACCTCGCACGGGCGGCCGGCTGCCCCGACGTGTTCGACATTCCCGACGGCGTGGGCGGACGCTTCTCCGTGTTCACGGCGGTGGGCCTCCTGCCCGCGGCGACGGTCGGCATCGACGTCGTGCGCCTGCTCGAAGGAGCAGCCGCGATGAACCGGCGGTTTCGCGAGGCTCCTGCGGCCGAGAATCCGGTGCTGCAGTTCGTGGGTGTGTCGCATCTGGCCGAAGAGCGCATGGGTGCGACGATTCGCGTGCTCTCCAGCTGGAGCAACCGGCTCGAAGCCGTCGGGCTGTGGTACGACCAGTTGCTTTCCGAAAGCCTCGGCAAGGCGGGGAAGGGGGCCACACCCCTCACCACCGTCACCACCCGCGACCTCCACTCGCGCGGCCAGCAGCATCAGGAAGGCCGCCGCGACAAACTGATCACGAACCTCCTCGTGGGCGAACCGCGACGCGATCCACTCATCCTGCCGCCGCTCGGCACCTTCGCGGCCAACGAAGACAAACTCGACGATCTTGTGGGCCGCTCCTGGCCCGACATGCTCGCCGCCGCGGCCGCCGGCACGAACGAGGCCTACGCCTCCGACAAGCGGCCCACGGCCGACCTCGTGCTGCCGCGCATCGACGAGCACACCGTCGGCCAGCTCTTGCAGATGCTGATGCTCGCCACCGTCGTCGAGGGCCGCCTCGTGGGCACGAATCCCTACGGCCAGCCCGGCGTCGAGGCCTACAAAACGTTGATGATGAAACGGCTGCGGCCGTAGCGGGCGCGCGGCGTTATAGCGGACCTGCCGGCCGCTGAACGCCCGTGCCTCCGGGGCTTCGGCGACGTGGGGCAGGGGTTGCGTAGACTGATGGTCGAGACACGGGAGGCGAGGGGGTCGGCGAACGCTCGACGAGCATTGGGCCGCCGCAGCCCACGCGAGGAGACTTTTGCCGCCCCTGAGCCGTCGCCCTGCTCGACCCCTTTACGAAAGGTGCCCACATGCCCGTCACGCTCACTTGGACTGGCCACGCCACGTGGCTCATCGACACCGGCCACGGTGTGCTGCTCGTCGATCCGTTCTTCGACGAGTGCCCGACGGCCTCGATGAAGGCACGCGACGTGCGCTGCGACGCGATCCTGATCACGCATGCACACTTTGATCATGTGGCCGATGCGGTGGCGATCGCCACGCGGACGCAGGCGACCGTGTTCTGCAACTTCGAGATCGCCCAGTGGCTCGGCAAGCATGGTGTCGAGAAGACGCAGCCGATGAACCTCGGTGGCCGCGTGGCGGTGCCGGGCGGCACGGCGAAGATGGAGATCGCCCACCATTCGTCGAGCTTCGCCGACGGCACGTATGGCGGAAATCCGGCGGGCTGGCTCCTCGACGTGGGCAAGAAGCGCATCTACATCGCCGGCGACACCTGCCTGTTTTCCGACATGGAGCGGATCGGCCGGCCCGACGCGAGCGGTCGCGGCCTCGATCTCGCCATCCTCCCGATCGGCGATCTCTTCACGATGGGGCCCGACGATTCGCTCGACGCGCTGCGGCTCCTGAAGCCCGCATCCGTGCTGCCAAGCCACTACGACACCTGGCCGCCGATCGCGCAGGATGCCGCCGCATGGGCGAAGACTGTGGCCGCCGCGAAGCTGGCCCAGCCCCACGTGCTCGCGCCCGGCGCGTCGTTCACGGTGCCGTGACGATGGTGCCAGTTGAGGAGGCTTCGGGCTCCCCGTGTCCCGGGAGCCGGCTTATTTGACCAGCGCAGCCATGGATGGCGCAGCGAATGCGCTCTGAACATAGTCCAGGCAAATCCGCGTGAGCCGGAGCCCAGGAGGGCGGAGGCGAACGTCCGGCGAGACGGTACGG
>JAIXPT010000336.1 GCA_027486095.1 Planctomycetaceae bacterium | reverse complement strand
TGTCAGTGGTTGATGATGAATTCGTTGGAATTGAGCACCGCCCACCAGATGTCTTGGAGGGCTCCGATCGCGTCGCCTTTACGCTCGAGCATCAGCTTGTTGGCAGCGGCGACCTCTTTCGCCGACGGCTTGCGGGCGAGCGCGGCGAGATAAAGGGCGTCGATCTTGGCCGAATTCTTCCCGCCGCTCGTCGAGATCCGGTCGAGGAATCCGCCCTTGCCGGTGCTGGTGGCCACCTTCACGAGATCGCCGTTGAACATCATCAGCACCTGGGCGATCGATCCGTTGAAGGTCGTCGAGTCGTCCCCTTCGTCGGTGCCGAAGGCGATGATGAACTGCCCGAGCCACTCGTCCTTCTTTTTGGCGGCCGCCTCGCCAGCCCGGCTCTGATCGGCCTCGGTGGCCGTGAGCAGCGACTCATAGAGGTCTTCCGCCCGCATCTGCCGCATGTAGAAGTGCGAAAACTTCGGCTTTTCGCCGAGCGTCGGATCGTCCTTCGCGTTCTTGGCCGTCACCCGGCTCGACAGGGCATAGGGCTTGGAGAGCACGATCCAGCGAATCAGCTCCTTGAGGTCGAAGCTTTGCTCGCGAAACCGCTCCGCCAGGCCTTCGAACAGCTCCGGATGCGAGGGCGGGTTGTGCTCCCCGAGGTCATCGACGGGCTTCGTGAACCCGTAGCCCAGAAAGTGCGCCCACATGCGGTTGACGATCGCCTTGGGCAGGAGCGGGCTGGCCTTGATGAGCCGGGCGAGTTCCTGCCGCCGATTGGCGCCGTATTCCTTGCCATTCTCGTGCTTGCCCGGGAGATGGCCACTCTGCGAGATCTCCGTGCCGTCGATGAAGACCGGATACGCGACCTTCTTGAGGCCGTTCCGCAGCTCGTAGTAGATCTCCGCGGCCTCGGGATCGCCCCCTTCGCCGGCGAAGTCTTCATCCACCACCTCGATCGACTGGATATCCATCGTCTGCTCGAAGCGTCGCAACGCGCGAACCTGACGAAAGAAAGCATTCATTTCCCAGAACTGGTTTTGCTTGCCCTTGTTGAATGGATGATTGTGGCACTGCGTGCACTGCACCTGCACGCCGAGAAAAATCTGGGCTGTCTTGGCCGTCGCCTGCACCCCGCCTTCCTCCATCTTGCCGGAGAGGAAGTTCGTGGCGCCGTTGAAGTTTTCAATCCCTTCTTTATTGGTGTTGGAGCCCGTGGCCGTGACGAGCTCCTCCATGAAGCGGTCGTAGGGCATGTTCTTGGAGAACGCCCGCCGCAGCCACTCACGCATCCCGCGGCGGCTCACCATCTCGTTCTCGACATCGCGGCCGATGAGCACGGTGGTCCAGACGTCGGTCCAGTTCCGGGCATACTCGTCCACGGCGTCGTCGCCGAGCAGGCGGGCCACGAGATCGGCCTTCTTGGTGGGCGACGAATCGGCCACGAACGCCTGCAGCTCGTCGATCGAGGGGATCCGTCCGATCACGTCGAGGTGAACCCGGCGGCACCATTCGCCGTCGGTGGCAGCCGCGGACGGCTCGAGATCGGCATCCGCCCACCCGGCCGACACCTGCTCGTTGATGAACTTCACCTGCGGAATGCCAAAGCTTTCGTCTCCGGCGGCCCGCACCGGCGTCGGGCAGATCGCTGCCCACGCCGCCGCCGCCACCACGCACGCCTGCCACGCCCGCATCATGAGCCCGCTCCTGTCACCCGAGTACGGCCCGATCGCCGCTTCTCAGTGTATTCGCGGGACGCCCCCCGGCCTATTCCGCAGTCCCCGGCGGGCCCCCGAGTTCTATGCGGCACGGGCAGCGGGTTCTTTCCCGACCCGGTGTCCCGTCGCTCCCGCTCCGGGCTTGTCGAATCGCAGGAAGCCCGAGGCGCGAGCCGAAGGGACGCCCAATTGCAGGAAGCCCGAGGCGCGAGCCGAAGGGACGCCGCATGCTCGCAACCGGGGCATCCTCTCGGCTTACGCCTCGGGCTTTCTGGCGGACACGCCGCCTCGGGGTCCCCATACAGACGCCGCCTCGGGCTTCCCGACGACAGGAAATACCGGGGAGGCCGAGCCGTTTCGGTTGAAGGCAGCAGTGACAGGCTCGAGCCTGTCTTACGTAATGTTGACAGGCTGAAGCCTGTCCTACTCAAGCCTGTACTACGTGCCGGCCCGGGCCTTGCGCGGGGGGCGGGCGGCTTCCACCTGCGGAGCCGGCGATCGCTCGGCACCCGTTTCGCGACCTACGAGTTCGAGCACGGCCCGGGGGCCGGCGTCGCCCAAACGCGGCGTGGCGAGCTTCAAAATCCGCGTGTAGCCGCCCGGGCGATCGACGTACCGGGGAGCGATCTTCTCGAACACGACCCGAGCCGCCTGCTTGTCGCCCAGGAGCGTCACCACCCGGCGCCGGGCCGTCACGGCCGGTGCCGAAGCCGCGGCCCATTTCCGCCACTGCTCCCCTTGCCGCCACTTTTTCCACTCCGCCGAATCACGCTCGGCCGTGGTCGCAAACTCCCGCGCCCGCTCGGCAGCCACCAGCCCGCGCTTCGCGATCGTGATACAGCGCTCGACGAGCGGGCGCACTTCCTTGGCCTTGGCGACGGTCGTGATGATCCGGCCCGGGGCGGCCGGAGCACCGACTTCGTCGGCCTCGACCTCGCGCTCCGTGAGCATGAGGGCCGAAGCGAGATTTCGGAGAAGCGCCCTTTGGTGCGAGGGGCTGCGGCCGAGCACCCGGCCTTTACGACGATGGCGCATGTGAAGAATCCTGAAAAACTGGACGAGACTGGTTCAAAAGTGTGAGTGAAATTTGCCCGAGCAAACCGCTCCGGAAACGTGAATCAGGCGTCGGCCCCGGATGCAACCGGCATGCCGAGCCGGAGCCCGTGCTCCTGGAGCTTTTCCTCGATCTCCTGGAGGGTCGTCTCCCCGAAGTTTCGCACTTCGAGCAGCTCCTCGCGCGTCCGCGACACGAGGTCGCGGAGCGTCTGGATGCCTTCTTCGTGCAGGCAGTTGTTGGCCCGCAGCGAGAGCTTGAGATCCGACACCACCATCCCGAGCCGGCTCTCCAGCGGTGCTTCGATCGCGAGCACGTTGGCAAACGCCGGGAGATTCACAGCCGGGCCGGGCTTGGCGTAGCCGACGAAAGGATTGAGATGCTTGCGGAGAATCTTGGCCGCTTCCACGAGCGCCATCTCGGGAGTGACGGTGCCGTCGGTCCAGATCTCCATGGTGAGCTTGTCATAGTTGGTCTTCTGGCCGACACGCGTCTCTTCGACCTCGTATCGCACGCGCGTCACCGGGCTGAACACTGCATCCACCGGGATGATCCCGATTTCCTGTGCCTCGGGGCTATGCTCGCTCGCCGGCACGTAGCCACGGCCGTTCTCGACCACCATCTCCAGCTCAAACGGCACGTCGTCCGTCAGGGTCGCCAGCACGAGATCCTTGTTCACGATCTCCACGGCGTCGTCGGTCAGGATGTCGGCGGCCGTCACCGGGCCCTTCGTGCTCTTCTCGACGCGGATCACGCGGGTGGAATCGCTGTGGTTCTTCACCACCAGGCTCTTGATGGCCAGCACGATGTCGGTGATGTCTTCGAGCACGCCCTTGATGGTGGTGAACTCGTGGAGCGCCCCGCCCACCTTGATCTGCGTGACGGCACTTCCCTCGAGGCTCGAGAGCAGCACGCGGCGCAAGCTGTTGCCCACCGTGGTGCCAAACCCGCGCTCGAAGGGCTCGGCGGTGAACTTGCCGTATGTGGCCGTCAGCGACTTCGAATCCGCCGTGACCGAACCGGGCAACTCGAGGCCGCGCCAACGGATGTGCATGAAAAGACTCCTTCGTTCAGTGGATGCTCGACCGGCGACTGGGCGTCACGGTC
>JAIXPT010000177.1 GCA_027486095.1 Planctomycetaceae bacterium | reverse complement strand
CACGGTCACCTGCGTGCCCACGCCGCTGTCGTCGTCGATCTGGTGGGCCACAAACCGCGCCCCACCCTTCCCATCGCGCACGAGCTCGAACCAATACAGCACGGGCGGCGCGTTCGGCTCGATGTCGCCAGTGATCCCGTGGGCCCAGCGGCGCTTGCCCGTGACGATGTCGGCGAGGCCGTCGCCATTCATGTCCACGAGCCGGAGCGCGTGCAGCTGGCTGAACGTCACCCCGTCGGCGTTTTCCTCCGGCGCCGCGCCCATGATCTTGCGCTCCGTAAACGTGCCGTCGGCATTGTGCTCGAACCACCCGAGCCCGCAGCCATGGCCGTCGTAGCTCGTGACCACGTCGGTGCGGCCGTCGCCATTGACGTCGTAGGCGTACATGTGGGCTCCCCCGCGCGGAGCGTCCGCGGGCCCGAACGGCCCCGGATGAAACGGCCAGATCGAGTCCACGGAGATGTCGGCCGGCTGCTCGAACCAGCCGTCTTTCGTGAGCAGGTCCATCCGGCCGTCGCCATTCATGTCGCCGGCACCGTAGCCGTGCGTGTAGCGAAAATACTTCTTGTCGTTCTCCGGCGACTTGGGCGTGATCGGGCGAAACCGCGCCTTCCCGAGCGGCTGCGCCCAGTCGATTTCGGCGAATCCCAACTGGCCCCGCGAGTGGACGAGCAGCTCTGGCCGGCCGTCGCCCGTCATGTCGCGCAGGTCGGGCGACTCGCCGTCGGCCACGTCGAAGATCGCTTGCTTCGCCCAGTGGCCGGCTTTCCCCTGCGGGTTCACGAACAGGTGGGCCGCCTCACCCGGCAGCCCATACACCAGAATGTCGGGCCACGAGTCGCCGGTGAAATCGTGCGCATACGCGAGAAAATAGTCTGAATAGCCGCGGGCGGGATCGTAGGGCGTCTTCGTGGGGCCGGCGGGGTTGTCGGCGGGGGGCGTGAACTCCGTCTGCCGCGCGAAATCGGGCCCGTGCCAGATCGTGGTGCCAGCCGTGACGTCGAGGTGGCCGTCGCGGTCGAAGTCGGCCATGTCGCAACCCTCGGCGACGAACCGCTCGGTGAGCGTCTGCTTTTTAAACGCGACGTCGGCCAAGGCCGGCACGGCGCCGAGAAATGCAAGAAACACCACGATCGCTACGACTTGCATGAGTCATCTCCGTGGGCCACTGACTCGCTGGCATTCCAGAATCGGAGCAGGGCAATTTCGACGGTCTCTCGACAGAGCTGGAGCTCCGTCGCCACGTTCCGAGCCAGGCCCGGAGGGCCGGGTAACTCCAGCCGACGGAGGTCGGCCAAGCGAAAATCGGCACGATGCCGATGTTTCGCGTGAAGATAGCACTGGAGCTCCGTCGCCACGTTCCGAGCCAGGCCCGGAGGGCCGGGTGAACTCCAGCCGCCGGAGGCGGCCAAGCGAAAATCGGCACGATGCCGATGTTTCGCGTACAGACAGCACTGGAGCTCCGTCGCCACATGAGGCACGACTGCGATCTTTCGCGTGGTTACAGCCCGCCTGGCTTGACGCCCTTCTTCGCACCGTTGAAGCCGAATTTCGTCGGCTCAAACGTGCCCACGATATCCACGACCGCGGCCGGCGGGATCTTGTCTTCGAGCCCCACGGCCCAATAGGCCGCGTTCACGAGCAGCCGCCGCAGGCCTGCCGAGGCGAGATCGGTTGACGAGCCCATCGTGGTCGTGAACACGCGGCCGGTCGGCCCGCCCTCGATCGCATACGTCTTCGTCCAGGCGATCGGCATCATCGGCTCGTTCTTCTTGGCGTCGGCCCCCTCGACCACGGGTGAATCGGCCGCCATGCCCTCGAGCACCTGGCCGAGCACGAGTGGCTCTGAATCACCCGGCAGGGGCAGCCGCACGCCATACACGTCGGTCGGGCCCCAGATGTCGCCATCGTTGATGCCGCGCATGATCGGGCGGTGTTTGGCCGCGGGCACGACAATGCCGCGCGTGCTCTCGTGGCCATGATGGCCGTGGTGGTTGATCCACGTCTCGCCGAGCACCTGGCGACCGAAACCCTCGGTGAACACGTCGGTCTTGTTGTTCCAGCTGTAGCGGGCAAACCGCGCGTCCTTCGGAATATTGAAGGCGTGCGTCGCCGTCCGCATCCCGATCACCGGCTTGCCCGCGCGGAGATAGGTATCGATCTCCTGCATCTGTTCGTCGGGCAGGTTGCGAAACCGCGTGGCGATCACCAACAGATCAGCCGTGCGCAGGGCCTGGAGGCCCGGAATGTTGTCCACCTTGTTGGGGGCGATTTCGCCGGTGGCGGGGTCGATCGCGTAGAGCACGGTGCAGGTGAAGCCGTGGTGCGTGGCGAGGATCTTCGCCAGCTGCGTGAGCGCCTCTTCGCTACGGTATTCCTCGTCGCCGGAGACGAGCACCACATGCTTGCCCTTGCCGGGGCCCGCCCCTCCTTCGACCGCGAGCCAGGGGTCGGCCGCCGCGGCCGCCGACGCAACGAACGCCACGAGCAGAGCGATGAACCGCATGCATCACCTCCAAAAAGTAGGACCGGCTTCAAATGGCCACGACCGGCATCTTATCAACCACCGCGCTGAAAAAACACGAACACGCCCCGCTTGTTGGCGACGATCACGTCGGGCTTGCCATCCTTGTCGAGATCGCCCACGGTCACCTGCGTGCCCACGCCGCTGTCGTCGTCGATCTGGTGGGCCACAAACCGCGCCCCACCCTTCCCATCGCGCACGAGCTCGAACCAATACAGCACGGGCGGCGCGTTCGGCT
>JAIXPT010000096.1 GCA_027486095.1 Planctomycetaceae bacterium | reverse complement strand
CGTGAGCCGAAGGGAATACGCATGGCTGTTCGCAATCCGGGCATCCTCTCGGCTTACGCCTCGGGCTTCCGGCGGAGGCGAACGTCCGGCGAGACGGTACGGGGTAACCCCGAGCCGGCACCTGCTCAGCGTAGCGAACGTCCTGCGACGGGATATGGGGAGCCCGAAGCCGGCACCTCCAAATGCGGGGTGGGATGAGTAGGCGTCCCGCTGCGGTCATCGGCTTACTACACTTCACCACCCGAGGAGTCGCCCGTGATCGTCTTTGCAGCTGCCAATACTGCCGCCTTCGGGGGCCTCGATGGGTTTCTGGGTACGCGGGCATCGGTGGGGATGGATGTCGTGCTCGTGGGGCTCTGGCTGCTCTTGCCTGTCTTGGGATGGAGCATCGCGCTCGTGCGGCGGGGGCATTACACGGCGCACAAGCGGCTTCAGCTTCTGATCGTGGGCGCACTCTTGGCGGCGATCGTCGTGTTCGAGATCGACGTGCGGCTCGTGAGCGATTGGAAGATTCGTGCGCGGCCGAGCCCCTGGTGGCCGGGCGGCGTGCTGGCGATGCTCGGCGTGCATTTGGTGTTCGCGATCTCGACGTTTGGCCTGCTCGCCTGGGTCGTCTGGGAGGCGCTCCGCAGGTTTCCCGTGCCGCCTGCCCGCGGCGCCCACGGCCCGCGGCATCGGCGCTTCGCACGGCTGGCGGCCCTCGACCTCGTGCTCACCGCCATCACCGGCACGGCCTTCTACTGGCTCGCCTTCGTCGCCAGCTGACGCCGCCCGGGCTCGCCCGCCGGCAGCCAGCGGCAGATCGCCAGGCCTCCGAAATAGAGCAGGCAAAGCGGAATCGCCAGGAACAAGAGGCTGTAGGGATCGGCCGGCGTGAGGATCGCCGACACGACGAAGATCACGATCACGGCGATCCGCCACTGGGCGGCGTAGGTCTCGACATCGAAGATGCCGATCCGCTCGAGAAACAGCATCACGAGCGGCAGTTGAAAGCCGAGGCCGAAGCCGATCGGAAGGATGAGCACGAACGACAGCCATTCGCTGATCCTTGGATCCGGATCGAGCCCCAGCCACTCGTTGAACTGCAAGAGATAGTCGAGCACGAAGTCGAACACGAAAAAAAACGCGAGCGACACGCCGGCGAGAAAAAGCCCGATGCTGACTGGCAGGAAGAGGTGCACCCAGCGCTTCTCGTGGGGGTAGAGGCCCGCCGCCACGAACGTCCAGAGCTGATAGAAGATCCAGGGGCTCGCGAGCACCACGCCCACGAGCAGCGCGGCCTTCACGTAGATGCCGAAGGCCTCCTGCGCCGAAAGCGTGGTGATGCTCACACGCGGATCCTTGGCGAGGGGCTGCCAGAGCAAGAGCGGCACGAGCCCGGCCGGATCGAAAGCGGCGCTCGTGGCCGGCGCCGCCTCGCGGCCGAGCACCCGGCCGAGCCGGTCGGCATGCACCTCGCGCAGTTCGAACGTGAGGCCGTGCTTCTCGACGGCATCGACCACCTCGGCGCGAGAGTAGGGCAGGGCGGGGCCGGTGCCGCCGCGCGGCTGCCAGGTGTCGAACGTCTCGATCGACCGCTTCGTGTAATAGTGCCCGAGCGCCCGGCGCAGCGGCTCCTCGATCAGCTTGACCACCGGCTGGGCGACGAAAAACCCGAGCAGCACGGCGACGGCGAGCCCCGCCGTCGCCCGCATCAGGCAGGTGCGCAGCTCCTCGAGGTGCTCGCCGAACGTCATCGTCGAGCTCTGAAACAGGTCGTCGTCCTGGAGTCGGGGCATGGGGGAAGCGGGCCGGGCGAAAAAACCTCGAAAATCCTCCTTCGACTTATACTTCACGCCCCGGCATCCTGCCGAAAAAATCCGCCCCGCCCGGAACCACGCCGTGCTCTGGATCGCCTGGAAAATGCTGATCGGCAACCGCGTGAAGTACCTCGGCATCGTGTTCGGGGTGATGTTCGCGGCGCTCCTGATCGCCCAGCAATCGTCGATCTTCTGCGGGCTGATGCTGCTCACGATCAGCCAGATTCGCGACACCCAGGGCCCCGACATCTGGGTCATGGACCGGAACGTGCAATACGTGGACGACATCAAGCCCCTCTCCGACACCGAACTGTTTCGCGTCAAGGGCGTGCCCGGTGTCGAGTGGGCCGTGCGGTTCTACAAGGGCATCGCCCGGGCCCGGCTCGAGGAGGGCACCTACGAGCAGATGATCCTGCTCGGCATCGACGATGCCACGCTCGTCGGGGCTCCGCAGGGGGTGTTCATGGGATCGATCGCCGACCTGCGCAAGCCCGACGCCGTGATCATCGACGCGGTGGGCTACAAGCGGATCTGGCCGGGCGAGCCGCTGCGGCTGGGCCGCGTCTTCGAAATGAACGATCGCCGGGCCGTGATCGTCGGGATCACCACCGCGAGCAAGACATTCCAGAGCTTTCCCATCATCTACACACGCTACAGCCAGGCCGTGCTGTTCGCACCGCGCGAGCGCAAGGTGCTCTCCTTCGTGCTCGCCGACCCGGCCCCGGGCGTGCCCGCCGAAGAGGTGTGCCGGCAGATCGAGGCCCAGACGGGCCTCCAGGCGCTCACGCGGCAACAGTTCACCTGGAAAACCATCCGCTACTACCTGCAAAAAACCGGGATTCCGATCAACTTCGGCATCACCGTGTTTCTGGGTTTTCTCGTGGGTACGGCGATCGCCGGGCAGACGTTCTATCTGTTCACGGTGGAGAACATCCGCCAGTTCGGCGCCTTGAAGGCGATGGGCACGAGCAACTGGACGATCCTCTGCATGGTGCTCTTCCAGGCCGTGCAGGTCGGCATCGTGGGCTACGGCGTGGGCGTGGGGCTGGCGGCCCTGTTCGGCGTGGTCACGAGGGGCTTCGGCCGGCTGTCGTTCTTCATGCCCTGGCAGGTGCTCGCGATCACAGGCGTGGCCGTGTTCGTGATCGTGCTGCTGGCGAGCCTGCTCTCGATCCGCAAGGTGCTCGTGGTCGATCCGGCAATCGTGTTCAGGGGGTAGGCGCGCGCATCCGATGCATCGATGTACAAACTGAAGTGGGACAGGCTTCAGCCTGTCGTGCCTCGACCGGCTCGGGGTTGCCCCGTACCATCTCGCCGGACGCTCACTGCGGGCATCCTGCCCTTCGTTCGCTCGGACCTGCCTGCGCTCCGCCATCCTGGCTGCGCTGGTCAGCTACGCCGGCTCGATGGTAGGGGCAACCCCGAGCCTCCCCTCAATACGATGGTCGTTTCATGAAGGGTTCAGCTGTACCAGCCGGGCTCGCCGTGCACTGCCGCGGCGTCACGAAGGATTTCGGCGTGGGCGACTCGCTCACGCGGGCCCTGCGGGGCGTCGATCTCGACGTGCCGTATGGCGAGCTCTTGATGCTCGTGGGGCCGAGCGGCTGCGGCAAGACGACGCTCGTGTCGATCGTGGCCGGCACGCTCGAACCGACCGACGGCGTCGTCACCGTGCTCGGCGAGGATCTCTCCACGATGTCGAACGGCCGCAAGGTGCGGTTCCGCCGCGACAACGTCGGCTTCGTGTTCCAGGCCTACAACCTGCTGCCGGCGCTCACGGCGGCCGAGAATGCCGCCGTGCCGCTCCTGATCGCCGGCTGGGGGCGGGCCGCGGCCGTCGAGGCGGCGGCCGCCGTGCTCGATTCGCTCGGCCTCGGCGACCGGCTCAGGAATCTGCCCAGCGAACTCTCCGGCGGGCAACAGCAGCGGGTGGCGATCGCCCGCGCGCTCGTGCACGAGCCGCGGCTGCTCGTCTGCGACGAGCCGACGAGCGCGCTCGACGCCGAGAACGGCCGAATCACGATGGAGCTCATCCAGCGGATCGCCGTGCAGCCTGACCGGGCCGTGATCGTGGTCACCCACGACTCGCGGGTCTACGCGTTCGCCGACCGGATCGCCTCGATGGAAGACGGCCGCATCGAGGCGGTGACCTCCGGCCCGCGCACCGCGCCCATCTGAATGGGAGAGAGGGACAGGAGCGATTTTCGTGGCGAAAATCGCTCCCGTCCCTGTACTCACGTGTTTTGCCGTACGATACCGCCCATGGCCACGGTCGTTCCCGATGTCACCGCTCCCGCTTCTCCCGCCGCCCGCCGTGTCAAGCGGCGGCGCACGTTCGCCGACTTCGTCACGCAGGTCATGCTGCCGCTGCTGGCCCTCGGTCTGCTCGGCTTCGCCGGCTGGTTCGTGTGGAGCACACGCGTGGTCGTCGGCAATCCCGCGCCGCCGATCGCGCCCGCCACCAATCCGTTTCCCGACTCGGTCGCGGCCTCCGGTGTCGTCGAGGCCCAGACGGAAAATATCGCCGTCGGCTCCTCGCTTCCGGGCGTCGTGGTCGAGGTGCTCGTGAAGGTCGATGACGCCGTCGCCCCCGGCACGCCGCTCTTCCGGCTCGACGACCGCGAGCTGCGGGGTGAGCTCGCGGTGAAGCGAGCCGCGGTGTCGCAGGCGAAGAGTGAGCTTTTGCGGCTCGAAGCGGAGCCGCGGCCGGAGAAGATCCCCGTCGTGGCGGCTCAGGTCAACGAGGCCCGCGCCGCCGTCGTGCGCGAGGCCGACGCACTGCGGCGCAACGAAGAGACCTTCGCCCGCAAGGTGACCACCGAGCAGGAGCTGATCGCCCGCCGCGAAGCGCTCGCCGCCGCCCAGGCGGCACTCGAGAAGGCCGAGGCTGATCTCAAGCTGCTCCAATCAGGCTCATGGGAATACGATCGCGACGTCGCCCGGGCCGGTGTGGCGACGGCCGAGGCGGAGGTGGCCAGAATCGAAACGAATCTCGACCGTCTCATCGTCCGCTCGCTCGTGGCCGGCCGGGTGCTGCAGGTGAACGTGCGGCCCGGTGAGTTCGTGGGCACGCCGCCGGGGCAGGCGCTCGTGGTCGTGGGCAACATCGACCGCCTGCATGTCCGCGTCGATATCGACGAATTCGACATTTCCCGGTTCGACAGCCGGTCGGCCGCGTCGGCCGTGCCGCGCGGCAGCCTGCAGGAGCGCTATCCGCTCACCTTCGTGCGGGTCGAGCCGTTCGTCGTGCCCAAGAAATCGCTCACCGGCGACAACACCGAACGCGTCGATACGCGGGTGCTGCAGGTGATCTACGAGTGCGATCCGACGGGCCGGCCGCCGCTGTTCGTGGGCCAGCAGCTCGAGGTCTTCATCGAGGCGCCGCCCGCCGGCTGACCGGCCCCGGCCGTCGGGGAGGGATGCGGGGTTTCCGCAGGTTTGCTCCGCGGAAATGCCCCTTGCCCGAACGGTCGGCGGCTGGGAGAGTCTCCGCCCCTGCCATGCCCCCGACCGTTCTCCCATGTTTCGACGCAGCGCTGCGGCGATCGCTGCCGCGCCGCGCCCTGCTCTTGCTCGTCGCGGTGAGCTGGGCGTGGGCCGCCACCCATGCGGCCGATCCCCTGCCACCCCGAGGCACTCGCGAGCCCGGGCAGGCCGCCGCGCCGCCCGAGTCGGGCGGCATGTTCCTGCACAGCGACCAGGGCACGGCGCTCTGGCGTCAGACCGTGGCCACCGTCTCCGCCGACTGGCCGGTGGTGCGGCTCGTGGAGCCCGACTTCACCGCCGCGCCGCCCCGCGAGGGCCTCATCGAATCGGCGTGGGTCGAGCCGCCCGTCGCGCGGTCGGCTTCGGGCGGGCTGCCGTTGACCCCGCAGGCCTGGCCGCCCCAACGCCAGCGGGTCGTCGTGCGCGTGATGCCGGCGGTGCAGGGGGCATGGATCGACGCGATCGTCGAAACCCAGTCGATCACCGATCTCTCCACCGGGCAGGGGCCCGGCAGCGTCGCGCTCACCGGCGGCTGGCAGACCGATGCCGCGCCCGACAGCACGGAAAACGTCACGACGATGCTCGCCGCCCGCATGGCCCCCGCGAGCGACCCTGTCTACGCCCTGCCGCCGCTCGACGGCGAGAAGATTCTCGCCCCGCGGAACGAGCCACCCTGGGCGAACAGCAAATACCCCCGCG
>JAIXPT010000083.1 GCA_027486095.1 Planctomycetaceae bacterium | reverse complement strand
GAAGCGCACGATCCGTGCAGAGGATGTGCAGGGCGTGAAGGAGCTGCGGAAGCTCGGCCCGCTGCTGCGCGTAGCGACAGGCCTCCAGGCCTGTCGATCTCCCGCGTAGCGACAGCGCTGGAGCTCTGTCGCTCCATGGGAGGCTTGGGCGAGTTGAGGCATGACAGGCTGAAGCCTGACCGACGGCAAGCGAGCCGATTGCTCCACGAGATGCGGTACGCAGCCCGGAGTCCCATCGCTTCCGCTCCGGGCTTCTAGGCCAGCGGCAACCGCGTGCCGAACAGGATTGCCCTCCAGGCTCCGGCTCTCTCGGACCTGCCTGGACTCTGTTCAGAGCGCATGCGCTGCGCCATCCATCGCTGCGCTGGTCAGCTACGCCGGCTCTCGGGACACGGGGAGCCCGAAGCCTCCTCAAACGAAATGGGAGGCTTTGGGGGAGTCGGCGAACGCTTCCCGAACTTTTGTCCGCCGCGGCCTGAGTAAGGAGACTTTTGCCGCTCCCCCAAAGCCGGCTTGGGCGGGTTGAGGCAGCACGCGCGACCGATGCCGGGTGCCCGAGCCGGCGCTGGCCAGCTCAGCGTGCCTACTCGTCCGGGCCGACGAGGGCTCGTTCGAGTGGCACTTCGAGCGATTGCAGGGAGACTTCGGCGCGACGTTGCTCGCCGCCGGGCAGGATGTATTGGAGCGTCACCGGCCGGCCGACCGGGCCACGCGTCACGAGGTTTGTAAGCTCGCCAGGCGACCGCACGGGCTGGTTGTCGAGGGCCACGATCACGCTGCCCGGGGGTACGCCGGCCTTCGAGGCCGGCAGGTCGTGGACGACGCCGATCACGAACGCTCCGGCCGGTTCGGTGAGGTTGAATCGCTCCGCCACCGCCTGATCCACAGGTCTCGTGCGCACGCCGAGGGCCGTGCGGCCTTTGCCCGCCGCGGCGGCTTGCAAAGCGGGGGCGGCGGCCGGCGCAGCTGCCGGGCCAGGGAGCGCCGGAGGCGCTGGCCGCGGGGTGCGGGGCGCGGCGAATGACGGGGGGGCGGGGGCCGGCGCCGGATTGCCGCGGACGACGGCGGGGCTGGCGGGCTCCGCCTTCTGCCACTCGCGAGCCAGCGGCTTGGATGGACGGGCCACCGCCTCGAGGGTGACTTCGTCGATCCGGTCACCGCGGCCCACCGCCACCTTCACCGTGCTGCCGGGAGCGATCGCGGCCAGGGCCGCCGCAAGCTGATCTGCCGATGTGAGCGGCGTGCCGTCGATCGCCAGCAGTTGATCCTCGAGCCTGATGCCGGCCAGAGCGGCCGGGCCGGCCGCTGCCACATCCACGACCACGAGCCGGCCGGTGACGATTTTGTCGTCCACCGTCAGGCCGATCCAGCCGTTGCCCGCGGCGGCTGGCACCGGCGCCGGCGTGCCGGGCACCGCTGGCGGAAGTGCAAACGCGGGCGGCTCGCCGGCGGGCCCGGCGGGCGTTGAACGCGGCCGCGCAGGCAGCTGCAGGGGCTCGCCGATCGAGATTTCGCCCGGCTGAAATGGCGAGGCTGCCGCATCCGCCGCGGGCTCCTCGGCGGCGCACGCGGCATGCACGGCGAGAATCAGGCAGCTCGTGGCGCTCGCGCGAAAAAAAGAGCGATAAACAGCCGTCATGGGCACCCCACTGCGACGATGTGACAGCATGCACGAGGCCGCATCGCGCGTCCTCCGTGACTGGCGGCGAAAGTATAAACCATCCCCCGAATCGACTGTGGAGCACGCGCTGCTGGCATGGTTTGACAGCACTGCATGCACCCCTATACTCGCGCCCGTTCGGCCCCGGAACGAGTCACGGATCGACGCGGGAATTCTCACGGATATGAGCAAACGCCTGGTGCAGGACGTGGCTGCTGCGCGTCACTCCGGCGGAGTGACGCCGGCCCGGGCGAACATCAGCCAGCCTCCCGGTTCACAGGGATCAGGCGATCGCTGTCGGCTGATCTGGGACGCGCTTCGCGACCGGATCGGTGCCGAGCGACATGCCGTATGGTTTGGCGACGTGCCGCAAATCGAGATGGCGATGTCTGCCGGCGGCGGCACCGTGGCGATGCTCACGACCGGCGACAGACGCACCCAAGAATGGCTGCGCAAGATGTTCAAGGCCGACGTCGAGGCGGCCGTGCGGCAGGTCTGCGGATCGGATGCCGCCGTGGAGTGGCAGATGGCGCCGGCCGACGACGCCGGGCCGGCCCCGCAGCCGGCGACCGCGTCCTTGCCGCAGGCCTCGGCCTCCCGGCCCGCCAACGCCCGACGCCCGGCCACGCGTCCTGCCCCCGCGCCATCGACGCCCCGGCCTGCGTCGGGCCACGCCGTGCCCGTGCGGCCCACGCCGCGGCTCGAGGCGTTCGTCGTGGGTCCGGCCAACCGCATGGCCCACGCCGCGATCGAGCTGGCAGCCTCCCGGCCCGGTGAGATGTCGCCGCTCGTGCTCCATGGCCCCACCGGCACCGGCAAGACGCACCTGCTCGAGGGCATCTGCCATCACTTCCGCACGCTCCATCCGCGGGCCTCGGCCGTCTATCTCTCGGGCGAGCAGTTCACGACCACGTTCCTGCAATCGCTGCACGGCACGGGCCTGCCCGGTTTTCGGCGCACCTGCCGCTCTGCCGACCTGCTGGCGATCGACGACCTCCAGTTTTTCGTGGGCAAAAAGGCCACGATCGTCGAGCTTCAGCAGACGATCGACGTGCTCCAGCGGCAGGGCCGGCAGCTTGTGTTTGCCTGCGATCGCGAACCAGACTCGCTCACCGACCTCGGGCAGGATCTGCTCGTGCGGCTGCGTGGCGGCATGACGGCTCGGCTCTTGCCTCCCGACGCCGACGTGCGCCGCGGAATCGTCGTATCGATCGCGGCCCGCCGGGGTCTGGCCCTGCCGGCCGATGTCGTCGAATTCGTCGCCTCCCGTATGACCCGCCATTCGCGCGAGCTGGCCGGCGCCGTCAACCGGCTCGAGGCCACGAGCCATATGCTCGGGCTGCCCATCACGCTCGCCATGGCCGAGGAAGCCCTCGCCGATCTGGTGCGGGCCAGCGCCCGCAGCGTGCGGCTCGCCGACATCGAGCGGGCCGTCTGCGCCGCCTTCGGCATCGCTTCGGGCACGCTGCAGTCGGCCCAGCGGGGCAAGAAGGTGAACCATCCGCGCATGCTCGCGATGTTTCTGGCCCGTAAGCACACCCCCGCTCCGCTCACGGAGATCGGCAGCTACTTCGGCCGCCGCAGCCACTCGACGGTGATTTCGGCGCAGAAGGCCGTTGACGAGTGGGTCGCGAAGCAGTCGCAGATCGTGCTCGCCGACGCCACCTGGGACGTCGCCGAAGCGATCCGCCGCGTCGAAGAAACGCTCCGCGCGGGCTGAGGCTGGAGCGGCCGCTCGGGGGCGATCAGCCCCTGCTTCGCGGCCCACGCCCGCCCGGCTGGGCAACGCCGCCAGACCGGATATTCTTGGCGGCACATGAACCCCCGCTCCGGAGACCTCCACCCATGACCGCCCAGCCCAACCCGGCAGCTTTTCTGGCCACCCTCGGTAAGCCCGCGGCGGGGGCCACGCCCGTCACCGTCGCCTTCGGCGACGGCATCGGCCCCGAGATCATGCAGGCCAGCCTCAAGATCCTCCTGGCGGCGGGCGCGAAGCTCGCCCTCGAGCCGATCGACATCGGCGAGCGCGTGTATCTCTCTGGAAACAGTGCCGGCATCGCCCCCGAAGCGTGGGACAGCCTGCGGCGGACGAAGGTCTTCTTCAAGGCGCCGATCACCACGCCGCAGGGTGGAGGATTCAAGAGCCTCAATGTGACGGTCCGCAAGACGCTCGGCCTCTATGCCAACGTCCGGCCGTGCGCGGCCTACGCGCCCTTCGTGGCGACGAAGCATCCCTCCATGAATCTCGTGATCATTCGTGAGAACGAGGAAGACCTCTACGCCGGCATCGAGCACCGCCAGACCGACGAGGTCGTGCAGTGCCTCAAGATCATCAGCCGGCCGGGCTGCGAGAAGATCGTTCGCTATGCGTTCGAATACGCCCGCGCCCACGGCCGCAAGAAGGTGACCTGCTTCACGAAAGACAACATCATGAAGCTCACCGACGGCCTGTTTCACAAGGTGTTCGACGAGATCGGCGCCGAGTATCCCGATCTCGAGAAGGAGCACTGGATCGTCGATATCGGCGCCGCCAAGCTGGCCGACAATCCCGGCCAGTTCGACGTCATCGTGATGCCGAACTTGTATGGCGACATCCTCTCCGACGTGGCGGCCGAGATCGCCGGGTCGGTGGGGTTGGCCGGCTCGGCCAATATCGGCGAGCACTGCGCCATGTTCGAGGCGATCCACGGCTCGGCGCCGCGCCGGGCGGGCCAGAATCTCGCGAATCCCTCGGGGCTGTTGCTGGGCGGCGTGCAGATGCTCGTGCACATCGGCCAGTCAGACGTGGCCGAGAAGGTCCACAATGCGTGGCTCAAGACGATCGAGGACGGCATCCACACCTACGACATTTACGAAGAGGGCGTGTCGAAGCAGAAGGTGGGCACGCAGGAATTCGCAGATGCGGTCATCGCCCGGCTCGGCCAGCGGCCGACCACGCTGCGGCCGGCCGACTACGCCGAGCGGCCCACGATGAAGCTGCCCACCTGGAAGCGGAAGCCCGGGGCGAAGAAGGAGACGGTGGGCATCGACGTGTTCATCGACGCGCCCGGCATCGTGGCCGACGACCTGGCCGCCACGATGAAGAAGGAGGCCGGCAGCGGCCTGACGCTCGCGATGATCACGAACCGGGGCGTGAAGGTGTGGCCGGGCGGCCTGCCGGAAACCTTCTGCACCGATCACTGGCGGTGCCGATTCATGGCGGAGAAGGGGGCGACGCTCTCGCACGCCGCGATCGCCGATCTGCTCGGCCGCCTCGCGAAGGTGGGCGTCGATTTCATCAAGACCGAGCAGCTCTGCACGTTCAACGGTGAGCCCGGCTACTCGCTCGGCCAGGGGCAGTGAGCCGAAGGGATCCGTGATGTCAGAAAGCCCTGGGCGGGAGCCCGGGGACTCCGCGTGGGTGCGGCTACTGGCTGCCCTGCGGCATGGCGAGCGGGATCGCGTGCATCCCGGTGTCCCGTCGCTCCCGCTCCGGGCTTGTTGGATCGCCGGAAGCCCGAGGCGTGAGCCGAAGGGATGCGTGCTTGGATCGCCGGAAGCCCGAGGCGTGAGCCGAGAGGATGTCGTGCGTTGGCAGACAGGCTGAAGCCTGGCCTACTGGAGCCGCTCTTCGAGGCTCGCCTTGTAGCGGACGCTCGATTCGGGGCCGCTGAAGCCGACGACGCGGCGATCGACGCCCGTCGAACGGCGCAGCAGCCGGCCGCGGGCCACGTCGAACTCGATCTGGCCATCCCAGATCCGTTCGAGCAGCCGGGCCTCGAGACGCGGATCATCGATCGGCGTGAGCACGGTGGTGTCCACGTCGATCGTGGCCACGCCATCGCGGAGGGCCGCGACGCGATAGCGGAGCCTGGTCTTCACGGCCTTCCGCGGGCCGTTCGGCACTTCCACGACCACCTCCTGCGGCACCGCCCACTCGGTGCCCACCATCGCGGGCTCGTCGGGGAGCGGCACCACCATCAGGTCGCCGGTGCCCGACGGCGGGCTGGGCTTGAAGTCGCGCCGTGAGAGCACGCGGCCGGCCGTATCGACCTCGACACGCGAGAGCGGCACGCCGAGGCTCTGTGTCACCGATTCGTAGTCTGGCGGCACCGGGCCCGGGTCGCGGCTGCTCCAGCGAGTCTCCCCCTTGTCGCTCGTGCGCGACGTCATCGTGACGTCGCCCACCGAATGCTCGATCGTGGCGTGGCCTTGCGCATCGACCGCCACCACGGTCCAGATCTTCGTCGAGTCCGTGGCTGTCTCGACCGCCTGCCGGGTGGCGCCGATCGTCGTCTCGGTGAGGGCGCGGTGGGCCACGTCCATCACGATCTTCTCGCCCGGCTCGAAGCGGTAGCGAAGCATCACGCCATCGGCCGCCAGCGTGGCGGCGCACGCCAGGCAGCAGGCCGCGGCGACCCAGGCCGGGATGGTGAGCCTCATGATCCCTCGGGGCTCGCCGAGGGGCGGCCGCCCGCGCCCCGGAGGCCTCCGCCCCATTCGAGTTTCTCACGCAGCGTGCGGTAATAGCCGTGGCGATCCGTTTCCACGAGCGTGAAGCGCGGCTGCGCGCGGCGGATCGAAACCCGGTCGCCCGCGATCAGCCCGGTGACGACGCGGCCATCGACGACGCACGCGGAGCCGGGGTTCGGCCGTGGCACGACGAGTTCGTACGACCGGCTCGCGGAATCCACGACGGTGCGATTGGTGAGCGTGTGGGGATTGAGCGGTGTGAACACGAAAGCGTCGAGATCTTTGCGCACGATCGGCCCGCCCGCCGAGAGGTTGTAGGCCGTGGAGCCGACGGGCGTACTCACGATCAGGCCGTCGGCGCGGTAGGTGGTGGCCCGTTCGCCATCGACATGGAGGGCGATCTCGATCATCGAGAACGGGGGGCCGGCGAGGAGCGATGTCTCGTTGAGGCCGAGCTCCCGATGGATCACGGTGCCGCCCCGCATCACCGCACACTCGAACATCAGATGATCGACGCAGGAAAACTGGCCGGCCGTGATCGCGGCGAGGGCGGCATCGGCCTCGGCGGGCGCGCAGGCCGCCAAAAATCCGAGCGTGCCGAGATTGACGCCGAGCACGGGCACCTGGTCGTAGCCCATCCAGCGGGCGGTGCGCAGGATCGAGCCGTCGCCCCCCAGCACCACCACGAGATCGACGCCGCCGGTCGCCGCGGCACGGAAGGCACCTTCGCCCCAGGACTCGCGGGGCGCGAGGTGGACGGTCACGGCGTGGCCGCCGGCGGCCAACAGCCGCTCGATCCGGCGGGCCTCCGTGGCCACATCGGCGAGGCCCACAGGGCCGACGACGAGCACCCGCAGATCGACAGGCGCCGGCTGGCCCGGGCGGAGCCGCGACTCGATCGGGCCGCCGGAAGAGCCGCTCATGGGCACCGCGCACTCGTCGGCACCGCGTGCGACAGCGGCCGGGCGGCGTGCGCGAGCCCGCGGCAGGTGGCGGCGATGCCGGTGGCATCGAGGCCGAGGTCGGCGAGCAGCTCGCCGCGTTCTCCGTGCTCCACGAACCGATCGGGCAGGCCGAGCCGCACGATCGGGCCGCACGCGAGCCGCGCGTCGCTCACGGCCTCGAGCACGGCGCTGCCAAAGCCCGTCGGCAGGGCGTTTTCCTCGACCGTCACGACCCACGGCGCGGCCTCGATCCGCTCGAGCAGGCCCTGAGTGTCGAGCGGCTTCACGAACCGGGCGTTCACGACGCCCACCTCGAGCCCTTCGTCGCGCAGCTGCTTGGCCGCGTCGAGGGCGGCGCCGAGCAGCGTGCCGCAGGCCAGAATCAGGCCGTCGGCGCCCTCCGTGAGCACTTCGGCGCGGCCTGCGGCGATCGGGGCCCGCGGGCCCTCGTGCCGCTCGACCGCGGTCTTCGGATAGCGGATCGCCACCGGGCCCGGCTGTGCGAGGGCCCAGTCGAGCATCGCGACCAGATCGTGCTCGTCGCCCGGGGCGAGCACTGCCATGTTGGGAAACAGCCGCATGTAGCCGAGGTCGAAGGCGCCGTGATGCGTGGGGCCGTCGGGGCCCGTGAGGCCGGCTCGATCGAGCATGAACACGACCGGCAGATTTTGCAGGCAGACCTCCTGGAAGATCTGGTCGAACGACCGCTGGAGGAACGTGCTGTAGATATCGACGATCGGCCGGCAGCCCGTCTTCGCCTGCCCGGCGGCGAAGGCCACGGCGTG